>JAHWKT010000206.1 GCA_019347695.1 Actinomycetota bacterium | reverse complement strand
GCGCGCAGCTCCTCGGCCGTGAACCGCTCATGCACCTCGCAGTGCCCGGTCCACAGGACGAGCTCGACGTCGGTCTGCGTCGCGACCCACCGGCCCAGGTACTCGTCGGGCAGGAAGATGACCTTGTCGACGCCCAGTGACTCGATCACCTGCACGGCGTTGCCCGAGGTGCAGCAGATGTCGGACTCGGCCTTGACCTCGGCGCTGGTGTTGACGTAGGTGACGACCGGCACGCCGGGGTGGCGCTGGCGCAGCAGGCGGATGTCCGCGCCGGTGATCGACGACGCCAGCGAGCATCCGGCCCGCAGATCCGGAATCAGCACGGTCTTGTCGGGGTTGACGAGCTTTGCGGTCTCGGCCATGAAGTGCACGCCGGCCATCACGATGACGTCGGCGTCGGTCTCCGCGGCCAGCCGTGCGAGCGCCAGCGAGTCGCCGGTGAGGTCGGCCACGCCGTGGAAGATCTCGGGCGTCATGTAGTTGTGCGCCAACACGATGGCATCGCGTTCGCGCTTGAGCCGGGTGATCCGCTCGACCAGCGGCGCGTGGGTCGACCACTCGGCCGCCGGCATGATCGTCTGCAGCTGCTCGGGCATCAGGGTCTGCGACACGGTGACTCCAGCGTGTAGGAGGCGAGGTGCACTCCTAATGCTACGCGTGAGCATAAGGTAATGCTACGCGTGAGCATAAGTCGTCCTGCGGTGGGGAGGAGTCGCCCGCGCGCGCCGCGACAGTGATCCGTCGGGCAGCGCGGACGGTGGGGCGGCGCCCGACGGATCAGCTGCGGCGGGGCAGGCCCAGGCCAGGCCGCGGCCGCTCGCGCAGCACCTCCGGGCGGAACCGGAACCGCTCGGCCGGTCGTCCGCCGGTCTGCTCCTCGAACTCGCCGGTGCCCTCCACGAACCCACCACGATCGACGAGCCGGCGGAAGTTCTGGGTGTGCAGGCTCACGCCGGCGAGCGCTTCGACGACCTGTTGCAGACGCCGCAGGGTGAACGTCGGCGGCAGCAGCTCGAACACCACGGGACGGTAGGTCAGCTTGCCACGCAGGCGTCCGAGCGCGGTCGCGGCGATGCGCCGGTGGTCCAGCGCCAGCGGGGTGCCGCGCCAGCTGCCGGCGGGGTGCGTGTCAGCCGCGTCGTCGCCGCGGTCGCGCAGCGCCTCCGCCACGAGGCCCGCTTCCCACAGCAGCTCGTAGCGGTCGAGCACGCGCACGCCGTCCCAGAGGTCCCCACCCGCCGGCTCGCTGGCGCTCGCCCTCTCCCTCTGCGGGTCGATGCCGAAGGCGATGTCCACGCGGTCGCGGCGTCGCTGGTGACAGGCAGGGCCGGCCGCATCGTCGACCCAGTCCGACAGCGCGGGCAGCAGCGCGTCGTGGGCGGCGGGCCGACCCGAACGCCAGTCCTCCCACGGCAGCAGGTCGTACCAGTCGATCCAGGCCGCGTCGACCCGCGCGGCGGTGGGCTGCACCAGCGCCAGATAGGCGATCGACAGGGTGCGGGCGGTCTCCCCAGAATCCCGCCTGATGTCGCCGAAGGTGTAGAGCTGCTCGACGTAGCCGAGCTCGAGTCCCGACTGCTCACCGACCCAGCGGCGCAGCGCGCGGTCCAGTGTGCGATCGTCGTCGCGCAGCAGACCGTACGGCAGCGCCGGTCGACCGTCGGGGTGGCGGACGGTGAGCACCCGCGGGGTCGTGTCGACGACGCTGACGATCACGGCGTTGAGCCGCAGCGTCGCAGGCGCGGCCGTGGGCTGCGCCCCGCCGAGGTCAGCGTCCACGGATCATCCTCCTGCCGTCCGAGTTGATCGCACTGGACGCTAGCGGACGGTGCACACCGATTCTGGCCGATCAGCGCATCTGCCCGGAACCGACGCCACCTCGCATGCGCCGCCGCCCCCGGGTGGGGCGGCTCGTCGCCGGCGCCGTCGCGGACGGCGTCAGTCGGTGTCGATCCGGTCCGACAGGCGGTCGCCGGTGAGGAAGAACGTCAGGTGTCGCGCGAGCTCGACGGCGTGGTCCGCGGCGCGTTCGTAGTAGCGGGCGATCAGGCCGAGCGACACGGACTCCTCGATGGTCTGCGAGCCCGTGTAGAGCTCGGACAGCACCATCTTCTGCAACAGGTCGGCCTGGTCGTCCTGTCGTTCGAGATCTTCGGCCGCGAGCGGGTCCTGGTCGACCCAGGCGGTCGCCGCGTTGTCGAGCATGTCCTTCGTCACCGCGCCGAGCTGCCGGATCGTGTCCCGCAGTTCCTGGGGCAGTGACGGCGGATGGACCCACGACAGCGACTCGACCACATGGGTCAGCAGGTTGCCCGTCCGCTGGACGTCGTTGACCGACCGCAGCACCGCGATGATGTGTCGAAGATCGGTCGCGACGGGGCTCTGCGTCGCCAGCAGCAGGTAGCTTGCCTCCTCCAGGTCGGTGCAGTCGCGGGTCAGCAGCTTGTCGGCGTCGATCAGCGACGCCGCGACGTGGGTGTCGGCCTCGAGGAAGGCGTCCGTGGTCGGTTGCACGCGGCCGGCGACCGCGCGCATCATCTCGATCAGCTGCCGGTCGATCTCCTCGAGCTGGCCGTGCAGGCGGGGCCGGGATGCGGACGCCTCGCGGCGTTCGATCTCGAGTCGGTCCAACGGGTCGTCGGTCATCGGGTGGGGATCCGCTACCGTCCGGGAAGGGTGTTCGGTCATGTGGCGACTATGCCTGGGCGCCACAGTATCCGTCCCACGGACAGTGACACGTATCTGGAACAAACGGCGAATATCAGGTGAATGCCAAGCATGGAATCACATGTCGAGCCGTTGGAGTCGGACCATGATCGACGCCCCTGCGGACACGACCGGCGACGGCGGACTTCGGTTCCTCATGCGTCCCGGGCATCCGGACTTCCTCGGCCTGCCATGGCGGCAGCCGCTCGACGCGTGGAGCGACGAGCACTGCGTCGACGTGGCGGCGGGCATCCACCGCCACGTGGTGCGGTTCGTCGACATCGACGGTGCGCTGTACGCGTGCAAGGAGCTGCCGCCTCGGCTCGCCGACCGCGAGTACCGGGTGCTGCGGCGCATGGCGGAGGAGCAGATGCCCGTCGTCGAGGTCGTCGGCGTCGTGCAGCGCCGCGGCCTCGAGCACGTCGTGATCACGCGGTACCTGGAGTACTCCCTGCCGTTTCGGATGCTGTTCACCCACCGCCGTCCCGCCGCCGAGGACGAGGCCGATCCGCACAGCATCAGCGGTCTGCACCGGCGGTTGCTCGACGCGATGACGCTGCTGTTGGCGCGGCTGCACCTCGCCGGCTTCTACTGGGGTGACTGCTCGCTGTCGAACACGCTGTTCCGGCGCGACGCCGGGGCGCTGGCGGCCTACATCGTCGACGTCGAGACGGGCGAGTGGCACGCCCAGCTGAGCCCAGGGCAGCGGTTCGCCGACGTCGAGATCGCCCGGCTGAACGTCGCCGGCGGCCTCATGGATCTGCAGGCCCAGCTGGGACTGCCGGCAGAGCCCGACCCCGTCGAGTTCTCCGAACGGCTGGGCCAGCAGTACGCGCAGCTGTGGGCGGAGCTCACCTCGGAGGTCGTGATCGGGGTCGACGAGCGGTACCGCGTCGATGCGCGGCTGCGGCGCCTCAACGAGCTCGGGTTCGACGTCGACGAGGTGGAGCTCGAGGCGGCGGACGGCGGCCACCGGCTGCGCGTGCGGACCCACGTCGCCGAGCAGGGTCATCACCGGCGGCGTCTGCTGGAGCTCACCGGACTGCACGCGCAGGCGAACCAGGCGCGGAGCCTGCTCAACGATCTCACGAACTTCCGCGCCGTGCTCGAGCAGCGCAGCGGCCGGCCGGTGCCCGAGGCGGTCGCCGCCTACCGCTGGCTGGACGAGGTCTTCACCCGGGTCGTCGAGGCGATCCCGCCGGAGCTCGAGGCACGCCTCGAACCGGTCGAGGTGTTCCACGAGGTCATCGAGCACAAGTGGTACCTGTCCGAGCAAGAGGGGGCCGATGTCGGCATCGATCGGGCCCTGTCGTCGTATCTGACATCCGTGCTGCCACAGTCGGCCGACGAGCAACGGGTGCTCGGCGACGAGGACACCAGCGAGGGGTGGATCGGCTGGGGCTGAGATGTGCCTCCAGGCAGAGAGAGGATCACGGTGTCGACAGCACGCCGGCAGGCCGTATGCTCAAGCCGCCGACAACCGAGGAGTTGACCGTGGCGCAACCCGATCGCGAACTGGCCTTGGAGCTCGTGCGAGCAACGGAGGTCGCCGCGCTGGCGGCCGGCCGCTGGATGGGCAACGCCAACAAGGAGGCGGGTGACCAGGCGGCGGTCGACGGGATGCGTCGCATGCTCAACGAGGTCGTGATGGACGGCGTCGTGGTCATCGGCGAGGGCGAGAAGGACGAGGCGCCCATGCTC
>JAHWKT010000004.1:9615-69042 GCA_019347695.1 Actinomycetota bacterium | reverse complement strand
CGGGGTGGTCGACGGAGCTCGACCATAGGCCTGCCTCGGTCGACCACCCCGAACTGTGTGCCCAGACGGGGTGCTGGTCGCGTCGATCGCGTCCCTATGTCCGTGACGGACGCAACTGCCGTCGATCGACTGCGCGGCACCATCGCTATGGTGTGTCGATGGATATTGACGGACTGCTGCTGGATGCCTTCTCCCGAATCACCGAAGTGGTGCACGACGCGGTCGAAGGACTCGGCGTCGATGCGCTCGTCTGGCGTCCCGAACCACAGGCCAACCCGATCGGGTGGCTCGTGTGGCACCTGACACGGATCCAGGACGACCACGTGTCGGAGATCGCCGGTCAGGAGCAGACCTGGACCGAGCGGGACTGGGCGACGAGCTTCGGCCTGCCCGCCGGAGCCATGGACCACGGATGGGGCCACACGTCCGAGCAGGTCGCCGCGGTGCGGCCTGCCAGCGCCGCGGTGCTGCTCGAGTACCACGACCGGGTCTCCGAGCGCACAGTCGCGGTGGTGGCCTCGCTCCGGCCGGACGATCTCGATCGCATCATCGACGACAACTACGAGCCGCCGGTGTCCGTCGGCGTGCGGCTCGTCAGCGTGGTCGACGACGGCATGCAGCACGCCGGCCAGGCCGCCTACGTTCGCGGCATGATCGACCGACTCGCCTGACGGGGTGGAGCGCAGTCATCAATATCGAGGACTGCGCGCCACACCGACGTTCAGCTCATCTTGCGGTAGCGGTTGACCGCCAGCGGCACGAACACGAGCAGAAGACCGGCGATCCACGCCAGTGACCACAGCAGCGGGCCGGTCACGTCGCCGATGCCGGTCGCGAGCGCACGCGACGCCTCGGCGACATGGGTGATCGGGTTGTGCTCCGCGAAGACACGCAGCCAGTCGGGCATCGTGGTCGGCGGGATGAACACCGCACTGGCGAACACCAGCGGGAACGTCACCACGAAGCTGGCCGCCTGCGCCGTCTCGGAGTTCGGTGCGGACAACCCGACGACCGCGTAGATCCAACTCATGGCGAACCCGAAGGCGACGACGATGGCGATCGCGCCGAGCAGCCCCAGTGCCTGTGGCCGGAAGCCGATGATGAGGCCGACCACCGTCATGATCACGACGACGGCGAAGCCGCGCACGAGGTCGGCCACGGTCCTGCCAACGAGCACCGCGGAGCGCGCCATCGGCAGCGAACGGAACCGGTCGATCACGCCCTTGTTGAGGTCCTCGGCGAGCGCGATGGCCGTCTGGGTCGCGCCGAACGCCACGGTCTGCACGAAGATTCCCGGCAGCAGGAAGTCCTTGTACGAACCGTACTGCTGGATGGCGGGGCTGTTGAGCAGCGCGCCACCGAAGACGTAGACGAACAGCAGGACGAACATCACCGGCTGAATCGTGGAGAAGATCAGCAGGCGTGGCTGGCGCAGGATGTGCGTCAGGTACCGTCGAGTGATGGTCGCCGCGTCCGACAGCGCCGTGCCGAGTGTGATCTGCCCTGTGCGCACCGCGTCGGCGGTGGGAGCGGTCGCCGTGGTCATTGCCGGGCCTTTCGCCGTTCGCCGCGGCGGCCGCGTCCACCGCTGGGACGGTCGCCGTTGGATGACGGCGTCTCGTCCGCCACACGACCGGTGATGTCGAGGAACACGTCGTCGAGCGTCGGTCGGCGCAGCGCGAGGTCGGTCACGTCGAGCTGCTCGCGCCGCAGCGCCTCCGCCGCGTCGGCGACCGAGGCCACACCCCGTTCGGCGGCGACGGTGGCGACCTGGTCGTCGGTCCTGGCCGCTTCCGCGTCGCCGATGCTCGACAGCACCGCGACGGCGCGGTCGAGGTCCGCGGCACGGGTCACGCGGACCTCGACCACCTGTCCTCCTGTGGATGACTTGAGCTCGTCGGCCGTCCCCTCGGCGATGACCTTCCCGTTGTCGATCACCGAGATCTGGTCCGCGAGGCGATCCGCCTCCTCGAGATACTGGGTGGTCAGCAGCAGCGTCGTCCCCTCGTGGACCAGCGCTCTGATCATCTGCCACACGTCGGCGCGGCTGCGGGGGTCCAGGCCCGTCGTCGGCTCGTCGAGGTAGAGGATCCGTGGCCGGTTGAGCAGGCTCGCCGCCAGGTCGAGTCGGCGGCGCATGCCGCCCGAGTAGGTACGCACCGCGCGTTTGGCGGCGTCGGTGAGCTCAAATCGCTCCAGAAGTTCCTCCGAGCGGGATCGAACCTCACTCGCGGGCATGTGGTAGAGCCGGCCGACCATGCGCAGGTTCTGACGGCCGGTGAGCAGCTCGTCGACGGCGGCGTTCTGCCCAGCGAGCCCGATCAGGGTGCGCACCTCGGCCGGCTGTCGCACGACGTCGTACCCAAAGATCTCGGCGTGCCCGCTGTCGGGATGCAGCAGCGTCGCGAGCACGCGTACCGCAGTCGTCTTGCCCGCACCGTTGGGTCCGAGCAGCCCGAGAATCGTGCCCTCGCTGATCTGCAGGTCGATGCCGTCGAGCGCCTTGGTCTCGCCGAAGGCCTTCTCGAGGTTCTCGACCACCACGGCGGGGGCGTCAGCCATGTCCTGCTCCACTCTCTCGTCGTGCGACTCACGACCCCCAGCGCGAGCGACAGCCGTCGCGCAAACCCTAGCCTCGCCCGACCCGCGCGGCGTGCGCCCCTGCACACCGTGGTGCACACCGCTTCCGGGAC
The DNA here is from genome assembly GCA_019347695.1 of Actinomycetota bacterium. GTDB lineage: Bacteria > Actinomycetota > Nitriliruptoria > Euzebyales > JAHELV01 > JAHELV01. Next base: position 66,349 of record JAHWKT010000004.1, on the reverse strand, counting down.
CACCACGCATCAGATCCGCCCCATGTCGGTAACACTGCGGTCATGAGTGACGACGAACTGATCAGGGTCCACCTGTGGATCTCCGGTCGTGTGCAGGGCGTGTTCTTCCGCTCGACCACCTCTGACGAGGCACAGACACGCGGGTTGACCGGATGGGTCCGCAACGCCGACGATGGACGGGTCGAGGCCGAAGTGCAGGGCACGCGGGCCGCGGTCGATGAGCTGATCGACGAGTGTCGGGCCGGACCGCCGTACGCCAATGTCGAGGACGTGGTGGTCGAGGAGATCAACGTCGTCGACGACGAGCAACGGTTCGAGGTTGTCAACTGACGCCAGACCGGGTCTGTCCAGCCCGGACAAGCTGCTCTGGCCGCAGGCGGGCATCACCAAGGCCGACCTCTGGGACTACTACACGGCAGCCGCCGATCGGCTGCTCGCGGCCGCGGAGCGGCGCCCGCTGACGCTGAAGCGTCACCCCGCGGGCGTCGAGCGCTCGGGGTTCTTCCAGAAGCACCTCGGTACGGACGCGCCAGATGACCTCCACCGGTTCACGACCTGGTCGCACTCCTCCGAGCGCGACGTGGACTATCTCCTGGCCGCCGGACTGCCAGAGCTCCAGTGGGCCGCGCAGATGGCCGTCGTCGAGCTGCACGCGTGGTTGTCGCGCACCGACCGGCCGGACCGCCCTGACACGCTGCTGTTCGACCTCGACCCGTCCAGCGACGACCAGTCGGTGCCGCAAGCCGCGTGGTGGCTGCGGGAGCTGCTCGACGAGCTCGGACTGCCGCCCCGCGTGAAGACGAGTGGCAAACGTGGTCTGCACGTGGTCGTGCGGATCGAGCGGCGCTACAGCTTCGCCGACCTGCGGGCGTTCGCACTGGCCGTCGCGCGGTGCCTTGCCGACCGTCATCCCGACCACCTGACCGTCGAGATGCGCAAGGCCGACCGGCGCGGCCGGCTGCTGCTCGACTGGTCGCGTCACGGCCCCGGCCAGCACGCGGTCGCAGCGTGGAGCCCGCGCGCGACCCCGACGGCCAGCGTGTCGGTCCCGGTGACCTGGGACGAGGTGGGTGACGACCTCGACCCGTCGCGCATCACGGTGTCCACGGCGCTGCACCGTCCAGACCCCTGGCAGCATCCGGCGCCGGCCGAGCGCATCGAGTCGGCACGAGCCCAGCTCGCAGGATGGGGCTACGAGGCCGTCGACCGCAGTCCCCGCGCCCGTACCACGACCTGACCATGCCCGATCATCACAGGATGGGGTCGGGCTCGTAGGCCGCGGCCCGTGGATGGGCGTCGACCACGTCGGCGACGCGTTCCACGACCGACTGCACCTGCGCGGACGCGGCACCGATGAACGCCGTCGGTTCGGATGTCAGGGTCTCCAGCTCCTGCGCGGTGAGCCCCAGACGCTCGTCGCCGGCGAGTCGTTCGAAGAGGTCATTGTGTTCGATGCCCTTCTGACGCATCGCCAACGCCATGTCGACCGCATGCTCGCGGATCGCATCGTGGGCGACCTCACGCCCGACGCCTCGCCGCACGGCCGCCACCAGCACGCGGGCGGTAGCCAGGAACGGCAGGTATCTGTCGAGCTCGCGCTCGATGACCGCAGGGTACGGACCCAGCTCCGACAGCACCGTGAGGAAGGTCTGATACAGGCCGTCGGCGGCGAAGAACGCGTCCGGCAACGCCACGCGCCGCACGACACTGCAGGACACGTCCCCCTCGTTCCACTGCGCACCGGCGAGTTCGCCCGTCATCGACGCGTAGCCGCGAAGCACGACCGCCAACCCGTTGATCCGCTCGCACGATCGCGTGTTCATCTTGTGCGGCATCGCACTGCTGCCGACCTGTCCGGTGACGAAACCCTCGGTGATGAGCTCGTGGCCGGCCATCAGCCGGACCGTGGTGGCCAGCGACGACGGCGCAGCGGCGGCGAGCACCAACGCCGACACGACATCGAAGTCGAGCGAGCGCGGATACACCTGGCCCACCGAGGACATCAGTCGATCGAAGCCGAGCACATCGGCGATGCGTCGATCGAGTGCCGCCAGCTGCTGTTCGTCACCATCGAGCAGATCGAGCTGGTCGGCCGCCGTGCCGACCGGTCCCTTGATACCGCGCAGCGGATACCGCGCGAGCAGGTCGGTGACGCGGTCGTACGCCACCAGCTGCTCATCGGCGACGGTCGCGAACCGCTTGCCAAGCGTCGTGACCTGCGCGGGCACGTTGTGGGAGCGTCCCACCATAACCAGGTGGTCGAACTCGACCGCGCGCGCCGCCAGCCGCGCGAGCGACGCCACCATCCGGTCACGCACCAGCTCCAGCGAGGTGCGGATCTGCCATTGCTCGACGTTCTCGGTCACGTCACGCGAGGTCATCGCCTTGTGAATGTGCTGGTGACCGGCGAGCGCGCAGAACTCCTCGATCCGCGCCTTCACGTCGTGACGGAGCACGCGCTCACGTTCGGCGATGCGCTCGAGATCCACATCGTCGACCACCGCCTCGTAGTCCGCGATGACCCCGTCGGGCACGTCGACACCCAGCTGCTGCTGCGCGCGCAGCACCGCGAGCCACAGCTGGCGCTCGAGCACAACCTTGCGGTGCGGTGACCAGATGTCGGCGAGCTCGGCGGACGCGTACCTGGCGGCGAGGATGTCGGGGATCATGGCGCCATTGTCACCCGCGACGGGGGGACGCGCGGGCACTCGTCACCGGGGCAGGCAGCGGGTCGCGCGGCTACGGCGACGAGGACGTGTCGGGATCGGGCTCCGGCGACGGTTCGGCTTCCGCCGGTTCGGACGCGGGCTCCGGCTCCGCGACCGGTGCGGGGTTGGGCGAGGGCTCGCGTGCCGATTCGGCTGCCGGAGGTGCCGATGCGTCTGGCTCCGGGGCGGGCTGGGGCTGCGCATCGTCAGAGGGCACGGGCGTGGCCGAGGACTCCTGGGTGGGCTCCGGTGACGGCTCCGGCTCCGGCGCGTCCTTGGATTCCTCTTCCTCCGGTTCGGGCGACGGCTCCGGTGACGGCGTGGGGATCGGGGCGGGCTTGGGCGTCGGCGTCGGCGTCGGGTCCGGCTCCGGCTTCGGCGTCGGGTCCGGCTCCGGCTTCGGGGTCGGATCCGGGTCCGGCTCCGGCTTCGGGGTCGGATCCGGGTCCGGCTCCGGCGTCGGATCCGGCTCGGGCTTCGGCGTCGGGTCCGGCTCCGGCTTCGGTGTCGGGTCCGGCTCGGGCTTCGGCGTCGGATCGGCGTCTGGTGCGGGCGTCCGCTCGGAGGAGGGTGTCGGGTCAGCGCGAGGCCTGTCAGCGTCCGACGCGCGCGGGGCCGTCGCTGCCGTGGCGCTGGCCACCGAGCGTGGTGACGTTGTGGCTGCCGGCGTACCGGTGCCGATAGGACCGACCGGCACCATGCCGTCGAACGCGACCATTGACAGCTGACCGGAGAACGGGTTGCGGCGACGCTCGCTGCCGGAGTTGAACGCCGTCGTGGCCGGTGACAGGTCGGCGGGGTCGGCGCTGCGGTAGATGTCGATCCACCGTCGGACGTCGGTCACGTACGGCTTCGAGCGGTTGTACGAGAACAACGCACGCCCCAGGCGCGCATCGTCACGCAGGTCGCCGGGATGCGTGCTGCACAGATGGTCCACTGCGGCCAGCGTCGCGTCGAACACGTTCTGCGGGTCGCGGACGCCGTCGCCGTTCCCGTCCTGACCGTACCGGCGCCAGCTCGAGGGGATGAACTGCATCAGTCCGACCGCGCGATCCCAACGGTCGTCCCCGTCCCACCGACCGTGGTCGCTGTCGGAGATCGACGCGAACCCGTTGCCGTCGAGTGCGGGACCGACGATCGGCTCTGCGAGGTTGCCCTGCGCGTCGATCACGCTGTCGTCACCGAGGAACAGACCATGGCGCGACTCGACCCGCCCGATGCCGGCGAGCACCGGCCAGTCGAGCGAGCACCCGGCGACCACCGTCGACGCATGCCTCGCCGCGTTGCGGTACGCCGCGAGCACGACCTCCGGGATGGCGAGCAGGCTCGGCTGATCGACCGGTCCGCCTGCAGTCGCAGCCGGTGCGCGGTCGTCAAGCAACTGGCTGTAGCCGGTCCCCGCGTCTTCGAGCATCTGCAGCGCCCAGTCGACGGGTCCCTCGGCGGCCTCCCGCCGGTCCGCGTCCGACGACCGGTGATCCACCGCCAGGGCGCTGCCGGGGTCGGGTGCGGCGAGGCGCGCTGGAAGCAGCGGTCCGGTCAGCGCCGCGATCGGTAGCACGGTGCTGCCCACGAGGGCGAGCGTGAGCACGATTCCGGCGAACACTCGCAATCCCGCCGTTCGCACGTGCTCTCCTCGCGCGTCCCTGCGGCCATGCTAGACAGTCGCGCGCGCGGTGCACACCCCTTTTTGCTACCGTGGATGCGCTCGGGTAGCGGCGTGTCGCGCGATGTCGTCGCGCCGGTGAAGCGCGTCGAACGTGATGCAGTCGGCGGCCGCGTAGGCGGCGGCGCGGGCGTCCGGCACGCCGGCTCCCAGGCCCGACACCGCCAGGACCCGACCGCCGGCGGTGCGGATCTCATCTCCCACGGCGACGGTGCCGGCGTGGAACGCAATGGCGTCACCGTCGGCGATCGTGTCCAGGCCCTCGACCGGCTTGCCCGTCTCGTACGTGCCTGGATAGCCACCCGACGCCAGCACGACCGTCACGCACGCGCGGTCGTCGAAGACGATCGGCGGCGCATCGTCCAGGCACCCGTCGGCGCACGCGCGCAGGAGCAGACCCAGATCGGTGGCCAGGCGCGGGAGCACGACCTGCGTCTCGGGATCACCGAAGCGGGCGTTGAACTCCAGGACCTGCGGACCGCGATCGGTGAGCACCAGGCCGCCGTACAGCACACCGACGTAGGGCAGGCCGCGCCTGGTCAGCTCGGCGAGCACCGGTCGGAACACCGTCCGCTCGAGCGTGGCGATCGTCTCGGTGTCGAGCGGATAGGGGCACCAGGCTCCCATGCCACCGGTGTTGGGCCCCTCGTCGCCGTCATGCGCGCGTTTGAAGTCCTGCGCCGGTTCGAGCAACCGGCAGTCGTCGCCGTCGCAGAGGGCGAAGATCGACACCTCCGGGCCGGCGAGGAACTCCTCGATCACAACCACGTTGCCGGCATCGCCGAACAGTCCGGCGATCATCGTCTCCTCGATGGCGGTGACGGCGGTCACGCGGTCCTCGCAGATCGCCACCCCTTTCCCGGCGGCGAGACCGTCGGCCTTCACCACGTACGGCGGCGCGAAGTCGTCGAGCGCGGCGACCGCCGCCTGGGGATCGTCGCCACTCCAGTAGCGGGCGGTCGGCACCCCAGCGGCCGCCATGATCTCCTTGGCGAACTGCTTCGATCCCTCGATGCGCGCGGCGTCCGCCGACGGACCGAACGCACTGATGCCCGCGGCACGGACCGCGTCGGCGACGCCGGCGACCAGGGGCGCCTCTGGACCCACGACCACCAGGTCGGCGGCCACCGCGCGCGCCGCGTCCACCACTGCCGCGCCGTCGACCGGGTCGACCCCGATGTGACACGTCGCGACCTGCGCGATGCCGGCGTTGCCGGGTGCGCAGTGCACCTGCGCGACCGACACCGAGCGCTCCAGGGCCCAGCACAGCGCGTGCTCACGCCCACCGCCGCCGATGACCAGGACGTTCATCGTCGCCGCGGGTTCGGCGGCGGCCATCAGTCTCGCTCGAGCGTCTGACGGCGCTCCGGACCGACCGACACCCAGCGAACCGGCACCTGGGTCAGCTCCTCGAGCCGGTCGACGTACGCCTGCGCCGGCTTCGGCAGATCGGCGTAGTGCTCGACCTCGGTGATCTCGGTGCCCCAACCCGGCAGTTCCTCGTAGATGGGCGCCGCCCGGTGGATGATCGACTGGTGAGGCGGGAAGTGCTCGAACTCGCTGTCCTGGTAGCGGTAGGCGCGGCACACCCTGAGCACGTCGAACTGGCTGAGCACGTCGAGCTTGGTCAGGAACTGCTCGGTCAACCCGTTCACGCGGCGGGCGTAGCGGGCGAGCACCGCGTCGAACCACCCCACCCGGCGGCGACGGCCGGTGGTGGTGCCGTACTCGCCACCCACCTCGGTCATCCGTTCGGCGATGTCGTGGCTGGCCGCCGAGGCGCCCTCGGCACCGAGCTCGGTGGGAAACGGCCCCGCGCCCACGCGCGTGACGTAGGCCTTGGTGATGCCGATGACCTGGGTGATCCGATCGGGGCCGAGACCGGCACCGGTCAGCGCCCCACCGGCGACCGGGTTGGACGATGTCACGAACGGATAGGTGCCGTGGTCGAGATCCAGCAGGGTGCCCTGCGCGCCCTCGAGCAGCACGGCCTGCCCCTGGTCAAGCGCGTCGTGCAGCAGCGTGCCGGTGTCGGCGATGTAGGGCGCGAGTCGTTCGGCGTACACCGCGTACTCCGTCTCGATGTCCGCGGCTTTCATCGGCAGGCGGTTGTACACCCGCGACAGCACCGCGTTGCGTTCCTTGAGCACGGTGTCGAGCTTCTGCCGGAAGATCTTCATGTCGTACAGGTCCTGCACCCGCAGCCCCACGCGCGACGCCTTGTCGGCGTAGGCGGGCCCGATCCCGCGTTTGGTGGTCCCCAGCTTCTGGCGGCCGAGATGGCGTTCGGTGAGCCGATCCAGCTCGAGGTGGTACGGCATGATCACGTGGGCGTTGCCGCTGATCCGCAGCTTCGACGGGTCCAGGCCCTGGTCCACCAGCTGGTCGAGCTCGGTGAGCAGCACTCCCGGGTCGATCACGACGCCGTCGGCGATCACCGGCGTCACGTGCTCGTACATCACGCCGGACGGCACCAGGTGCAGCTTGAGCGTCACGTCGCCGACGATCACGGTGTGCCCCGCGTTGTTCCCGCCCTGGTATCGCACGACGTAGTCGACGCGGTCGGCGAGCAGATCGGTGGCCTTGCCTTTGCCCTCGTCACCCCACTGGGTGCCGACGACGATGATGGCGGACATGGCGGGTCGCCCTTCCAGGGTTCGGTGCGGCCGTGATTGTAGTCACCGTCACGCCGTGCGCGTATGGCGTGCCGCGACCGTGCGTGCCACACGCCCGAGGTCGTCGCGCAGGTCGGCAGGCCCCAGCACCTCGACGTCGGGGGCGAGCGCGAGCAGCGCGGCGCGCGCCACGCCGATCGAGTCGAACACCAGCGTCTGGCGGACCCAGCCGTCGTCGTCCCGTCGTTCGTCGGCGACGTCTCGTGGCGCCAACGCTCCCAGCGCGTCCCGATGGCGCAGCGCACCGGGGCCCAGCCGCGCGTCGACCGCCACCCGAGGCAGCGTCGCCGCGTACTCCTGCTCCCAGCTCGACCAGAACGCCGGCAGATCGAAGACCGCCGGCCGCTGCGCCGGCTGGTCGATCGGCTCCACGCGATGGATGCGGTCGGTCCGGTACACCCGCGGGCTCTCGCGGTGGGTGGCCACCAGGTACCAGGTCCCGGTCTTGTGCACCAGGCCCAGGGGATGCACGGTGCGGCGCACGACAGCGTCGCTGCGGGGCCGGCGGTAGCGCAGCCGCAGCACGCGGTCCTCCCACACGGCCTGGGCGACGACCTGCAGGTGCTCCTGCGACCTGGGCGCAACGTGTGCCCAGCCACCGGGATCCAGGTGGAATCGCTCTTCGGCGCGGGTTGCCACGCCACGCATGCCCGGTGGGATCGCTGCCAGCAGTTTCAACCGGGTGGTCGCCAGCAGGCCGCCGATTCCCAGCTCGCCGGCGATCGGTGCCGCCGCTCCGCTGAGCAGCAGCGCGCCGGTCTCGTCGCTGGTCAGGCCGGTCAGGCTCGTCCGGTAGCCACCGACCAGCCGGTACCCGCCACCCTCCCCGCGCTCGCCGTAGACGGGCACGCCGGCGGCACCCAGGTCCGCGATGTCGCGGTAGATCGTGCGGACCGACACCTCGAGCTCGTCGGCAAGCTCCCCTGCGGTTGCGGCGTCGCGGGCCTGCAGCAGCAGGAGGATCCGGATCAGCCGTGCCGCGCGCATCGTCCGATGCTACCGGCCAGCAACTGACAGGAACTGTCAGGTACGAGCGCTACGGTGACAGCACGGCCGTACGACGAGGAGAACCCGCGGATGAAGACATACGTACTGGTAGGGGGCGCGTGGATCGGCGCGTGGGCATGGGCCGAGGTGACCCGGCGCCTGCGGTCCCGTGGCCACGACGTCCACCCCGTGACGCTGACCGGGCTCGGCGAGCGGGAGCACCTGGGCGGTCCCGACGTCAACCTCGACGTCCACATCACCGACGTCGTCAAGGTCATCGACTACGAGGACCTCCACGACGTCGTCCTGGTCGGACACAGCTACGCGGGCATCGTCGTCGAGGGCGTGGGCGACCGGCGCTCGGACCGGATCACGACGGTCGTCTACGTCGACACCGCACCGCTCGGCGACGGCGCTGCGTCCGTTGACTTCTACCCGCCGGACGCACGCACGGCACTCGAGGCGGTCGTCCGCGAGCAGGGCGACGGCTGGCGCCTGCCGTTCCCGGGCATCGAGCAGCTGGGGCAGCAGGCGAGTCTGGCCGGGCTCGACGACGCGGCACTGCGCCTGTTGAGCACAAGGGCGACGTCACACCCGTTCGGCACCTACACGCAGCCGTTGCGGTTGACCGGCTCGGAGGTGTCCTACCGGCGACGTGCCATCGTGTGCAGCGACGGCGGGTTCACGGTCGCGCAGATCCGCGCAGCGCTGGCGTCGGACGATCCTGGGATGTTCGTGGTCTACGCAGGTCCGGGCTGGGAGTTCGACGAGCTGCACACCGGGCACTGGCCGATGCTGTCGATGCCCGAGGAGCTAGCAGAAGTGCCTGCACGGTACGGCCACATGGCCGCCGGCCTTGCGGAACGAGCCTGACCAGACGTGGCGATGACCCCCGCACGAGCGAGATGGTCCACCTGCGGGTACGCGTGAATCAGGCGATTGCGCATGGCGACCATCGCCCGCCACGGCACCTGCGGGTGCTGCTCGCGAAATCCGTCGCTCAGGTGGCTCGCCGCTTCACCGACGATCTCGATCCAGCGAACCATTGCGGCTGCAAGCACCTCGTCGGCCCAAGGGCGGCGAGTGACGCTGGCCGGTTCCGCTCGATGAGGTCGAGGTGCTCAATCATGTCGAGCAACCGTTCCCGGTCGGTGCTCATAGCGCAACCGCGTCGCGGAGTACCCGGTCGCGCACTCTCGGCCGGAGTTCGCGCGTGGTCGTGACGTCGACCTCACATCCGAGTAGTTCCTCGAGATCGGCGATCAGGCCACGGAGATCGAAGAGCGAGCGGCCCGCGTCGAAGTCAACCAGGAAATCGACGTCGCGTGCCGTCGTCGCCTGTACGCGTGCGACCGACCCGTAGACCCGCACGTTGCGCGCGCCGTGAGTGCCAGCTACCTCGATGATCCGCCCACGTTCGGCTCTCAGATCACTCAACGTCGGCACCGTCTGGTTGGGACTCACGGGGGCTGTCTCCTGTGTTGCTCTCCGCGTCGCCGGCCATGCGGTCCGCATCCGCTCGAGCAACACCGACGCCGGTTCGTCGGTTGGGTCATGCTCAAACGAGCTGAGCAGTGAACGCGGCACTTGGCGCGGACCACCTCGAGCCCGTGGCCCGGTCAACGACCCGACCGTCCGGCCCCGCCATGGACGGTGTGCGGCTGACGTACGCTGCCCACGGGACAGAAGTACGCGGTCGGCGAGGGCAGCATGACATCACGCGGGAAGTCGACCCGATGGCGTTCTGTCCTGATCGCACTGACGGTCGTCGCGTTGGGCGCCGCAACTGGCGCGACGGCCACACGTGTGCTCAACGAGACCTCGGCGACCCCGCCTGCGCCCACCGCGGCAATACCGTCCACGCCTTCGGCGGAAGCTGCGGTCGCCGCGCCGACACCGTCGCCTCGTCCGGCACCTGTGCCCGACCACCGCATCCGGATCGCCACCCGCCCGAAGGGCGCAACCGTCGAGATCACCCCGGCAACCGGGGATGCACCAATCACCGGCACCTCGCCGATGACGGCCGAGGTACCGGAGGGCACGGTCGACGTCACGCTCACCCATCCCGACCGCGGTGTGTTGTACCGCCGCGTCACGGTGCGTCGCAACCGGCGCTTCCGCTGGTGGCTGGATCCCGACGGGCAACTCCACCACAAGGTCGCGCAGTTCAAGACGGGCTCGGCACCCAAGCAGGTCGCGTTCACGCCGGACCGCCGTGAGCTGTGGGTCACCCTGCTGGGCGGACCGGGCGTCGAGGTGTTCCGACCACGGTCCGGCAAACGGCTCGCGACCATCGACCTCGGCAAGCACGGTGCGGTCGAGGTGATCTTCACCGCCGACGGCTCGACGGCGTACGTCAGCCAGATGGAGAGCGGGTCGGTGTTCGAGATCGACACCGCCACACATGAGATCCGACGGCAGCTGTCCACGGGCGGATCGTGGACCAAGGTGATGGCGCTGGGCCCGGACGAGACGCGGCTGTACGCGTCGAACTGGTCGAGCAACGACGTGTCCGAGATCGATCTCACATCGGGCGAGGTGCTGCGGCGGCTGCCGACCGTCGGGACCCCGCGGGGGCTGTACGTCGCGCCCGACGGTGACACGCTGTATGTCGCCGGATTCGACGCCGGACAACTCGAGCGCATCGACCTGCGGGACGGCTCGTCGGAGGTGCTCACGTCGACCGGCGGCGCGATGCGGCACCTGGTCGGTGACGGCGATGTGCTGTACGCCGACGACATGGGCCGCGACGCGATCTTCACCCACGACCTCGACCGCGCCCGCGAGCGACGGTTCGTTCGGACCGACGAGAAGCCCAACACGATCGACCTTGGCGCCGACGGTCGCGTGCTGTACGTGAGCAACCGCGGCGAGAACAACCCACAGTCCTACTACCTGCCCGGACCCGAGCGGGGGTCGGTGCTGGCGTTCGACGCCGCGACCGGCGAGCCGTTGGATGCGATCGTCGGCGGCAACCAGACGACCGGTCTCGACGTGTCCGACGACGGCCAGCTGCTGGCGTTCTCCGACTTCCTGGACAACCGCGTGCAGGTGTACGAGATCCCGCCCTACGACGACCTCGCCGCCGGCGACGGCGGACGATTCGGCCCCCACCGCGACGATCTGGTCAAGTAGGACAGCGTCGCGATCGCTGTCACCGGCGCCGCAGGAACGGTCGTGACAAAGGCGTGCCGGCAGCGGTTATGCTCCCGACACCAACGACGTCGGGGGCTGACGCGTATGTCTCGTCGCACTGTTCTGCTCGCACTGTTCGCACTGTTCGCCGGCCTGATCCCGACATCCGTCGGCGCCCAGACGGCGGGCGGTCCGCTCCCGCTACCGGAGCCGGAGACCAACGAGAGCCTGCCGCCCGGGCTGCTCCAATACCACGAGATCGCGCCGCGCCTCAACGAGATCGCAGCGACGAGCGATCGCGTCTCCGTCGAGGTGCTGGGGCAGTCAGCCGGTGGACGCGACCTGTACCTGGCGACGGTGTCGGACCCGAAGGCCGACAAGGGCCGCACCAAGGCGCTGCGACGCATGATGCTGAAGGACCCCGCGCAGGCGCAGAAGCAGGCCTCGAAGTTCAAGGAGTTCCGCGTCCCGGTCTTCCTGAACTGCTCGATCCACGGCAACGAGTACGAGGGCGTCGACGCCTGCATCGCCACCATCGAACGTCTGGCCTTCGGCGACGACGCCCAGACGAAGACGGTGCTCGACAACGTGATCCTGCTGATCAACGTCGTCCAGAACCCCGACGGACGGGTGCTGGACACACGACAGAACGCCAACGGGTTCGACCTCAACCGCGACTTCATCACCAACTCCCAGCCGGAGACGCAGGTGGTCCGCGACCTGTTGGTCGAGTGGAACCCCATGGTCACGCTCGACCTGCACGGCTACGTCAACCCGATGCTGATCGAGCCGACGACGCCGCCGCACAACCCGAACTACGAGTACGACCTGTACATCGAGAACGCGCTGGCGCAGGCGTTCGCGATGGAGGACGGCGTGCTGGCCGCCTACGCGAGCCTGCGTGATGACCCCGACTTCGCCGACGAGTACGCGCAGTTCATCGCGCCAGCGCTGCGCAGTGAGGATGAGGTCATCATCCCGTTCCGTGACTGGGAGGTCGGCGACTGGGACGACTGGCCGCCGATCTTCACGCCGATGTACGCGATGTACCACGGTTCCTACGGCCACACCCTCGAGGCACCCCTGAATCCGCGTCGGTCGGCACCCGACGAAGCGGCCGCGTTCGCGCGGGTCAACACCGAGGCCCACATCGCATCGGTCTGGTCGATGCTCACGTATGTGGTCGACAACAAGCTCGACATGATCACCGATCAGTTGGAGGTCTTCGAACGCGGCGAGAACGGGATCGCGCCGGTGCCCGTCGAGCCGGGATTCGTGCCCGGGTACGGCCCCGAGGACAACCGGCCGGAGCACACCGGCTACCCGGAGGCGTACGTCATCCCGGTCGGCGACGACCAGGTCAGCGCACTCGCGGCCGAAGGGCTAGTGGACTTCCTGATCGCGCACGGCGTTGAGGTCGGTTCCGCGAAGAAGGCGTTCACGGCCGGCGGGCAGACATGGCCCGGGGGCTCCTACATCGTGTCGATGGAGCAGCCCCGCCGCGGCCTGGCCAACACGATGCTCGAGCTCGGCTACGACATCACGTATCTCACACCGCAGATGTACGACATCTCCGGTTGGAGCCTCGCGGAGCTGTGGGGCGCGACCGTCGTGCGGGTACCCGAGGGCAGCGATCTGTCGGTGCGCACCCGTCGGGTCGGCGATGCGACCGTGACCGGCAGCGTCCCGTCGGGCGTCGCCGCAGCCTACGCGTTCGAGTTGGACTCCGAGACGGCGATCGCGGCCGCGAACGAGATGCTCGCGGCCGGTGTCGCGCTGCGCCGTGGTCCGGACGGTGCCCTGATCGTGCCCGCCGACGCGCGGGCGCTGCTCGACGGCTTCGCAGCGCGAGGCATCACGTTCGCCGCACTGACGGCGGTGCCGGCCGACGCCGAGCTGCTCGAACCCGTCGAGATCGCTGCGGCGATCAACCGCAACGAGGCGTACGTTCTGGATCTGCTCGGCTTCGACGTCGATGCGGTGACGGTCGACGCGTTGAACGACGGCACGGTCAAGCTCGCCGACTACGACGTGCTGATGGTGTCGTCCGGGTTCGACGTCCGGGACCTGTCCGAGGCCGCGGCAGCCGCCTTCCAGGGGTGGCTGGCCGACGGTGGCGGCGTGGTCGGATTGTCGAGCAGCGGAGCGTTCCTCAACGCCGATGCGGGGCTGCTCGACGTCACCTTCGTGCGTGGCCCGGCGTGCGCGACTGCCAACGGGGTCGTCGCCGTCGACAACGCGGCGGACTCGCCCGTCGTCGCGGGCTTCCCGGCCACCGACACGTCGTTCGTCTACGACCCGCTGTGGTTCACCGACCTCGGTGACGGAGTGCGCGCGGACCAGCGCTACGACACCGACGACGTCCTGCTGGCCGGCCACTGGCTCGGGGACTTCGAGCAGTGGGTCGGTGACGACGAGCCGGGCGCCAACTGCCGCTTCGCCCGCGAAGGCAGCGCCCAGGACGACGCCGCCGGACAGGCGTCGATCGTCAGTGGCGTCGATGAGACCGGCGCGCGCGTCGTGCTGTTCGGCACCGAGCCAATGTTCCGTGATCACCCGAAGAAGCTGTACCAGCAGGTCGCCCAGGCCCTCTACTGGGTGACCGCCGACCAGCCGTAGCCCCGCGACCCGGGCGGCGGCCGTCTTCCCGACCGGCCGCCGCTCGACACACGGGCCCGAGACGCCGATGTTGATGCCCGCCCTCGTGCTGTCGGCGGTCGCGCGGACCAGCCCACCGGCGTGCCCGACGATCGTGGCGCATGCTCGAGGTCGATCTGGAGCTGGTCGAGTGCAACCGGCAGCGCTCGACGAGCTCAGCCCCGCCTGTTCGCCGGTGGCTGAGCTCGTCAGAACTGCACCGTCACCTGCTCAGTGCAGTCCGTGGTCACATCGGCCCCACAGACCCGGTAGGTGTAGCTGCCGCCGCCCTTCTGTCCCGTCCTGTCGGTGTACGTGGTGCCGGTGACCGTCGTCACGACACTGCCGTTGCGGTACACGTCCATCGGTCCATCGGCGCCCGACCACTGTAGATCCACGTGGTGCACACCTCTGACCTTGTAGCCCGACGCGGTCAGAGAGATCGGCGCGGTCGACGCGGTGACGACGACGTCGTGGTGGGCCAGGCTGGTCGCACCACCATCGTCGGTCACCGCCAGGTGCACGTCATAGGTCCCCTCCGCGGCGTACGTGTGCGTCGCCGTCTGCCCGGACGCGGTCGCGCCGTCGCCGAAGTCCCACGCCCACTCGACGATCTGCCCGTCGGTGTCGCTGGATGCGGCCCCATCGAATGTGCAGGTCAGACCGGTGCAGTCGCTGGCGATGACCGCGGTCGGCGGCTGGTTGGTCGGCGTTCCGCCGCCGCCGGAGACCGGCGTGTCCATGTCGCTCGCGATCTCGGCGGCGCTCAGCGCGCTGTCGTAGATGCGCACGTCGTCCAGCGTGCCGGCGAGGTACTCGTTGGCCAGCCCGCCCGTGGCCACCGCACCGCTCGCCCGACGACCGGCGCCGCTGGCGTGCAGCGCGTACACCGGACCACTCGTGCCCTCCTTGACCAGTACGGCCGCCTTGCCCTTGGTCGACGACGGCCGCACCCACGCCTCGAGTGTCATCTGGCTCGACAGGTCGAGACTGGCGGCGTCGGCGACCGTCACGAGATCGTCGGCGCCGTCGAACGTCAGGCCACCACCGGTGCGACGATGTTGTGGCTGGCGGCACCACCGTCGGACCAGGTGGAGAACTCGTAGTTCGTGCCGCCTGCTGTTGCGGCGTGGGAGCGGTCAGCGTGTTCGTCGACCCGACGATGACCTCCAGGGTGAACGGCGTGGCATCGGCGTCACCGTTGAGCGCCACGTCGAGGCCGTCGGGTTGGGTGGCGAACGACAGGACGACCGTCTGGGGGCTGCAGCTCGAGCGACGCGGTGTCACTCAGGCCGCCAGAGTCGGTGGCCGTCAGCCGCAGCTCCAGGTAGCTGGGATAGTCATGGTCGGGCGCCAGGACGGAGCTGCCTGCCGTCCCCTCGAACTCCTGGATGGGGTGCTCGTGACAGCTGGTCGGCGTGTCGCAGTGATGCAGGATCAGCGACCAGTCGAGCGCGCTGGCGGGCAGCGTGCCGTCCTCGGTGTCGGTCGCCGAGCCCGAGAAGTCGATTGCGTCACCGACAGCCCAGGTGAAGCCGGCGGACGGACTGTCGATCGACGCCGTCGGACCGGTGTTGTTGACCGTGATGGTCACCGAGGCGGTGTCGGTCGCGCCCTGCGGGTCGCTGACCTCGACGCTCGCGACGTGCGTGCCGCCCTGGGTGTAGGTCCACGACGGCTGCGCGCCGGTCGCGTCGTCGAATGCGCCGTCGCCGTCGAGGTCCCACGCGAAGGTCAGGGTCTCACCGTCGGGATCGGACGAGCCGGTGGCGTCGAACGACACGTCCAGGGGCGGTGCCCTCCGTCGGCGTGGCGGTCGCGACCGCGGTCGGCGGCTGGGTTGCCGGCGCACCGACCATCATCTGCGATCATACAGCGCACGTTTCGATGCGTTCAACATGTTATTTGATGATGACGGTCGTGTATATTCGTGTTGTTGTGCGCCGCAGAGTCGGCCTCAGGCCGCGTCGGCGACGACCTCACCGACTCGCTCACGCGGTGTCGGCTCGGTTGCGATGGCCGCGTCACCCGTGACCGGCTGGCGCGGGCCGGCCAACCAGGCGTAGCCCAGACCGACCAGCAGGCCCCCACCTATCACGTTGCCCGGCACCGTCCACAGCAGGTTGCGGCCGAGCTCCACCCAGGTCGTCGAGCCCTGGAACACGCCGAGCGAGAAGATCGTCATGTTGGCCACCGAGTGCTCGAAGCCCGAGGCGATGAACGCCAGCAACGCCCACCACATGACGCCCAGCTTCGCCATGTCGTTGGTGGCCCGGTTGCCCATCCACAGCGCCAGGCACACGAGCATGTTGCACAGCACCGCGCGCCACAGCAGCTGCGGTCCGGACGCGGCTGCCTTCCCCGCCGTCATCGACGCGATGAGGGTCTCCGTCGACGACGACCCGTCGCCGGTGCCGAGTGTGCCGCCACCATGGACGAGCGCGGCGAAGGCCATCGAGCCGACGAGATTGCCCACGAGCGATCCCACCCAGACGAGCGCGACCGCTGGCCACCGCACCGTGCGCGCGTAGAACCCCTGCAGCAGGTACATCGCGTTGCCGGTGAACAGCTCGGCGCCGGCGAACACGACCAGCGTGAGCGCGATGCCGAACACCGCGCCCTGCACGAGCTTCGTCGCCGGTGAACCTGCCGCCGCGAACGGGGCCGACACCGCGATCAACAGGACGACCGCGACACCCACGTACGCACCGGCCAGCGCCGACGCGAACAGATAGCGCCCCGGATGCCGCACCTGTTGCGACTTCGCAGCTGCGAGGCCGGTCGCCTCGGTGAGTGTCGCACCCAACGACAGTGCCATGCCATCCCCCGAACCGAGAACTAGTCAAATAGTGTCCCGCTAACCGTAGACGCATGACGTACGTACGTCGACAGAAAGTTGATGTCGATGGCCATCGGCTGCGGCTCGGCGCTGGTACGGTCTCCGACCCATGCAGCCTCCCGATCTCTCCCGCCTCCACAGCGTCACCGATCCTCGGGTGCACCCCGACGGACAGCGGGTCGCCTTCGTCGTGTCGACGCCCGACATCGACGGCGACACGTACCGGCGCACCATCCACCTGTGGGACCCGACCGGCGGCGACCGTCAGCTGACCCACGGGCCGAAGGACCGCGCGCCACGCTGGTCACCTGCCGGCGACCGTCTGGCGTTCCTGCGCACAGGTGCCGGCGACGACGACCATGCACAACTGGCGGTGCTGCCGGCCGACGGCGGCGAGGCGCACGTGCGGACAGAGCTGCCGCTCGGCGTGACGGATCTGGCCTGGTCGCCCGACGGCACCAGGCTGGTCGTGGTCGGCGTCGAGTGGATCCCCGAGCTCGCGGAGCTCGATGATGACGAACGCAGCCGACGGCCACGACGGATCACGCGTCTGCCCTACCGCGGGGACCTCGACGGCTGGATCCACGACCGGCGCAGCCACCTGTGGCTGGTGGATCTCGACGGTGAGGACGAGCCGCGCTGCCTGACACCCGGCGACTTCGACGAGTGGGCGCCCGCCTTTCGTCGCGACGGCCGGTCGGTCGTGTTCGTGTCCCAGCGCGGCGACGACCGCGAGACCCACCCCGGCGTCGAGCTCTACGAGCTCGCGCTCGACGACGAGGTGCCGACGCAGCTGCTCGGGAGCGGCATGTGGAGCCGCCCCGTCTGCCTGGACGATGACGAACTGCTCGTCGCCGGCCTGCGCGACCCGTTCGAGTGGCCGGCGCCGCCACGGCTGTTCCGGCTCGATTCGGGTGGCGGGCTGGCGGATCTCAGCGCGGGTCTCGATCGCGACGTCGCGATGGAGCCGGCGGCGGTGGTCACCGCTGACGGGTATCTCACGCTGGTGTCGGATCGCGGCCGCGTGCACGTCTACCGCTTCCGTGACGACGGCCCGCCCGAGCTGCTCGTCGGCGGTGACCGCGAGATCACCGGCGTGTCCGCGTCACCGGACGGCCCTACGATCGCGTTCACGGCGACCACGCCGACGGATCCCGGTGAGCTGTGGCGCCTCGTCGACGGCGACGACCAGACGTGCACCGCGCTCAACGAGGACCTGCGTGCCAACGGCGGGCTGATCACCACGCGGCACACCACGTTCACGCGTGACGGCGTCGAGCTCGACGCCTGGGTACTGCTGCCGGACCCTGCTGATGACGACATCCCACTGCTGCTCAGCATCCATGGCGGGCCGACCGCGCAGTACGGGTTCGCGTTCTTCGACGAGTTCCAGGTGTATGCGACCGCCGGTTACGCGGTCGTCGGCATCGACCCCCGCGGGTCGTCGGGCCGCGGTCGCGAGTGGGCGCGGGCTGTGGTCGGTGTGTGGACCGATCACGACTCGGTCGACACGCTCGACCTGGAGGCAGCGGTCGACATGATGCTCGAGCGCCACCCGCGGGTGTCGCCCGACCGCCTCGGCGTCATGGGCGGCTCATACGGGGGGTTCTCGACGGCGCGGATGATCGCGCGCTCCGAGCGCTTCCGGTCCGCGGTCGTCGAGCGCGGCCTGCTCAACTGGGTGTCGTTCGCCGGCACGTCCGACATCGGGCCGTTCTTCGACCGGATGTTCCTGCAGCGAACGCTGCCGGACGACGCGGCCGCGCTGTGGGCGGCGAGTCCGCTGGCGACCGCCCACCGCATCACCACGCCGACGCTGGTCATCCACGCGGACGAGGACTGGCGGTGCCCCATCGAGCAGGGCGAGCAGCTGTTCACGATGCTGCGCCGCAACGGCGTCGACGCCCAGTTGCTGCGGTTCCCCGGCGAGAACCATGAGCTATCGCGCTCGGGCAGCCCGAAGCACCGGGTGGAGCGCTTCGAGGCCATCCTCGACTGGCACGGCCGCCACCTGCGCGACGCCGACTAACCTGGGACGTGATGCGCGACGATCCCGATCTGCGGTTGCTGCCCTACGCGATCCTGGTTCCGGGTCCGATCGCCGCGGTGCTGATCGTGGCCTTCCCAGGATGGCTGCCACTGATCACGACGATCGCCGCCGTCACCATCGTGGCGCTGACGTTGCGTCTGGTCGCGGTCAAGCGAGAGCACCGGTGACGATCAGCGAGCGATGTCTGCCAGGGTGGCGTCGGTGATGCGCACCAGGTCGGCCGGGGCGAGCTCGACGTCGAAGCCACGGCGGCCGCCCGAGACGAAGATCGTGTCGAACAGCTCGGCGGTCTCATCGACGACCGTCCGATGCGAGCGCTTCTGGCCGATCGGGCTGATGCCGCCGACCACGTAACCGGTACGGCGCTCGGCGACTGCGGGATCAGCCATGATCGCGCGCTTGCCGCCGGCGGCACCGGCGAGCGACTTGAGGTGCAGCCGGGCGGTCACCGGCACGATGCCGATGACCAGCTCGCCGTCGACCTCGGCGAGCAGTGTCTTGAACACCCGCTCAGGCTCGACACCGAGCGCAACAGCGGCCTCCAGACCGAAGCTGTCGGCACGGGGCGCGTGCTCGTAGGGATGCGCGCGGAAGGCCACCCCGGCCGCGTCGAGCGCGAGCGTCGCCGGCGTCGTCGGACCATCAGCCATGGCGCCACACGGTACGGCTCCGGGACCTCGAACGGCGGGTTCAGGCGTCGCCGAACAGTGAGGCGACGGCGGCGGCGGTCGACAGCAGGCGTGCGTCGGTGCCGGCCCGGGCGATCAGCTGCACGCCGACCGGCAGGCCGTCGTCGCCGGCACCGGCCGGCAGCGCGACCGTCGGCAGCCCCGCCATGTTGAGCGCCGCGGTGTTCCAGCACAACGCACGGCTCAGACGGTGCGTCGTGCCGTCGATGTCGACCGACGTCGCGCCGTGCTCCGGCGCGGTCGTGGCGACACCGGGAGCGAGCAGGACGTCGGTGTCGTCGAGCGCAGCATCCAACCCATCGCGGACCGACGCGGCGTGGCGGAGCGCACGGTAGTAGGTCGGCCCGTCGACGCGGGTTGCCGACTCGAGCTTGGCCCGCGTCGTCTCGCTCAGATCGTCGCCCGCTGTGGCCAGCAGCTTGGCGTGGACGACGCCGGCCTCCACGCCGATGATGCGGTCCGCGTACCACACCGCGTCGGCGAACGATGGGACGTCGACCTCGCTGACGCGGGCGCCGGCGTCTGCGAGCGCACCGGCGGCACTGTCGAACGCGGCCCGGACGTCGCGTGACCACAGCGCGCCGTTGGTGGCCAGGCCCACGCGCAGGCCGGGGACCTCGATCAGCTCCGGCGCCATCGGCAGATCAGTCATCGCCGCGAGCAGGGGCAGCAGATCGGTGACGTACCGCGCCATCGGGCCGGGCTGGTCCAGGGTGGGCGCCAGCGCCAGGATGCCGTCGGTCGGCACCAGTCCACGGGTCGGCTTGCACCCGACCACGCCGCACAGCCCGGCGGGGATGCGGATCGAGCCGGCGGTGTCGGTCCCCACGGCACCGACGCACATGTTGGCGACCAGCGCCGCCGCAGACCCGCCGGACGAGCCGCCGGGCATGCGGGTGGTGTCGTGCGGGTTCCGGGTGAACGGGGTCGCGACGCCGTAGGCCAGCTCGTGGGTCGAGGTCTTGCCGATCAGCACCGCGCCGGCGTCGGCGAGCCGCCGCCACAGCGTGGCGTCGGCGGCCGCATCGGGCACGGTGGCGGCCGGGCAGCCGGCGCCCGTGGGGACGCCGGCGACATCGACGATGTCCTTGACGCCCATCGGGATGCCGAGCAACGGACGACGCATGTCGCGGTCGCGGCGGACCTCGGAGACGGCGGTCCGTGCATCAGCCCTGGCGCGCTCGGCCACGACCGTCGCGAAGGCGCCGATCTCGGCGTCGACCTGCTCGATGCGTTGCAGGCATGTCTCGGTCACATCGACCGGCGACAGCTGCCCGGTGCGGTAGGCGCGGGCGATCGCGTTGATCGACCATCCGGCCGCCGAGCTGCCTGCACCCGGCCCGCTCACGTGAACGCCCGCAGCCCTGTGATCGTCTCGCCCAGGATCAGCGTGTGCATCTCCTCGGTGCCTTCGTAGGTGAGCACCGACTCGAGGTTCTGCATGTGACGCATGACCGGGAACCGATCGGTGACCCCGTCACCGCCCAGGATCCCCCTGGCGGTGCGGGCGATCGCGATCGCCTCACGCGTGTTGTTCAGCTTGCCGACGCTCGTCTGCTGATGGGCCAGCTCGCCGGCATCCTTGCGGCGTCCCAGGTGCAGCGCGAGCAGGGTGCCCTTGACCAGTTCGAGTGCCATGTCGACGAGCTTGGCCTGCGTCAACTGGAAGCCGCCGATCGGCCGGCCGAACTGTTCCCGTGAGGTCGCATGCTCGAGGGCCGCGGCGTAGCACGAGCGTGCCGCGCCCAGCGCGCCCCACAGCACGCCGTAGCGCGCCTCGTTGAGACAGCTCAGCGGTCCGCCCATGCCGATGGCATCGGGCAGGACGGCATCGGCCGGGAGCCGGACCTCGTCGAGGTGCAGCTCTGACGCGGCGGAGGCCCGCAGCGAACGCTTCCCGGTGATCGGCGTCGACGAGAAGCCGTCGGTGTCGGTGGGGATCACGAAGCCGCGGACACCGTCGTCGGTCTGCGCCCACACGATGGCGACATCGGCGACGATGCCGTTGGTGCTCCACCGCTTGTGCCCGTCGAGCACCCAGTCCGAGCCGTCGCGCCGCGCCGAGGTTCGCATCTGTGCGGGGTTGCTGCCCGCCGTCGGCTCGGTCAGGCCGAAGCAGCCGATCGCCTCGCCGGCGGCCATGCGCGGCAGCCACGCACCGCGGTGCGCGTCCGACCCGAAACGCGACAGCGCATACATCGCGAGCGACCCCTGGACCGACACGAAGCTGCGCAGGCCGCTGTCGCCGGCCTCGAGCTCCATGCAGGCCAGGCCGTAGGAGACCGCCGACGCCCCCGCGCACCCCGGGTCCTGCAGGTGCATGCCCAGCAGGCCGAGATCGCCCATCGGCCGCACCAGCTCGACGGGGAACGTCTCGGCATCGTGCCACGCTTCGACGTGGGCGAGCACGTGGTCGGCGACGAACGCCCGCGTGCGATCACGCCACGACCGCTCGTCGTCGCGCAACAGCTCGTCGACACCCACAGGATCGAGCGGGTCGATCGGTTCACCCATCCGCGGCCTCCTGTCGCGCGTCGGTCCGCAGCGTACGCGGCGCGGTCATCCGGCGCCGTTCCTCCGCGGTGCCGCCGCCACGCGGCCGTCCCATGCCAGGAGCGCCGCACCTGCCAGCGCGACGCACGCGGCAAGGCCGGTCGCCAACCGTGGCCCGGTGAGGTCCGCCAGTCCGCCATCGATCAGCGCCGCGATCGGACGGCTGCCGAGGAACGTCACGCCCCAAAGCGCCATCACCCTGCCGCGCACGTCCTCGTCGATGCCCCGTTGCATACGGGTGGTGACCGACGTGATCGCGCCGAGGAACGCCATGCCCGCCAGTGCCAGCGCGACCCCGGCCAGCCACGGTGTCGGGCTCACCGCGAACAGGATCATGCCGACGCCGAAGCCCGTGAGTCCGTACACCCCCAGCCGTTCGAGCCCGAGCCGACTCCGTACACGGCGCAGGATCAGGCTGTGCAGCGCCGCGCCGCCGCCGAAGCAGCCGACGAACACTCCCACGAGCGCATCACCGGCACCGAACATCGCGGCCATCGGGGGCGTGAGCGTGTTGATCGGGTCGCTGGTCCAGCCGATCGCCGTGGTCGCCGCCAGCAGGACGAGCAGGCGCCGGTCGGCGCGCACCAGCCGGAGGACCCTGCGAACCGAGCCGTCGAAGTCGCCCGCACGGGCGACATCGCGCTGCCGGATCACCAGCAGCACGATCACCAACGGCAGGTAGGTGCCCGCGTTGACCACGAACCCCAGCGTCGGTCCCCCGACGAGCAGGATCACGGCCGCCAACGCCGGACCGACCGCCCGGCCCAACGTGAACGTCACCGAGTTCAGCGCGATCGCCTGCTCCAGGTCGGCCGGCGGCACCAACGCCGGCACCAGCGCCTGCATCGCCGGGATCGAGATGGCGTTGCCGATCCCGATCACCACGGTGACGCCGATGATCGGCCAGGGCCCTGGCAGCCCCTCGAGGCCGACGGCGACCGTCCACGCCGCCAGCACGGTCGCGGCGGCCAGCGACAGCGACTGCCCGGCCAGCAGCATCCGGCGGCGGTCCACACGGTCGCTGACCGCACCCGCGTAGGGCTGGAGCACCAACGCCCCGAGCCACAAGGCGCCGGAGACCACACCCGTCAGGGTGGCCGAGCGGGTGATCGAGAACACGGCGGTCGCGGCGGCGACGTTCTGGATCCAGTTCCCGCAGTTGGAGATGAGGTTGCCGGCGAAGTAGCGGCCGAACGTCGGGTCGGTCAGCAGCTCGCTGACGGTGCGCTCGTCGGTGACGACGGTCGATGCGGTGGTGGCCACCCATGGACGGTACCGTTCTGTCCGCCCGCCGGACGCCTGGGCCGTCGGTCAGACACGCACGCGGAAGTGCGCCCACGCGTCAGCGGCGAGGTCGTCGCGGAACTCCGGGTCAGCGATACCGATCAGGCGCCCATCGCGAACGTCGCGACGACGACATCGTCGAGATCGTCGCGCACGCCGTGGTGCACGATGTGGGAGCCCGCCACGACACCGGCGTCGAGGAGGTCGAGCATCACCGGGTCGAGCATCTCTGTGTACAGCCGGCCGCGCCATCCGGTGTCGGGCAGCCGGTGGGCGATCTGCGCGCCGGTCCCGCCGATGCCGATCTGCAGCGCGCGCTCGGCGGTGTGGTCGAGGTTGTTGCCGATGTGGTCGGCCACGTGGCGTGCGATGCGCTGCTCGACGTCCGACGCGGACGAGAACGTGCCGGGTGGCAGGCCCGGCAGGTCGCTGTCGTCGACGACGAGCCACATGCGATCCTGGCGGGCAAGTGGCTCGAGTCGGTGCAGGTCGAAGTCGTTCGGTGCGAACTCGAACCCGTCGATCCACGGGTTCCGCGCGTTGACGTAGAGCAGCAGTGTCATGTCGTGGCGATCGAGGACGCGACCGACGATGTCGCCATCGGCACCGTTGGAAGCTCCGAAGCTCACCCGATCGTCCGGGTTGGGCGGCGTGACGACGTACACGAACAGGTCTGCCGCCGGCGCGTCGGAGCCTGGTTCGTGGCCGAGGGCGACGGCGTCGGGGAAGTGCACCGGTTGCCACGACATGATGCCCGCGGTCGCCAGGTTGCGACCCGCGAGATCGGGGGCGAGCAGGCGCGTGGTCGCGGTGGCGGGCACGATGCGGTTGGTCGCCGGTCCCATGAACGCCGAGACGAACCGGATGCCGCGGGCCTGCAGTGCTTCCACATGGTCGCGCAGGTGCCGCAGTCGGGCAGCGTCGTCGAGTCGGGACTCGATGGCGTGGGTCGCCCGCTCCGTGAGGCCCTCGGGGTCATCGTCGGCGTCGGCCGCGGCCTGCGCAGCGGCGATCGCGTCGCCCACCAGCAGGGGGTGCGGTGCCATGAACAGCGCCTGGCGGATCTCGATGTCGTGCAGATCCGCCGACCGGATGTGGTCCCAGAGGCCGGCGTAGAACCGGCTCGGCTCCGACGTGCCCAGGCCGGACCCGATGCGCGTCCCCGTGCGGACCGCCTCGGTCAGGGCACGCTGCTCGTCGACCACGCGGGCGCGCAGGAACTCGGGGACATGGGTGGGCGTCAGTTGGCGAACGCCTGGAGTCCGGTGATCTCGCGCCCGACGATGAGCGCCTGGACCGTGTCGGTGCCCTCATAGGTGTAGGTCGCCTCGACATCCGCGAGGTGGCGCGCGACCTGGTACTCCAGCAGCAGGCCGTTGCCCCCCATCAGGTCGCGCGCGTCCTGGCACACCCGTCGGGCGCCGCTCGCGGTGTGCAGCTTGGCCAGCGACGACACCGCCAGCGAGTCCTTGGCCTGCGCCTGCAGCTCCGCGAGGCGCATGCACAGCAGCCGCATGCTGGTGATCTCGGCCAGCATGCGCGCGAGCTTGTCCTGGATGAGCTGGAACCCGGCGATCGGGCGGCCGAACTGCTTGCGGTCCAGCGCGTACTCCAACGAGTAGGCGTAGGCGGCCTCGGCGTGGCCGAGTGCCTCCCACGCCACGCCCTGGCGGCTGTGGGCGAGGAACGTCGACGTGTCCGCGAACGTCTCCGCGTGGACGAGGCGATGGTCGGCGGGGATCCGAACGCCGTCGAACTGCAGGTTGGCCTGCCACACGGCGCGGTTGCCGGTCTTGCCGGTGATCACCGACGACGAGAACCCATCGAGCCTGCCCCCCTCCGGGTGATCGACCACGAAGCCGCCGACGTTGTCGTCGTCGTCACGCGCCCAGACGACGATCACATCGGCCTCACTGCCGTTGCCGATCCACCGCTTCTGGCCATCGAGCACCCACTCGTCGCCGTCGCGCCGGGCACGAGTCTCGAGCGCGACGACGTCCGACCCGTGGTCGGGTTCGGTCAGCGCGAACGCACCGATGCGCTCCATCCCGGCCATCGCCGGCAGCCAGCGCTGCTTCTGCTCGTCGGAACCGAGCATCGCGATCGTGCCCATGGCCAACCCGGAGTGCACACCGAACAGTGTGCACACGCTGCCGTCGGCGCGGGCGAGCTCGAGCGACACCAGTCCGTTGGCGACGGGCGACAGCCCGGCGCACCCGTAGCCTTCGGTCGTCCCGCCGGCGATGCCGAGGTCCGCGAACTTCGGCAGCAGGTCGCGGGGGTAGGCCCCGCGCTCCCAGTGGTCGTTCGCGATCGGCAGGACCTCTGTGCGACAGAAGTCGCGGACGCGGTCGCGGACCGCCCGCTCGTCGTCGGTCAGCATGTCGTCGAGGTGATACAGCTCGCTGGCGTCGATCACGGCGGTCCCTTTCGTCTGGGACCATCCTGCCGCGCCCATCGACAGGTCACGTGGGACGCCGGTGCGGCACAGTGTCAGGTACAACGCTGCCCGCGGGCCGGGATGTTCACCCGCGCACCCGCGATCGACGACACGACCGGGCCGTGGCGCACACGGCCCGAGGCTCGAGGGACCGATGACCGAGCTCGACCGCTACTTGCCGATCGCCGAGCACGGGCTCATCGGCGACATGCGGACCGCTGCGCTGGTGGCGTCGGATGGCACGATCGACTGGTACTGCCCCGGCCGGTTCGACGCACCCAGCGTGTTCGCGGCGTTGCTCGACCGCCGACGTGGCGGCTACTGGGCGTTGTCGCCTCAAGGAGACAACTGGACGAGCCGCCAGCTGTACCTGCCCGACACCGCGGTGCTGCTCACCCGGTTCTCCAGCGACGACGGCGTCGCCGAGATCGAGGACTTCATGCCGGTCGGCGGCATCGACGGGCACCACGGGCTCGTCCGGCGCATCCACTGCGTGCGGGGCCGCATGCCGATGGTGTGCACGTTCGAACCGCGGCCCGACTACGGCCGCGGCAGTTGTCGATTCGACCTGAGCGACCAGGGCGCGCGGTGCAGCGGCGACGGACCGACACTGACGCTGTCGACGGCTCGGCCGCTGGAGCGAACGCAGGCCGGACTGCGCACCGAGCTGACGCTGGACGACGGCGAGACGGCGACGTTCGTGCTCGTCGAGTGCGACGACGACGAGGCCACGCCCGCATACAGCGAGGAACGGACGCGAGCGGCGTTCGACGACA
This sequence comes from Actinomycetota bacterium, assembly GCA_019347695.1. GTDB lineage: Bacteria > Actinomycetota > Nitriliruptoria > Euzebyales > JAHELV01 > JAHELV01. Next base: position 39,910 of record JAHWKT010000004.1, on the reverse strand, counting down.
CCGTCATGTTCTGGCGGCGATGGCTCGACCAGTCCCGCTACCGCGGGCGGTGGCAGGAGATGGTGCACCGCTCGGCACTCACCCTGAAGCTGCTGACGTACGCTCCGACCGGCGCACTGATCGCGGCCCCGACCACGAGCCTGCCGGAACAGCTCGGCGGGGAACGCAACTGGGACTACCGCTACACGTGGATCCGGGACGCGGCGTTCAGTCTCTATGGGCTGCTGCGGCTCGGCTTCACCGACGAGGCGGCCGCGTTCATGGGCTGGCTGACCGACCGGGTGCAGGCCAGCCCCGGCGGCGACAAGCCACCGCTGCAGATCATGTACACCATCGACGGCGAGGCGGACCTGCCGGAGGCCACGCTCGACCACCTGGAGGGCTACCAGGGCTCGGCGCCCGTCCGCGTGGGCAACGCCGCATCCGACCAGCTGCAGCTGGACATCTACGGCGAGCTCATCGACTCGGTGTACCTGTACAACAAGTACGGCAGCCCGCTGTTCGCGCGGGACTGGAACGATCTGACCAGCATGGTCGACTGGCTGTGCGACCACTGGGACCAGCCCGACGAGGGCATCTGGGAGACGCGTGCCGGCCGCGCGGACTTCACCTACTCCCGCCTGATGTCGTGGGTCGCCATCGAGCGCGGGATGCGTGTGGCGCGACAGCGCGGGCTGCCCGCCGACCTGCGTCGGTGGGGCAAGGCGCGCGACGCGATCTACCGCCAGATCATGGACCGGGCGTGGAACGACGAGCTGAGGGCGTTCACGCAACACTACGGGTCGCAGACGGTGGACGCGTCGGTGCTGCTGATGCCGATGGTCAAGTTCATCGCGCCGACCGACCCGATCTGGTTGTCGACCCTCGACGCGATCGAGCGGGTCCTGGTCAGCGACAGCCTGGTGTACCGCTACGACCCCGAGCAGGCACCCGATGGGCTGCGTGGCGACGAGGGCACGTTCTCGATGTGCACCTTCTGGTACGTCGAGGCGTTGACCCGGGCGGGCAGGGTCGACGAGGCCCGCCTGGTGTTCGACAAGATGCTGACGTACGCCAACCCGATCGGGCTGTACTCCGAAGAGGTCGGCCCGCGCGGCGAGCTGCTCGGCAACTTCCCGCAGGCATTAACCCACCTGTCACTCATCTCCGCGGCGTTCAACCTCGATCGCGCGCTGTCGTCGCGTCGCGGCAGCGGGGCGGAGTGACCCGTGCGTGCACGACGACGCTCCGTCGGTGCGCCGCACACGACCCGTCGACGGGTCCGCCTGCTGCTGCCGGTCCTGCTGATCGTGACGCTGGCCTACCCGGTGACGCTGGTGCATCCGGTCCTCGCCGTCGCCCACGCGCTGTGCTACGTGGCGGTGCTGGCGCTCGGTGCGCGTGTAGCCAGCGTGACGCCCCGCCGGCGCTACGCCGCGACGGCGATCGCGGGTGTGACGGCCCTGTTGATCGTGCCCTTGCTTCTGGCACCGGATGCCGTGTGGCCCGCGGTCACGTCTACAGCCTGCTGGTCTTCCACGTGCTGGTGATCCTCGCCGTGGGTGAGTTCCTGATCGACGCGCCGAGGTCGACCGCGATGTGCTCTTCGCCGGCACGTCGCTGTACGTGCTGGCCGGCGATCTGTTCGTCCCGGCCGGGATGCTGGTGAACCTGTTGAGCGTGCAGCTGACCGGCGCCGCCGCCTACGCCACCGGCGGTCCGGTGCAGTGGCAGGACATGGTGTACTTCAGCTTCACCACGCTGACCACGCTGGGCTACGGCGACGTCACACCGATCAACTCCGCTTCGCAGTCCCTGGCCGTCGCGGAGGCGCTTCTGGGCGTGCTGATCGTCGCCCTGATCATCGGTCGGCTGGTCGGCGCGGCGACGGGCGAGCACCGACGTCGGCGGCAGGAGCACGATTCCTGACCCCGCTCGCCGCAACCGGTACGATGTAAGCTACTAACTGATGGTAGCGACTAACTCAAGCAGACCGACCGCTCCGTCGCTTCGCGAGCGCAAGAAGCTGCGCGCCATGAAGCATGTGCAGCGCGAGGCGTTGCAGCGGTTCACCGACCGGGGCTTCGACGACGTCACCGTCGAGGAGATCGCCGACGCCGCCGAGGTCTCGGCGATGAGCGTCTACCGGTGGTTCGGCACGAAAGAGGCACTCGTCATCTGGGACGAGTTCGACCCGCCCATCCTGGCGTCGGTCACCGAACGGCTGACGCAGGGCCACCCACCGCTGGCCGCCGTGCGGGGGGCGCTGGTCGCGTTGCTCGACGAGGTGTACGACCGCGAACGGGATCTCGCCCTCGCGCGAACGCAGCTCATCCACCGCGAACCGGCACTGCTGGCCGCCGCCACCGCCAACGGCCGGGCGCTGCGAGACGCCCTGACGCCGGTGTTCGCCGCGCACGGCCAGATGACGGCGACCCGCGCACGGGTCGCCGCCACCATCGCGACCGCGCTGCTCGAAACGGCGGTCGACGCCTGGCAGCGCGAGGACGGACAGCGGCCCCTGGCCGAGCTGATCACCGAGAGCTTCGCCGCGATCAAGGGGCTGTCGTGACCGACGCTGATGCCACGGCCGCACCAGCGATCGAGGTGCGGGACCTGTCCTACACCTACCCCGGTGCATCCCGCCCGGCCGTGCACGACATGGCGTTCACCGTGGGCCAGGGCCAGATCTTCGGCTTCCTCGGACCCAGCGGCGCCGGCAAGACCACGACCCAGCAGATCATCATCGGTCTGCGCGAAGGATGGCGCGGCAGCGTCCGGCTGTTCGGGCGCGAGCTGCGACGGTGGAGCGGCGACCTGTACGACCAGATCGGCGTCAGCTTCGAACTGCCCGCCGGCTACGTGCGGCTGACCGTCCGGGAGGATCTCGCCCACTTCGCGATGCTGCACGGCACCGCGCCCCTCGACATCGACGAGCTGCTCGGCGCCGTCGGGCTCACGGCCGCCCGCGATCAACTGGTGGGCGCGCTCTCGAAGGGCATGCGGGTGCGGCTCAACCTCGCCCGGGCGCTGCTGCACCGGCCGCGACTGCTGTTTCTCGACGAGCCGACCAGCGGACTGGACCCGGTGACGGCGCGCAGCATCCGCGCGGTGATCGCCGAGGAGCGAGACCGGGGCGCCACGGTCTTTCTGACCACCCACGACATGGTCACCGCCGACACCCTGTGCGACCGGGTCGCGTTCGTCGTCGACGGGCGCATCGCCGCGTGCGACCGTCCGCGCACCCTCAAGCTGGGCGACCGCGCCCGCCAGATCCGGGTGGAGTACCGCGACGGCGCCGACCTCCGATCGCAGCTGTTCGACGTCGGCGCCAGCGATCGCCCACCTGCTGGGCGTGACGACCGCACCGGTGCTGTATGCGTCGCCGGTCACGAGCGCGGTCGATCTGCTGCGCGGCGACCTGCATGGTGCCGGTCTTGCGTGGCAGCTGCTGTGGATCGCCGCCGTGGCGTGGTTCGCGGCCCGCAGCGCGCGACGGCGGGTGCCCGCGAGCGGTGGCACGGCAGTCGGGCTGTCACCACGCCGGCGTGCGCGACGCACAGCGGGGTGGTCGGTGCATCCTGGGAGCTGGGCCGGCGCGACCGCAGTGCGGTCCTTCGCGCGTGTCGACCGGCGGACGCTGCTGCGCGACGGGGTGCTGCTGGTGCTCGTCGCCAGCGTGCCGCTGCTGGCACTGGTGCTGCGGCTGATCGCGACCGCCGGGGTCGCTTGGGTGGGGCAGCGGCACGGCATCGCGCTGGCACCGTATCTGCCGGCGATCGAGGTGCTGCTGCTGGTCGTCCACACCCCCGTGATCTTCGGTGCGCTGACGGGGCTGCTACTGCTGGAGGACCGCGACGCTGGGCTGTTCGGGCCGCTGTCGGTGACCCGGGCGGGCCTGTCCACGCTGATCGTCTACCGGCTCGGCGCTACCGTCGCGATCACGACGGGCGCGCTGGCGCTGAGCCTGCCGTTCGCCGGCGTGCCACACCCGGCCGGGATCGCAGATGTGCTGGCGACCGCCGTTGCGGCCGGCGCCGCAAGCGTCGTGCCCGCGCTCGTCATGGCGGCCGTGGCCAGCAACCGCGTGCAGGGCATCGCGGCCATGAAGATGCTCGGGCTGCCGCTGTACCTGCCGCTCGCGACGTGGGCCCTGGCCGGGCCGGTCCGTTGGCTGTTCGCGCCCCTGCCGACCGCTGGCCCACCTGGGCGGCCTGGGCGGCGACACCGGCGGCAGCGGCGGCAGCGGCCGCCGGCGGGATCGCCGTGTCGGCCGCGTGCGCCGTCCCGTTGGCCCGCCGGGTCCTGCAGCGCGCGTCCACGGGCTGAGCCGCCCGCCGCCACCTCACGATATCTCATACCCCACCCCGGCCGGTGCCGACGAGACCGCCGAGCTGGTCGACGCGTCACCCGACGACGCCGACCTTGACTTCCCCGAGGGCTACGCCCGCGCCAAGGCGGGCGGTGAGCTGGCCGCGGTGGCCGCCTTCGGCGAGTGGGCGCTGCTGACGCGCGCCGGGCTGATCCTCGGGCCCTACGAGAACGTCGGTCGGCTGCCGTGGTGGCTCGGCCGGATCGCACACGGTGGACCGGTGCCGGCTCCCGGGCCCGCAGACGTGGCGGTGCAGCACATCGACGTCCGCGACCTCGCCGCGTGGATGCTGGATGCCGCCGTGCAGCGGCTCGCGGGCCCGTTCGACCTCGTGTGTCCCGTCGGGCACACGACCATGGGTGACGTGCTCGACGCCTGCGTCGCCGCGACCGGCTCGAACGCCGAGCTGTGCTCGACCGCTCCCGAGACCATCCTGGCCGCCGGCATCCAGCCGTGGACAGGCCTGCCGATCTGGCTGCCGCCCGGCGAGATGCACGACGCGCTGCACGGCTGCGATGTGTCGAAGGCGCTCGCCGCCGGGCTGCGGTGCCGGCCGGTCACCCCCACCGTGGCCGACGCCTGGGCATGGCTGCAGACGTCGATGACCGGCCGCCCCAGCGTGCCGACCGCCCACCGGTCGGGCTCGACGCCGACGTCGAGGCCCGCCTCCTTGTGGAACGCGCGACGGGCTGACCGTGCCTGGCGGGCCGTCAGTCCAGCGGTTCGAGCGACCCCAGCAGCGTCGGGATGAACTCGGCCGCCGTCGGGTGGATCGGCAGCGCGTCGCGGACCTGCGGATATCGCACACCCGCCTGCATCGCGGTGCCGATGACCTGGGCGAGATCGTCGCCGTGCATCCCGAGGAAGGTCGCGCCGAGGAACTCCTCGCTGTCGGCGTCGACGAGGATCTTCATGAGCCCCCCGGTCTCGCTGTCGAGCACCGCCCGGCTGACCGACGACATCGGCAGCTGCGTCCGCAGCACCGACCGCCCGCTGTCGCGAGCCTGCGCCTCGGTCATGCCCACCCGCCCCAGCGGCGGGTCGGTGAACATCGCGTAGGCGGTGATGCGACCCTCGACCGTGCGCGACTCGTCCAGCAGGATCGCGGTGTCCTGGTAGGCGGTGTGGGTGAACGCGCCGTGCCCGTTGACGTCGCCGAGCGCCCAGATCCCCGGCACCGATGTCTCGAAGCGCTCGTTGATCCGCAGGTAACCCCCGTCGTCGAGCGCCAACCCGACGGCGTCGGCCCCGATGCGGTCACCGTTGGGCACCCGGCCGGTCGCCACCAGCAGATGGCTGCCGGACACCTGGTCGCCGCCATCGGTGTCCACGGTCACGCCACCGCCGGCGTCCGCGCTGACCCGGGCGGCGCGCCCGTGGACGATCTGCACTCCCTCGTCGGTGAGGATCTGCGCCAGTGCCTCCGACACGTCGTTGTCCTCGCGCGCGGCGATCCCGCCACCCGCGAGCACCGTCACCTGTGCACCGAACCGCCGGAACATCTGACCGAACTCGAGACCGACGTAGCCGGCGCCCACGACCACCAGGTGCGACGGCAGCTCGGTGAGCTCCAGCAGCTCGACCTCGGTGAGGTGATCGACGTCATCGAGGCCGTCGATCGGCGGGGTGGCAGCGCGGGCGCCGACATCGATGTACACCCGTTCGGCCTCGAGGAGCTGCCCGTCGGCGCGAACGCGGTGCACGCCGTCCGAGGTTCCCTCGAGCACCGACGATCCGCCGAACACATCGATGTTGTCCTCGCCCGCCAGCCAGTCGGTGATGCCGGCGCGCATGTCGTCGATCATGTCGTGCATCCGTTGCATGACCGCCGCGAAGTCGACCGTGACCTCACCGGTCCGCACACCGTAGTCGCCGGCGCGACGGGCGAGGTGGGCGATGCGCGCACTGGCGCGCAGTGCCTTGGTCGGCCGGCACCCGTGGTTGAGGCACGTGCCGCCCACGCGGTCGACCTCGGTCATTGCCACGTGCCGGCCGTCGGCCGCGAACGCCCCGGCGACCCCGGGACCGGCCTGTCCGGCTCCCATGACGATTGCGTCGTACCGCGTCACACCTGTTCCTTCCTCACGTCGTCGCGCGCCCGACGGTAGCCGTCGCGCGGGTCACGATCGCACGGCGGCCACCACCGCAGGCGCGAGCGCGTCCGCCCAGAACCCGTAGCCCACGGTCGACGGGTGGAACTCGTCGCTGCTCATGGATTCCGGCACCCCACGGAAGCGGGGGCTGGCCAGCGCCGCGATGTCGACGAACGTCACGTCTGAGATCGACGCCGCGACGTCGCGCTGGACATCACGGAGCACGGCCGCGTACCCATCGGCGATCGACCGCAGAGGTTGCGCGAGCGCGCCGACCCCGTAGAAGCGCGGGATCCCGCCCAGCACCACCGGCACCCCCGTCGCCGCCGCCTCCTCGAGCAACGCGGCCGTCTGACGACGCAGTCGCCGCGGCGTGGTCACGTGGATCACATCGTTGCTGCCCACGACGATCACGATCACGTCTGCGCTGTCGACCTTCTGCAGCTGGTCGGTGGTGAGATCGGCCGTTCGCGCACCGGACACGCCGGACCCCACCACGTGCACGGCCCGACCGGTGCGCCGCGCCACACGCTCGGCGAGCAGTGACGGCAGCGCGTCGTCGGCCGCGTCCGTGCCGACGCCCGCGGCGGTCGAGTCGCCGAGGACCCGGAGCTCCAACGGCTCCCGGTCGTCAGTGGATGGCCCAATCGTCCGGTCGACGGCGAACGGCACGTCAACAAGATATGAACGGTTGCGGGCGACGAGAATCTCACCGACGACGAGCACGACCACGGCAACCGCCACCACGCCCACGAGGCCGAGGGTACGCATGTACATCACGACGGGGGATGCTATTCCCACCGGGCTTCCCCGGCGCGATCGTGCCGCTATGCTTTCTCCTGCGATCGCCTGTTTCCTCCCACCGGTTCGAGTGCCCGCATGCCCGAATCTCGTCCCGCAACGCTCGACGTCACCGTCGTGCTGCCCGCCTACAACGAGGCGGGCCACGTGGTCGCCGAGGTCGACCGCATCTCCGCGGCGCTGAAGGCCACCGACTACTCGTTCGAGATCCTCGTCGTCGACGACGGCTCGACCGACGGTACCGGCGACCGGGTCGAGGGGCTCCCGTTCGTGCGGCTGCTGCGGTTCCCGACCAACCGCGGATCCGGCACGGCACGGCGGCTGGGCACCCTCGAGGCGTACGGGCGGTACGTCGTGTGGACCGACGCCGACATGACCTACCCCAACGAGCGCATCCCCGAGTTCATCGACCACCTGGTCGACGGCAAGGCCCACCAGGTCGTCGGTGCGCGCCGGAGCGAGGAGGGGACGTACAAGGCGCTGCGTGTGCCCGCCAAGTGGGCGATCCGCCGCCTCGCCGAGTACCTGACCAGCGCGCGCATCCCCGACCTCAACTCGGGCCTGCGCGCGTTCTCCAGGGAGCACGCGCAGCCGTTCCTGGGACTGCTCCCCGCCGGGTTCTCGTGCGTGACCACCATCACCCTGGCGTTCCTCGCCAACGGACTGTTCGTCGAGTACCTGCCGATCGACTACGCGCCCCGCGCGGGACGGTCACACTTCCACCCGATCAAGGACGCCTACCGCTACATCCTGCAGGTCGTGCGGATGGTCACCTTCTTCGAGCCCCTGCGGGTGTTCGCGCCCCTGGCGCTGACCCTCATCACGGCGGGGGTCTTCAAGATCATCTTCGACATCTTCACCAAATCGCTGCGGATCACCACCAACGCGACGATGCTGCTGCTCAGCGGTCTGATCCTGTTCAGCCTCGGGCTGCTGGCCGACCTGATCGTCCGGACGAACCGACATGACTGACACCATCCCGCCGGCCGACGCGCCCGAGCGCGAGACGCCCGACGTCATCACCGGCAACCACCACCACAAGTACGAGTCCGGCAACCCGGCCATCCGGTACCTCACCCGTCGCTTCCTCGCCCGCCTCGATGGCGTGTTCGACCAGGTCATGGCCGAGACCCCCCGTGGCCGGGTGCTCGAGGTCGGATGCGGCGAGGGCATGATCGCCAAGCGGCTGTTGCAGCGCTGGGCGAACGTGACCGCCCTGGACCTCCCCGACGCGTCGCTGCGTGGCTGGTGGCGCGAGCACCCCGGGCCGCACTACCTGCATGCCGATGCGAGTCGGCTGCCGTTCCCCGACGGCTTCTTCGACGTCGTCGTGGCGGTCGAGGTCATGGAGCACCTGACCGAGCCCGACCGCGGTCTGCAGGAGATGGCCCGGGTCAGCAGCGGTCATCTCGTGCTGTCGGTCCCGCGCGAGCCGATCTTTCGGACCGCCAACGTGCTGGGCGGACGCCACCTGCACGACTGGGGCAACACGCCCGGGCACCTGAACCACTGGTCGACGCCGTCGTTCGTCAAGTTCGTCAGCCAGGCCGCGGGGGTCCGCGCCGTGGAGAAGCCGCTGCCGTGGACCATCGCCTGGGCCCGGCGGGGGTAGCGGTCGATGGCAGGTGTTCGAGCCTCGGTCATGAACCAGGCCAGGATGGCAGGGCGGCGCCTCGGCGCAGACCGCGACGACAGCGCGGCCAGCGAGCAGAGCATCGCGCAGCTCGTGCGGTGCGCTCAGCTGTCGCAGAACGCGGCGCAGACGCTGGAGTGGGCCCTGGACACGCTGCTCGCACACGGCGGGGAGGCCAGCGAGCCACGGGCGTGTCAACTGCTGCGCGCCGCACGGGCCCGGCTCGACTCCGTGCGCGACACACCGGCGGCGCCGAGCGCTGCGGATGCGGACGTCCGACCGTTGGCCTGGCTCTAGCGCGCTAGCGTCCGTCCCCCGCACCGCGCCGCCCACCACCGGCGGACGCCTTCGCAACCGGCTCGTCGTCTGCGCCGCCGGTCGCTGGCGCGGCTCGCGTCGGGCGACGGATCAGCACCGGTCTGACCGCCGTCACCCCGGCCCAGAGGGCGTCCGCCAGGGTCAGGACGAGCCGTGATGCCAGAGCGACGAGCAGCCCCGCGGCGGCCGGCAGCGGCAGCAGCGCCACGATCGCCGCTTCCCGCGGCCCGACCCCGGCGGGAGCGATCAGGAGCACGAACCCGACGACCCAGCCGGCCGCGAACACGCCGATCGCGCGGATGACGTCGATCGGCTCCCCGATGGCCGCCGTCAACACCTGCAGGTGCACGCCGTAGCAGATCCACATGGCGGCCGCCCACGCACCGGCGACCAGCAGATGGCGTCCGGTGGGCTGGCGTCGCATCGGCGCGCGACGGGCCAGGCGCAGCAGTCGCGTCAACGTCCAGCGCAGCACCGGTGGAGCGAGCAGCGCCATCAGCAGGAGCAGTGCGGCCAGCGTGACGAGGGGCAGCACACCGGTGGCCACCAGCGCCGTGATGCCAACCGCCACGCCGGTCACCAGATGCACCCACAGGAACAGCGTGACGGCGGTGACGGTCGCGCGGGGGACGATGCCGTGCTCACGCGCGAGCGCCGCCTGGGTGACCACCGGCCACACGGCGCCCGGCACGTACTTGCCGATCTGCCCGACGAAGAAGACCCGCAGTGACGCCGCGAGCGGCAGCGGCTCGCCGATGCCGGCGAGCATGGCGTGCCAGATGCCAGCGCTCAGTCCGAGACCGACGAGCCCGATGCCCGCCGACAGCAGCAGCAGCCCCGGATCGAGGGACGCGAGCTGATCGCCGACCTCAGACCACCGCGACCGCAGGGCGAGCGCGAGCGCGATGACCAGCACCACGAGCCAGCCCACGCGCACGACGCGGCACAGCAGCCGGCGTCGCCCCGTCACCGACGGGCCATCGGGGCCATCGCCACCTGCCGTCGCCGGCTGCGCATTCAACGTCACGGCGCCGATCGTAGCCGCCGAACCCCCGCCCCTGACCTGGGGAACGAGCTTGCGCTGGGCGGTGAGATTCGTCCCCAGACCGGTCGGTCGTGCTGATCTGGGGAACGAGGCCGCGCTGGGCGGTGAGATTCGTCCCCAGACCGGCGGGTCAGCTGATCACCAGACCGCCGTCGGCGACGTCGACCTTGATGGTCTGTCCCTCGGTGACGTCCCCGCCGAGCAGCGCGAGCGCCACGCGGTCCTCCAGCTCCTTGCGGATGACCCGCTTGAGCGGGCGGGCACCGTAGACCGGGTCGAACCCACGATCGGCGAGCCAGTCCTTCGCCGCGTCGGTCAGCTCCAGCGACAGGTCGCGCTGGGCGAACCGCACGCGCACGCGGTCGAGCTGCACGTCGACGATCTGGCGCAGGTGCGCGCGCGACAGACGGTTGAAGATCAGCACCTCGTCGAGGCGGTTGAGGAACTCCGGACGGAAGTGCTCGCGCACCGCCGCCATCACCCGTTCGGATATGACCTCGTCGCTCTCGGTCGGGTCGAGGATGTACTGGCTGCCCAGGTTGGACGTCATGATCAGCACAGTGTTGCGGAAGTCGACCGTACGGCCCTGCCCATCGGTGAGCCTGCCGTCGTCGAGCACCTGCAGCAGCGTGTTGAACACATCGGCGTGCGCCTTCTCGACCTCGTCGAGCAGCACGACGGAGTAGGGGCGGCGCCGGACAGGCTCGGTCAGCTGCCCGCCCTCCTCGTAGCCGACGTAGCCCGGTGGCGCACCGACCAGCCGTGACACGGTGTGCTTCTCCTGGAACTCGCCCATGTCGAGGCGGATCATTGACCGCTCGTCGTCGAAGAGGAACTCGGCCAGCGTGCGCGCCAGCTCGGTCTTGCCGACGCCAGTGGGGCCGAGGAACAGGAACGACCCCAGCGGACGGTCGGGATCAGCCAGCCCCGCCCGCGACCGACGGACGGCGTCGGCCACCGCGCTGACCGCCTCGTCCTGGCCGACCACCCGCTGGTGCAGCGTGTCCTCCAGTCGGAGCAGCTTGTCGCGTTCGCCCTCGACCAGGCGCGACACCGGGATGCCGGTCCAGCGGGACACCACCTCGGCGATGTCGTCGGCGTCGACCTCCTCGCGCAGCATCTTGCGCTCGGCCTGCAGCTCCTCGAGCGCCGCGTTGGCGACCTCGAGCTCCTTCTCGGCGTTCGGGATGGTGCCGTAGCGCAGCTCGGCGGCCCGCTGCAGCTCGCCGTCGCGTTCGGCGCGCTCCGCCTCCTCGCGCGCCTGCTCGATGGTCTGCTTACGGTCGCGGATGCGGTCGATTGCGGCCTTCTCGGCCTCCCAGTGGGCCTTCATCTGCGCCAGCTGGTTGGTCAGCGCACCGAGCTCCTCGGTGATCTGCTCGAGTCGCTCGGCGGCGGCCTCGTCGTCCTCGACGCTGTCCTCCAGCGCGGTGCGCTCGATCTCGAGCTGCTTGGCACGGCGGTCCAACACGTCGATCTCGTTCGGCATAGAGTCGATCTCGATCCGCAGCCGACTGGTCGCCTCGTCGATCAGGTCGATCGCCTTGTCCGGCAGGAACCGCTCGGTGAGGTAGCGGTCGCTCAACTTCGCCGCCGACACCAGCGCAGAGTCGGTGATCCGGACGCCGTGATGGACCTCATAGCGCTCCTTGAGGCCGCGCAGGATCGCGACGGTGTCCTCGATGCTGGGTTCGCCCACCATCACCGGCTGGAAGCGTCGCTCCAGCGCCTTGTCCTTCTCAACGTCGCGGTACTCGTCCAGCGTCGTCGCGCCGATCATGCGCAGCTGCCCGCGCGCGAGCATCGGCTTGAGCATGTTGCCGGCGTCGACCGCACCCTCAGCCTTGCCCGCACCCACGATCGTGTGCAGCTCGTCGACGAAGGTGATGATGCGCCCCTCGGCCGAGGAGATCTCCGACAGCACTGCCTTGAGCCGCTCCTCGAACTCGCCGCGGTACTTCGCGCCCGCGATCATCGACGACAGGTCGAGCGCCACCAGCTGGCGGTCGGTCAGGCTCGACGGCACGTCACCGGCGACGATGCGCTGTGCGAGCCCCTCCACGATCGCGGTCTTGCCGACGCCGGGGTCACCGATGAGGACCGGGTTGTTCTTGGTGCGCCGCGACAGCACCTGGATGACGCGCCGGATCTCCTCGTCGCGGCCGATCACAGGATCGAGCTCGCCCTTGCGCGCCGCATCGGTCAGGTCGACGGCGTACTTCTCCAGTGCCTGGTAGGTGCCCTCGGGCGTCGGCGAGGTGACCTTCTGGTTGCCGCGGACCCCGCGCAGCGCGGTCAGCAGGGCGTCGCCGTGCACGCCCGCCTGTCGCAGCACGTTACCGGCCGGACCATCGTCGTCGGCCAATGCGAGCAGCAGGTGCTCGGTCGACGTGTACTCGTCGCCGAGCTCGCCCGCACGCTGCTCGGCGCGGTCCAAGGTCGCCGACAACCGCCGGTTCATCCCCGGCTGCTGCGTCGTCGAGCCGCGCGCCGCCGGCAAGGTGTCCAGCGCAGACGTCGTGGCAGCACGCAGCTGCGACGGCGTTGCCCCCAGCCGCAGCAGTGTCGGCTGCACGGCACCCTCGGACTCGTCGAGCAGCGCGTGCAGCAGGTGCAGGCTGTCGATGTCGGGACTTCCACGCGCAGCAGCGAGCGCGACCGCCTGCTGGAGCACGTCGCGAGACTTTACAGTAAGGCGCTCAACATTCATGAGTCAATCATAACCTGGCTTGACGCGCTTTGGGCAAGATGTTCTCGGAACGGCTTGCCCGACATCCGGCGGTCATATGCCATGATCAGTCAGACTCGAGATGGAGCGGACCTCACCAGAGCAGTCGGACGGACCAGGCGATCTTGTCCTGATCCAGCGCATGCTCCTGTTGACGCCTGAACAGCGCCTGCTCGGGCTCGTTGTGGCGGCGGAGTTCTTCGGGGCGGCCAACGTGTCTGACCCGGGCTGGCCTGGACATACCGCTCGATGAGCGGACCTTCGTGCCGCCAGTGATGACGTTCATCACGCGTGCCGGGGAGGTCGACGTCGTGCTCGAGCCGGCGGGCGTCGGTGGCTACGAACATCTGTCGCCCCGTGCCGTGGCACCGGCTTGACTCGTCCCCTGGAGGAGACTCCACAGTGGGAGCGCCAAGGAGGAACCAATGCACCATCTCGTTCCGATCGGCCGGTTCTCGAGGATGACCCGGCTGTCGGTGAAGGCGCTGCGTCTGTACGGCGAGCTCGGCCTGCTCGAACCGACGTGGGTGGACCCGTCGTCGGGGTACCGGTACTACGGGCTCCGACAGGCGAACCGCGCCGAGGACGAACGCATGTTGCGGTTCCTCGAACGACTCATCGACCGGAGGGAGCCCATCATGCAGTACGACGTCACCATCAAGGAGGTCGCGCGCCAGGCCGTCGCGACCGTTCGCACGCACACGAACCTCGGTCGCATCGCGGCCGATCTGGAGGCCGGTTTCGGCTCGATCATGGCGCAGCTCGGTGCAGCTGGCGCGACGGCCGACGGCGCGCCGTTCGTCGTCTACCACGCGGTCATCGACGAGCAGACCGGCGGCGACATCGACATCTGTGTGCCGGTCGCCGACGGCACGGAGCTCGACGGCGAGGTGGCCCGCGTCGACCGACCGGCCCACGTCGTGGCCAGCACGGTCCATCGTGGACCCTACGATCAGCTGGCTCCGGCGTACCACACGCTCATGGGATGGGTGCACGAGCACGGCCACCGACGCCCGCTATGGGACGGGCCGTCGACTTGGCACCAATCGACGTGCGGCCGGCGGCGGTTACGGCGACGTCGCGACGAGGTCCGATGGTCGGATCCGGACGGTGAACGGTGTGGTCGCGCGATGCTCGTGATGCCCGTCGACGGTGTCCACCTCCCGGTACGTGTCCTCCTCGAGGCGCAGCGCCGTCAGGCGGGGCACCGCGGGGTCGACGATCCAGTAGTCGCCGACGCCGGAGCGCTCGTACAGCATGCGCTTGCTCCCGAGGTCGGTCAGCCGCGTCGACGGCGACAGCACCTCGACGACGAGCAGGGGCGTGTCGGACAGATAGGCGCCGTCGACATCGTCGGGGTGCGTGACCAGCACGTCCGGCTCGACGACCGACAGGTCACTGATCTTCCAGTCCAGTGGCGCGAACAGCACGACGGTATCGTCCGGCGCCGCGGCAGCGAGCCGATCGTAGATCCGGGCGACGCAGAGCTGGTGCAGCGGAATCGGCGACGGGGTCACGAGCAGCTGTCCGTCGATGAGCTCGCGGCGGTGCCCGTCGTCGGGCATCCGTTGCAGGTCCGCATACGTGACCGGCGCTCCCCATGTCAGCTCTGCGCTCATGGAAGCAGCGTACGGGGCCGCAGCGTCGGCGGTGCCGTCATCGCGGGGATCTGTGGACATCTCGGTCCCGGTCCCTACAAGGTCAGGCGATCGCTTTGCGGACGTCGGCGACGAGGTCGTCGGCGTCCTCGATGCCGACCGAGAGCCGGACGAGGTCACCGGGGACCTCCAGCGGGGAGCCGGCGACCGACTGGTGAGTCATCTGACCAGGATGTTCGACGAGGGACTCCACCCCGCCCAGCGACTCGGCCAGCGTGAAGACCTCGAACCTGGCGCACGCCGCCAGCGCGGCCGCCTCGTTGGCCATGCGAAACGAGACCATGCCGCCGAAGTCACGCATCTGCCGGCGAGCCACCGCGTGGCCGGGATGGGATTCCAGACCCGGCCACAACACCTCGCGGACGGCCTCGAGCTCGGCGAGCGCGGCGACCACCGCGCGGGCGTTGTCGCAGTGGACGCGCATCCGCGCGGCCAGCGTCTTCAATCCCCGCAGCACCAGCCACGCGTCCCAGGGGCCCGGCACGCCGCCCACGGCGTTCTGCAGGAACCGGATCCGCTCGGCGAGGCGGTCGTCGCTGCTGATGACGGCGCCACCGACCACGTCGCTGTGGCCACCCAGGTACTTGGTCGTCGAGTGCACCACAACGTCGGCGCCCAGCGGCAGCGGTTGCTGTAGGTACGGCGTGGCGAACGTGTTGTCGACGACGACCAGCGCGTCGCGATCGTGCGCGGTCTGAGTCAGCGCGGCGATGTCCACCACCGCCATCAGTGGGTTGGTCGGCGTCTCGATCCACACCATGCGCGTCTCGGGCCGCCATCCGGCCTCGACCGCCGGCGGGTCGGTGAGGTCGACCGGATCGAACCCCAGTCCCCACGGCTCGTGGACACGGGAGAACTGCCGGTACGTGCCGCCGTAGACGTCGTTGGCCAGCAGCACGTGGTCGCCGGGGTCGAGCGTCCGCAGCACCGCGTCGGCCGCCGCGAGCCCGGAGCTGAACGCTACGCCATGTGCACCGCGCTCCAACGATGCGAGCGCCGTCTCCAGGGCGTCGCGGGTCGGGTTGCCACTGCGCGCGTAGTCCCAACCGCGGTGCTGGCCGACCTCGGTCTGCGCGAACGTGGAGGTCTGGTACACGGGCACCGTGACGGCGCCGGTGCGCGGTTCGGGCTCCTGGCCCGCATGGATGGCACGGGTCGCGAATCCTGCCGAGCTCCAGTCCGTCATGCGCTGCGACCCACCCCTACGCTACGTGAGGTACTTCTCATGATGGTCCCACCAGGTAGTCGAGGACATCTGAGCGCGTGAGCACGCCGTTGGGCACCGGACCGTCGCACACGAGTACCGCCTGCTCGTCGGCGGTGAACCATCCCATGATCGACTCGACGGTGTCACGTCCGTCGACCATCGGCAGCGGTCGGCTCATGACATCCGCGACCGCGGCGTCCAACACCGCCGGATCGCGGTAAACGCGTTCGAGCAAGCCCCGCTCGTGGATGCTGCCGATCACGTCGTCGCGTGACTCGACCGTGTCGCGCTTGACCACCGGCATCTGGCTGACGTCGAACTCGTGCAGGATCGCGATCGCCTGGCGCACGCTCTCGTCGGGGTGCATGTGGACGATGGCCGGCAGCCGGCGCTGCTTCGCCGCGACGACCGTCGCGAGCCGCGTGGCCCCGCTGCGCCGATCGAGGAAGCCGTTCGCCGCCATCCAATCGTCGTTGTACAGCTTCGACAGGTAGCCGCGCCCCGAGTCAGGCAGCAGCACGACGATCACGGCATCCGGGGGATACTCCGCCGCCACCACCCGCGCTGCGTGGGCCGCCGTGCCACACGATCCACCGGTGAGGATGCCCTCGGTGTGCGCCAGCTCGCGGGCGGCAAGGAAGGACTGGCGGTCACTGACCCGCACGAAGCGGTCCACGACCTCGGCGTCGAACGTCGACGGCCAGAAATCCTCGCCGACCCCCTCGACCAGGTATGGCCGCGGCTCGTCACCGGAGTACACCGACCCCTCGGGATCGGCACCGACGATGTGCACGTCGCGATTGCGCTCCTTGAGGTACCGGCCGACCCCGGTGATGGTCCCACCCGTGCCGACGCCCGCCACGAACACGTCGATGCGACCGTCGGTCTGCTCCCAGATCTCCGGGCCGGTCGACGCCTCGTGCGCCGCGGGGTTCGCGTCGTTGGCGTACTGGTTCGGCTGGAACGCCCCGGAGATCTCCCTGGTCAGCCGGTCCGCCGTGCGGTAGTAGCTGCGGGGATCGTCGGGTTCCACCGCGGTGGGGCACACCACCACCTCGGCGCCGTACGCGCGGAGCAGATCGACCTTCTCATCACTGACCTTGTCGGGCATGACGAACACGCTGCGATAGCCCCGTTCGATCGCGACCATCGCCAGGCCGACCCCGGTGTTGCCGCTGGTCGGCTCGACGATCGTGCCGCCGGGCCCGAGCAGCCCGTCCCGCTCCGCGGCCTCGATCATCGCCAGGCCGATGCGGTCCTTCACGCTCCCGCCAGGGTTGAGGTACTCGACCTTCGCGAGGATCGTCGGCGCCACCTTCGCGGAGAATCGACGCAGCCGGACCAATGGCGTGTCGCCGACGAGCTCGACGAGCGAATCAACGGTGCGCACGCATCCCACCTCCTGGAGCGCAGATCCTAACCGTCCGACGACGCTGGGGTAAGGTCGCCGACGCACACCACCGCTCGGGGAGCTGATGATCGACCGCCTCAACCACGTGATCGCCACGACCGAGGGCGACCAGCTCGGCGCGCTGCTGCGCCGACCGGCCTCAGGCACGGGACCGGGCCTCCTGCTCGTGCAGGAGATCTTCGGTATCAGCGACTACCTGGCGTTCAGCGCCGACCGGCTCGCGCGTCTGGGGTATGTGGTCATGGCACCCGACCTGTACTGGCGCGTCGAGGCCGGCGCCGCCATCTCCGACAACGATCTCGACACCGCGTTCCAGTTCGCCAGCGAGCTCGACCCGCAGGCCGCGGTCGGGGACCTGATCGCCGCACTCGGCCACCTGCGCGACGTCGACGGGGTGACCGACGGCACCGGCATCCTGGGCTTCTGCCTGGGTGGTGCGCTCGCGTACCACGTCGCGTCGCTCGCCGAGCCCGACACCTGCGTGTCCTACTACGGCTCGGCGATTCCCGACGCGCTCGCGGCGATGCGCGGCATCAGCTGCCCGATTCTGTTCCACTTCGGCGAGCAGGACCAGTACACGCCGGTCGAGTCGGTCGACCGGGTCGAGGCCGCCACCGCGGGCATGACCGGCGTGCAGTTCGAGCGGTACCCGACCGGCGGTCACGCGTTCGACAACGCGTTCAGCGAACAGTTCCACCAGCCGCGCAACGCGGTGACCGCCTGGGGCATCACGGCCCAGTTCCTCCAGCGCACCCTGCCCGTCGGCTGACCATCCGTCCGCGTAGGTCGCAGGGCGGCAAGACGGCGCTACCGGGTGACCAGGTCCGCGGCCAGGTGGCTGACGTCGCCGAATCCGGTCATGCCGAAGGCGACCGCGTGGGCGACCCGGCGGGTGCGCAGCGTGGCGACAGACGTGTGCGCCGAGTCGAACCGGTCCCACTCCCACGGCGTGGGCTCGGCCCCCAGCAGATGGGTCAGCACCACGGCGTTCGTACCACCATGCGCGAGGAACAGGATGCTGACGTCCGACGGCTCGGACCACAGGTTGGGGTGGTCGTCGTCGGTCACGATGGGCTCGGCCCCGTACCCGGCCAACGTTGCGGTGAGGCCGCCGACGACACGCTCGTGGAAGTCGCGGAACGACTCGCCGCCGGGCAGACCCTCCCACAACTCCTCGATCGCGCGCAGGTTGTAACGCGCGAACAGCTCGTCGAGCTTGTCGACGGGGCTGCCCTCCCAGTCGGCCGGCGCGGCGATCTCGTGCATCCAGTCCTGGGTGATGGGTGTCAGCCCGAGACACTCGGCCAGCGGCGTGGCGGTCTGCTGGGCACGCACCATCGGCGAGAGCCACAGCTCGTCAACCCGGCCCCAGTCGCGGTCCGCGAGCATCTGCGCCTGCGTGTGGCCGAGCGCGGTCAGCTCCGGGTCGTTGTACAGGGCGCCGTCCACGACATACGCCGGCTGGGCGTGACGGATCAGTCGCAGCAGCACACGGACATCCTCCTCTGGGCACGCCTGCCGATCTCCGCTGGGCGTGTCCGCGGTCGACCCACGAACCTACCTCGACGCCGGTCGACAGCGGTCAGGATTCGGTGGCGAGTCCCTGCGTGGCAGGATGCCGGCATGACGCTAGACATCGCCATCGTCGACTCCACCGGCGGCGGGCTCGCCGCACCGCCGGTGGTCGTGCCCGTCGAGGGTGTCGGGTAGGTGGCCGACACCGCAGCCTCGCCTCGACCTGCGTCGACGGTCCTGGTGATCCGGGACGGCCCGGCGGGTGTGGAGGTCTATCTGCAACGCCGGCCGCGGGCCATGCACTTCGCGGGCGGGCTGTGGGTCTTTCCGGGTGGGCGCGTCGACGAGGCCGACGCGGATCCGTCGATCGACCGCTACTGGACGGGACCCCGGCCGGCGCACTGGGCTGCAGTGATGGGTGTGACAGAGGGACTGGCGCGTGCCCACGTCGTCGCCGCATATCGGGAGACCCTGGAGGAGTCGGGCATCCTGCTCGTCTCCGCAGGCCCCGACGCCGGTGCGGTCGTCGACGCCAGACGAGCGCTGCTGGCCGACACGCACACCTTCGCCGAGATCGTCCAGGAGCTCGGGGTGGAGCTCGACACCTCGCTGCTGCGCTACTGGGCGTGGTGGGTCACACCCGACAGCGAGCCGCGGCGCTACGACACGCGGTTCTTTCTCGCCCGCCTCCCCGACAGGGCGGTGATCACGCCACACGACGACGAGGTCGTCGAGGAGGCGTGGGCGGCATCGACTGAGGGAGACGACCTCATGATGCTGCCACCGACGTACTACACGATGCGCGATGTCGTCAGCCACACCTCGGTGACCGCCGCCATGGCGGCCGCGGCGGACCACGCGGTGACCAGGGTCCAGCCCATGGTGGAAGGCACGCAGATCCTGCTGCCGTGGGACGAACGGTACGACGTGCGTTCCGGGCCCGTGCGTCCCACGTGAGATCGACTTGCCGATAGCATGTCGCAAGGATGCTGACTCGTCCGGCAACCCTGAGCCTGCAGGATCCGCTGATGACCACCACCGTCCGGGCCACCCGCCCGCAGGGCGCCACGTTCATCGAGCTGTTCTTCGACCTCGTGTTCGTGTTCGCGGTCACACAGGTGACCGGCGTGCTGGCCGAGCACCTCACCGGCGTCGGCCTGATCCGCGCCGTGCTGGTCTTCTGGCTGGTGTGGTGGGCGTGGACGCAGTTCACGTGGACGCTCAACGCGGCCGACACCGAGCACAGCGGCGTGCAACTGCTGACCATGGCCGCGGTCGCGGCGGCGTTTCTGATGGCGCTCACGGTGCCCGACGCCTTCGAAGCGACCGGCTGGTGGTTCGCGACGGCCTACATCCTTGTGCGCCTGATCGGCCTCGCCGGGCAGTGGTGGGTGTCGTCCGGTGACGCCGAGTGGCGCGGTGCCATCCGGCCATGGATGGCCCTGTCGTTCGCCGGCCTGGCGACCGTCGCGGTCGCAGCGGCGCTGCCGTCGGGTCCGCGGACGGTCGCGTTCGGTGTCGCCGCCGCGCTCGATCTGTTCTCGGCGTGGCGCGCCGGTGATGGGGAGTGGCGGTTGTACCCCGAGCACTTCGCGGAGCGCCATGGGCTGTTCGTCATCATCGCACTGGGCGAGTCCCTGATCGCGGCCGGGACCTTCGCCGCCGACCAACCGCGTACCGGCGTGTTGCTGGCTGCGGTCATCTTTGCGGTCGCGGGCGCGTGCGCGTTGTGGTGGACCTACTTCGCCCGCGCGAAGGGCGCGCTCGAGGAGGCCATGCACCGCGCGGCCTCACGCGAGCGTGGCAGGTACGCCCGCGACGTCTACTCGCTCCTGCACTTTCCGATCATCGGCGGGGTCGTCGGCTTCGCTGTCGCGATCGAAGAGGCCGTCGCCCACCCGACGGAGCACCTCGAGCCCGCTGGCGCGCTGGCGCTGGTCGTCGGCGTCGCCCTGTTCGTCGGGTGCACCGGTGTGGCGCTCGTACGCGCCGGGGCAGGGTGGCCGGTCGTCCGCGCGCTCGGCGGGATGGCGTTGCTCGGCAGCTACCCGCTGGCTGTCGCATGGTCGGCGCCGAGTGCGCTCGCCTGGGTCGCTGCGATCGTGGTCGTGGTCGCGGCTGCCGAGACGCTCCTGCCGCAGCGGTAGCCGTCACGCGTTTCGTGCTCGCGGACGCCGCGTACGCTGCAGTGAGGTGCAGTAGCGGCAGCGGTAGGCGACAATAATGAGCGATCACTCCTTCACCCTGGCCGACCAGCGCGGCGAACCGGTCTCCAGTGACGACTTCGACGGTCGCGTCGTGGTGTTCGAGGGGCTGATCCGATCGACCTTCGTGCTGGGTCCGGACGGCGAGGTCGAGCACGCGTGGCGCAACGTACGAGCCAAAAGCCACGTCGCGCGGGTCGCTCGCGAGCTCGGCATCTCGGAGGGTTGAGCGATGTCGACACCGACCACGGACACACCCGAACTGCTGTGGAGCCCGGAGGACGACGCGTGGGAGACCAGCGAGCTCGGCGCGTTCGCCCGCGCGGTCGCGACCACGCACGGCATCGACATCGGCGGCTACGACGACCTGTGGACGTGGTCGGTCGAGCACATCGACGCCTTCTGGGAGGCCGTCGTCGAGCACTTCGACGTCGTGTTCCACACACCGCCGTCACAGGTGCGCAGCGGCACGCAGATGCCGGACGTGTCGTGGTTCACCGACGCCACGCTCAACTACGCCGAGCACGCGCTGCGACGTGACGACGACCACACGGCCATCGTCGCGCGGTCACAGACACGCGACGAGCGGCGGGTGACGTACGCCGAGCTGCGGGACCAGGTCGCCCGCGCCGCGGCCGGCCTACGGCGCCTCGGCGTCGGTCACGGCGACCGGGTGGCCGCCTACCTGCCCAACATCCCCGAGACCATCGTCGCGTTCCTCGCGACCGCCAGCATCGGTGCCGTCTGGTCGTCGTGCGCACCCGAGTTCGGCGTGACCTCGGTCATCGACCGGCTCGAGCAGATCGCACCGAAGGTCCTGTTGACCGTGGACGGCTACCGCTACGGCGACCGTGCGATCGACCGCAGCGAGGAGGTCGCCGCGATCCGCGACGCGCTGCCGGGCCTGCAACACACCGTGCTGCTCGGCTACCTCGACCCCGGCACCGAGGCGATCCCGGACGTCACGACCTGGCAGGAGCTGACGGCGGAGGCCGGCGAGCTGGCGTTCGAGCCGGTCGCGTTCGACCACCCCCTGTACATCCTGTTCTCCAGCGGCACCACCGGCATCCCCAAGGCCATCGTGCACGGCCACGGCGGCATCACCATCGAGCACCTCAAGATGGTCGGACTGCACCACGACCTCGGCCCCGACGATGCGTTCTTCTGGTTCACCACCACCGGCTGGATGATGTGGAACTTCCTGGTGTCGGGCCTGCTGGTCGGCGCCACGGTCGTGCTGTTCGACGGCGACCCCGGCAACCCCGACCTCGACACGCTCTGGCAGCTGGCCGACGACACCGGCATCACCCTGTTCGGTGTGTCGGCGCCGTTCCTGATGAGCTGCCGCAAGCAGGGCATGACGCCGGGCGACGACTTCGATCTGTCGGCGCTGGCGCAGATCGGCTCGACCGGCGCGCCGCTGCCGCCCGAGGGGTTCGACTGGGTGTACGACGACGTCAAGGACGACGTCCTGCTGGCATCGGTCTCCGGGGGCACCGACATGTGCACCGCGTTCGTCGGCGCCTCGCCGGTGACACCGGTGTACGAGGGCGAGATCTCGTGCCGATGTCTCGGTGCCCGCGTCGAGGCGTACGACGAGGACGGCTCCCCCGTGATCGGCGCCCGTGGCGAGCTGGTGATCACCGCCCCGATGCCGTCGATGCCGGTCGGCTTCTGGGGTGACGACGACGGCTCGCGCTACCGTCACGCCTACTTCGACATGTTCCCCGGCGTGTGGCGTCACGGTGACTGGATCCGCATCACCGAACGCGGGACCTGCGTGATCACCGGACGCTCGGACGCGACCTTGAACCGCGGCGGCGTGCGCATGGGCACCAGCGAGTTCTAC
This sequence comes from Actinomycetota bacterium, assembly GCA_019347695.1. Classification (GTDB taxonomy): domain Bacteria; phylum Actinomycetota; class Nitriliruptoria; order Euzebyales; family JAHELV01; genus JAHELV01. The sequence continues at coordinate 17,097 of JAHWKT010000004.1, read as the reverse complement.
CGTGCGGTCGAGGATCTCGACGAGGTCGCCAACGCACTGGTCATCCACCTCGAGGACGACGGTGGCGGCCCCGGAACCCTGCTGCTGTTCGTCGTGCTGCGCGAGGGCCACGACCTCGACGACGGGCTGCGCTCACGCATCACCAACCGCATCCGCAGCGATCTGTCACCGCGGCACGTGCCCGACGAGCTGCACGCGGTGCCCGACGTGCCCCGCACGCTGTCGGGCAAGAAGCTCGAGGTGCCGGTCAAGAAGCTGTTCGCCGGTGCCGAGCTCGACGACGTCGCGAGCGAGGGCGCCCTGGCCAACCCCGAGTCGCTCGGCGCCTTCCGGCGCCTGGCCCAGCGCACCTGACCCGCTGGATGGACGATAGGGATGCGTAGTGCATCCCTATCGTCCATCGAAGGATCGCCGACGGGCTGCGCGACCGTGCTCAGGGCAGCTGGCGGCAGGACGCGAGCGCATGGCGGATCACGCGGTCGTGGCCCTGTGACATCTCGGTGGCCACGGCGCGGCTGGTGACCTCCTCGACCGTCAACCAGGCGAAGTCGAGCGCGTCCTCCGCAGGGCGGCACTCGCCGTTGACGGGCACCACATAGGCGAGGCTGACCATGTGCTGCCGCGGGTCGTGGAACCCGGTGCGGTGCGGGTCCGGGAAGTACTCGACCACCGTGAACGGGGTGATCGAGGCGGGCAACTGCGGGTCGCAGTCGGGCCCGAGATCCTTGGTGAGGTGGCGCCACAGCGCCTCGCGGACCGTCTCGCCGCGCAGGATGCGCCCCGTCACGATCGCCCGGCTCACCGTCTCGTCGGGCAGCGCTCGAAGCAGCAACCCCACCTTCTCGATCTGGCCGAGGTGGTCCAGGCGGACCGGGACGGCGTCGACGCACACCAGCGGCACGCGCTCGCGGACCCACGACAGCTCTTCTTCCGCCAGCCAGCTCGGTGCGGTGGAGATGTCCTGCACGAACGCGTCCTTGCTCTTGTTTGCGGCACCGCAGTGTCCGGGTCCGGTCGCCACACGCTACGACCACGACGACGCCCGCAGCGGACGACGTGTGGATAACGCGCGCGTCGACCGTCACACCGGCCGACGCGCGGCCTACTGTAGACCCGACACCCGCGAGCAACCGCCCACCACCGCGACGCCGGAGGTCCACATGCGCCGGACGATCTTCGAGCCCGAGCACGACAGCCTGCGGGAGGTCGTGCGCGACTTCGTCGCCGATCATGTCCTGCCGGCGACCGAAGACATGGAGGCCAAGGGCATGATCGACCGGCGCCTGTTCGAGCAGGCTGGCGAGCTGGGGCTGCTGGGGTTCGCCGTGCCGGCCGAGCACGGCGGTGCGGGTGTCGACGACTTCCGCTTCAACGCGGTCATCACCGAGGAGTTCGCGCGGGCGGGCGCCAACTCGGTGGGGCTGTCGTTCACGCTGATCAACGACATGGTCCTGCCGTACCTGCTGGACATGACCGACGAGGAGCAGCAGGCGCGGTGGCTGCCCGATGTCGCCACCGGACGGGCGGTGCTGGCGGTGGCGATGAGCGAGCCTGGCGCGGGCAGTGACCTGGCGGGCATCCGCACACGGGCGGTGCGCGACGGCGACCACTACGTGGTCAACGGCACCAAGACGTTCATCTCCAACGGGCAGCACGCCGACCTGGTGGTGGCGGCGTGCCGTACCGACGACGATCCCCACGCAGGGCTGACCCTGCTGGTCGTCGAGGCGGACACGCCGGGGTTCTCCCGTGGACGCAACCTGCACAAGCTCGGCCTGCACGCGCAGGACACCAGTGAGCTGTCGTTCACCGACGCGCGCGTGCCTGTGACCAACCGCCTCGGCGAGGAGGGATCGGGCTTCCGCGGTCTGGTCTCGCACCTGCCGCAGGAGCGCCTGGCCATCGCGGTGAGCGCGGTGGCCGCCGCCGAGGGCATCCTCGAGCGCACCCTGAGCTACGTGAAGGAACGCACCGCGTTCGGCACGCCGATCGGGTCGTTCCAGCACAGCCGGTTCCTGCTCGCCGAGCTCGACACCGAGATCTCGATCGCGCGCGTGTTCATCGACGCGTGCATCGCCCGCCACGTCGACGGCGAGCTCTCGGCCACCGATGCCGCCAAGGCGAAGTGGTGGGCGACCGAGCTGCAGGTCAAGGTCGCCGACCGCTGCCTGCAGCTGCACGGCGGCTACGGCTACATGCGCGAGTACCAGATCAGCCGCGACTTCGCGGACGCGCGGGTCCAGACGATCTACGGCGGCACGACCGAGATCATGAAGGAGATCATCGGTCGCGGACTCGGTCTGTGACCCAGGCCGCCAACCCCGGTCCGCTGGCCGGCGTGAAGGTCCTCGAGCTCGCCGGACTGGGTCCCGCCCCGTTCGGGTGCATGGTGCTGGCCGACCTGGGCGCCGACGTGCTCCGGATCCAACGACCCGGCGGCGGCACGGCGCTGCTGCCGCCGGAGCATGAGGTCACCGATCGCGGCCGGGCGACGATGACCGTCGACCTGCGCGACGACGCGGGGCACGCCACGGCACTGGACCTCGTCGAGCGGGCCGACGTGCTGGTCGAGGGGTTCCGCCCCGGCGTCACCGAACGTCTGGGGCTGGGCCCGCAGGTCTGCGCCGAGCGCAATCCCCGACTGATCTACGCCCGCATGACCGGATGGGGACAGACCGGGCCGCTGGCCGATCGCGCCGGCCACGATCTGACCTACCTGGCCATCTCAGGTGTGCTGTCGCTGATCGGCCCGGCCGACGGTCCGCCGGCCATCCCGCTCAACCTCATCGCCGACTACGGCGGCGGCGGGATGCTGCTGGTCACCGGCGTGCTGGCGGCGCTGCTCGAGCGCGAGCGCTCCGGGACGGGCCAGGTCGTCGATGTCGCGATGATCGACGGCGCCTCGCTGCTTCTGGCGCAGACGTGGGGCATGCGCAACGCAGGGATGTGGCGTGATCAGCGTGGCAGCAACCTGCTCGATGGTGGCGCCCCGTTCTATGACACCTACCTGTGCGCCGACGGCGGGTACGTCGCGCTCGCGGCGCTCGAACCGCAGTTCTACGCCGAGTTCCTGGACGGGGTCTCCGACCTGGTCGACACCACCACATGGCCGGCACGCGAGGACCGGGCACGCTGGCACGAGTTGCGGGCGTGCATCGCCGCGACGTTCCTGCGGCTGCCGCGCGACGACTGGGCCGAACGGTTCGCGGGCACCGACGCGTGCGTGGCGCCGGTGCTGGGTCTCGACGAGGCGGTCGACCACCCGCACCTGCGTCACCGTGACAGCCACCCGCGGTGGAACCCGGCAGGCCGCCAACCCGCGCCGGCACCACGGTTCTCCCGGTCGTCGCCGCGCACGGTCACCGGGATCGGCGACGCGGTCGCCGACGCCTGGGGTCTCGATTGAGCGCGGCGAGCCGCCGACTGACGAGCGGCAGTGGTCGACCGACGACCGCCCGGAGGCCGATCAGGATCCGGCGGCGACGCTGACCACGTCGCGACCGACCGCGCGGGGCGGGCGGGTCACTGCCTCGGGGCCGGCTGCAGGATCATGAAGCTGCCACCCATGGAATCGTGCAGGGTTGCGAGCCGCCCGACACCCGGGGCGTCGTCGGGTCCCTGCACCACCTGTCCTCCGAGCTCGGAGACCCGCGCCGTGGTGGCATCGGCGTCGTCGACCATGAAGTAGACCGCCCAGTGGTTCGGCACCATGTCGGGCATGCCCGGTGGCATCGCCATCAGCCCGCCGCGACCGCCCTCGTCGCCACCGGCGATCACGTGGTAGGCGCCCATTGGCATGTCCATGCTCTCGTACGACCACCCGAAGACGTCGGTGTAGAACGCCAGCGCACGGTCGATGTCGCGGGTCATGAGTTCGTTCCACGACCAGGCGCCCGGCTCGTTGCACACCTCGGCGCCGCGGTGCTGCCCGGCCTGCCACACCGATATCACCACGCCGCTCGGGTCGCTGTAGATGGCCATGCGGCCCTGATCCATCACATCCATCGGCGGCATCATCACCGAGCCGCCGGCCTTCTCGACCTTCGCCGTCGTCTCGTCGACGTCCTCGGTGGCGACATAGGTGTTCCAGACCGGCGGCGCGCCGTCCATCTCCGGTGGCTGCCCACCCAGGCCGGCGACGACCTTACCGTCGCGCAGAAAGGTGGTGTAGATCCTGAGGCCCTCGTCGTCGTGCTGATCCTCGGCGTCCCAGCCGAACAGATCGCGGTAGAAGCCCGTGGACGCATCAACGTCCGGAGACATGAGATCGACCCAGCAGGGCGTGCCGGGTTCGTAGCCGTCGCGTGTGGACATGGTCACCAACTCCGTCGGGGTCTGTAGCGGTGACCGCAGCCTAACGGGCCGGGGTCGATCGGACAGTGCAGATGGCCGACAAGGGTCGCCAGGTCGACGGGCGGGTTCACCGCAGCACCAGCCAGCCGCCGGCCAGCAGCAGCAGGATGCCGGCGATCTTGTGGAGTGTCACCGGCTGGACGTCCGCGCCGAACAGACCGAACTGGTCGATGAGCGCGGACACGAGGAACTGTGACAGCGTGACCAGCAACAGCCCACGCACGACCCCCAGGCGCGCCACACCGTACGAGATCGCTCCGATGATCACCAGGCCGAACACGCCAGCGAGGTAGGCGTAGCCCGGCAGCTCGCGCCACTCGGCCAAGTTCCCGCCACGGGCCAGCAGCATCAACGCCGCCGCCAGGACGCCTCCGACACCGTACGTGAAGAAGATGGCCTCCAACGTGCCGAGGCGGGTGTCGATGAGACCGACCAGCTGCGCCTGCAGCGCGACCGCCGCGCCGCCGGCGGCAGCGACCAGCACGATGACCCACAGAGCCGGCATGACACACCTCCGGCACCCGAGCGTACGGGTGGTGTGCCGGCGCGTGTGGGAGGCAGGCCGGTCCGCGCGGACGGGAGTCCGGTGCCACCTACCGACGGGCCTTCTCCATGAAGATCAGCAAGACCGCATCCGACTGCGGTTCGGTGTGGATGCGGCGGTAGCCGGCGCGCTCGTACATCCGCAGGTTGCGTTCGCTGCGATGCCCGGTGAACAGCTCGTAGCGGCGCACGGGTGCTGTCTCATGCTCGATGGCTGCCAACAGCTGGCGTCCGATGCCCTGGCCGTGCAGCGCGGGCAGCACCGACAGCCGTGCGATGTGAGCGGTGTCGCCGACAACCCGCGCCCGCGCGGTGCCGACGATCGGGGCGGACGGCTCGCCGTCCCGCCTGCGCGCCACGAGGACGGTGTGGGTGTCGAGCGCGGCCACGAACTCGTCGGCGGTCTCGGTCAGCGGTGGGAGCCCGAAATCGTCGTACCGCTCGGCCTCGATGCGGTAGGCCGCCCGCTGCAGTGCGATGATCTCGCCAGCGTCATCAGGGTGCGCCCGACCGATGTCGAGTCGGGCCGGGTTTGGACGCCGACGCAGGTCCGGCACGCACGGTCACGCCCGCAGCTCCGCCACGCGCTCGTCGCGGAGCCGGAGGTGCCGGGTCACGTGCGGCACAGCCAGGTCGCGTCGGCGGTCAGCGGGGCGTTGCCGGCGGGGCCGATCGCCGTCCGGAGGTGAAGGCCCACGGCGTGGGGCCGTGTCGCTCGAGGTGTTCGAGTCGGGCGCGCGTCTCGACCGAGGTCCACACCGACAGGCGCCCGCTGGTCACGCGAGCTCGAGGAGCTGGGGGCTGCTGCCGGGCACACGGCTGATGACCTCGCGCGCCTCGAGGTCGAGCTTGACCGCCGTCGTGTACCAGCCGACGCTCGCTTCCCGCCACAGCTCGTCGGAGTGGGGTTCTTGAGCTGGATGCGGGCGTCGGTCGTCATGACAACCGAGATCCACCGGGCCGATCAGGCGCCGGCCAAGGTGGTGCCGGCCGACCGCAGCGCCTCGCAGGCCTGCACCACACGCGCCGCCATGTGCTCCTCGGCCTTCTTGCCCCAGGTGCGCGGATCGTAGGTCTTCTTGATCCCGACCTCGCCGTCGACCTTCAGGACACCGTCGTAGTTGCGGAACATGTGGTCGGCGATCGGCCGCGTGAACGCGTACTGCGTGTCGGTGTCGATGTTCATCTTCACGACGCCGTAGTCGAGGGACTCGCGGATGTCGTCGAGCGACGACCCCGATCCCCCGTGGAACACCAGGTCGAACGGCTTGCTGCCCGACTCGAGACCGAGCTGGTCGGAGACCACATCCTGACCGCGCTTGAGAATCTCCGGTCGAAGCGTGACGTTGCCGGGCTTGTAGACCCCGTGCACGTTGCCGAAGGTCGCCGCCAGGATGTAGCGACCCTTCTCGCCCGTGCCGAGCGTCGCGGCCGTGCGTACGAAGTCGCTGTCGGCCGTGTACAGCTTCTCGTTGATCTCCGCGACGACGCCGTCCTCCTCGCCACCGACGACGCCGATCTCCATCTCCATGATGATGTCGGCCTTGGCGCACTCCGCGAGCAGATCGGCGGCGATTTCGAGGTTCTCGTCCAGCGCCACCGCGGAGCCGTCCCACATGTGCGACTGGAACAGCGGCAGTTCGCCGGCAGCCACCCGCTCCTGGCTGATCCTGACCAGTGGCCGCATGAACCCGTCGAGCTTGTCCTTGGGACAGTGGTCGGTGTGCAGCGCGATCGTCACGTCGTGGTGGTCGGCGACGGCGTGGGCGAACGTGGCCATCGCGACGCCACCGGTCGTCATGTCGTTCACGGTGGGACCGGAGAAGTACTGCGCGCCCCCGGTGGACACCTGGATGATGCCGTCGCTGCGCGCCTCCGCGAACCCGCGGATCGCGGCGTTGAGCGTCTGTGACGATGTCACGTTGATCGCGGGGTAGGCGAACGCGCCCGCCTTGGCGCGGTCGAGCATCTCACGGTAGGCGTCGGGTGTGGCGATTGGCATGTCGGTACCTTCGTCAGTCGTGCCCGGTGGCGGTCAGCGCCGCCAGTGTTCCCGTCCACATGCGGCACGACCCGCGGCGGAGCCCGATCGGCTCGATGGCGGAGTCCTGCATCGTTGTTGACCGAAGCTTGACGGACCGATGGCGATGGCACAACTCTGCGCCACTACCGTCGTCGGGGCAGTGTCATCGCAGCATGCCGACACGAACCCACCTCACCGGGAGGCACCACCGATGCGCTCCACCACCCGTGCACGTCGCCATCGGCCGCCATGGACAGCTCGCTGCACGCCGCAACGCGACCGGCGCGCCGACGTCCTCGGTGTGTGCGACAGCCTCACCGAGGCGGAGCGGGCAACGGCGGTCCTGGCGTCCCGCGGCATCGGAACGGCCCGGATCTCGGTGATCGTGCCGTCACGATCATGCGACGGGCGCAGCCCAGGCGGCGACTGCCAGATGATCGTGCTGCTCCACGGTCGGCGGGGCGACACCGAACGCGCCCAGGAGATCCTTGCGGATGCGGCGGCTCGCGGACACGATGCGACCTGGTTGATCGGCTGACGCTCCGCTGACCCCACCGCAGACC
>JAHWKT010000004.1:0-9515 GCA_019347695.1 Actinomycetota bacterium | reverse complement strand
CCGGCGCAGGCCACGCGTCCATGGCGGTGGCGTGCAGCACCACGATGCCGGGCAGACCTCAAGGAGCGACTGCGGTAGGTCACAGGACCAGATGCCATGTTCACGACCAGACCCGAACTGACCGGGACGTTCGGGATGGTGGCGTCGACCCACTGGCTGGCGTCAGGTGTCGGCATGGCCGTCCTCGAGGATGGCGGCAACGCCTTCGATGCCGCGGTGGCCGCCGGCCTCGTGTTGCAGGTCGTCGAGCCGCACCTCAACGGGCCGGGCGGGGAGGTGCCGATCCTCTACCACGACGTCGCACGCGACGAGGTGCGCGTCGTGTCGGGGCAGGGGCCGGTGCCCGCCGCGGCGAACATCGCCGCCTTCCGCGCGCTCGGTCTCGACCTGATCCCGGGCACCGGCCTGCTGGCGGCGTGTGTGCCCGGTGCGTTCGACGCGTGGATGCTGCTGCTGGGGCGGTGCGGAACGATGCCACTGCGGGCGGTCATGCGCTACGCGATCGACTACGCCGCCGGCGGGTACCCACTGGTCCATCGCATCGTCGAGACCATCGCCGCCGTCAGCGACACGCTCCGCACCGACTGGCCGACGTCAGCCGCGGTGTACCTGCCCGACGGGCGGCCGCCTGCGTCCGGCAGCCTGTTCTCGAACCCCGCGCTGGCCGCGACCTACCGCCGGATCCTGGCAGAGGCCGAAGCCGCGACGCACGATCGTGACGGGCAGATCCAGGCGGCCCGTGACGCGTTCTACCGCGGGTTCGTCGCCGAGGCCATCGACGGGTGGCTGAGCGACACGGCAGTGCGTGACAGCAGCGGCCGCCGCCACCGCGGGCTGCTGACCGCCGACGACATGGCGGCCTACGCGGCGCGGGTGGAGCCGCCGCTGACCTTGGACCACGGCGCGTACCGCGTGTGCAAGGCGGGCCCATGGACCCAGGGGCCGGTGTTCCTCCAGCAGCTGGCGTTGCTGGCGGGCTTCGACCTGTTGGCGATGGGACACAACTCGTCCGAGTACATCCACACCGTCATCGAGTGCGCCAAGCTCGCGTACGCCGACCGCGAGGCGTGGTATGGCGATCCCGACGTCGTCGACGTGCCGCTGTCGGACCTGCTCGACCCCGGCTACGCGAACGGGCGTCGCGGGTTGGTCGGCAACGACGCCAGTCACGCGCTGCACCCGGGGCGTCCGGGTGGACGCGTGCCGCGGCTTGCACCGCAGGCGACGGCGGGCACCGTCCGGGCAGTCGGCATCGGCGAGCCGACGGTGCCGTCGACCAGACCGCCGGCGGCGCCGGTGGACGGCGACACCTGCCACATCGACGTCGTAGACCGCTTCGGCAACATGGTCGCGGCGACACCGAGCGGCGGCTGGCTGCAGAGCTCTCCGGTGGTGGGTGAGCTGGGCTTCTGCCTGGGCACCCGCGCCCAGATGTGCTGGCTGGCCGAGGGGCTGCCCGCCTCGCTGCGACCCGGCGCGCGTCCGCGGACGACGCTGACACCCACCCTGGCGCTGCGCGACGGCGAACCCTACCTGGCGTTCGGCACCCCGGGCGGCGACCAACAGGATCAGTGGTCGCTGCAGCTGTTCCTGGCGCACACCGTGTTCGGGCGCAACCTGCAGGAGGCCATCGACGCGCCAGCGTTCCACACGACTCACTTCCCCAGCTCCTTCTACCCTCGCCACGCGAACTCCGGGCAGATCCACGTCGAGGGTCGCCACGCCCCGGAGGTGATCGCCGACCTGCGGAACCGCGGCCATCGGGTCGAAGTCACCGGTGACTGGTCGTTGGGTCGGCTGAGCGCGGTCAGCCGCTCGGGACGCACACTGCGGGCCGCTGCGAACCCCCGCGGCATGCAGGGCTACGCCGTCGGTCGGTGACCGCCGGAGGGATCACCCACGGCCAACGGGGAACGATCGTTGACCACAGCCGAGTCGGGGTGCGCCATGGAAAGCATCAGGGTCGTCCGCGAGGGCCAGCCCACGCGCCAGACGCCGCAGATGTCGGGGGCGATCCCCCACACGGCGATCGCGGCCCACCACGGCGACAGCGAGCGTGCGGTCTATGTGCGAGGCGACACGGTGACGTTCTTCGCCGGCGACGTGGTCGACCATCGGTGTTCGACCGGCCGGTCGAACACCGACCCGACGCTCGACACGCACTGACGCAGGACATACCGCAAGGAGGAGCCAATGCCACGCCCGATGACACTGTTCACAGGCCAGTGGGCCGACATGCCGCTGGAGGAGCTGGCCGAGAAGGCCGCCGAGTTCGCAGAGCACGGAGCGCGCTACACGGCGCACTTCTCCCACTGGTTGCCGTGGGGAACGATGGTCTACGACCGCTTCTACGTCGACCACCCGCCGAAGGAACCCATCGCGGCGCTGGAACTGCACGACCGGCTGTGGGACGCCGCGGTGCGCACGTCGCTGGCCAATGGCGGCGTGATCAACGAGCATCACGGCGTCGGTGTGAAGCTGGGCCGGTTCATGCGCGAGCAGTACGCGGACTTCTGGCCGTACCTGCTCGAGATCAAGGCCGCCATCGACCCCGACGGCATCATGAACCCGGGTAAGCTCGGCTTCGGACCCCCGCGCTGATCTACGCGCCTGCGCCGATCCGCGTGGCTACGCCGAGCAGCGCGCCGCCGCCGCACGATCCGCGTACCATCCCCAGACGATGCGGGCCGCTACTTCCGCGACGCCGCCGGCGGCGAACCACCCAGCCAGCCAGCCGGCCCAGCAGTGGCCCTGGGGCCTGACCGTCTCGACCGTCTCGACCGTCCGGCGTTGACCGGACGTATCTCAGCCGTCGGCCAGCATGGCGGCGGCGTCGGCCGCGGCCGTGTATGCGGACCGGACGACGTCGGCGTCGACCCGCCCAGAGGGTGTCACCGTGGCGCCCTCGCCGAGCGACCAGCGCCGGGCCGTTTCGATCGGAGACTGCTCGTCGAGCGCGGCGGCGGCTTGGACGCACGCACCCGCAGCGACGGCCTCTTGGGCGTGGGGCACAGCGACGTCTCCGCCCCACAGGTCGGCGGCGAACGCCTGGTAGGCCTCGGAGCGCGCACCTCCACCGACGAGGAAGCGGCGGCCGGAAAGGTCGACGCCGGTGTTGCGCAGCGCGGTGACGCCGGTGAACAACCCGCACAGCACGCCCAGGTAGGCGGCCCGCGCGAGGTCGGCGCGGCTGGTGGAAGTCCGAAGACCCGTCAGCAGACCGGTTGCGGTCGGCAGGTCGGGGGTCCGTTCACCCTCGAGATACGGGACGAGCACGAGCGGCCGCTGAGTTGACCCGGCGTCGAGCGCGAGCCGTTCGAGCCCGGCAACATCGGTGTCGAGCAGGCCAGCGATGGTATGGGTGACCTGCGTCGCGTTCAGGGTCGCGACCAGCGGTAGGTACCGGCCGGTGGCGTCGGCAAAGCCCGCGACCAGTCCGGACGGGTCTGCGGTCGGCGTGTCCGAGACCGCATAGAGGGTCCCCGAGGTACCCAACGACATGACCACGTCGCCTGGCTGTAGACCGAGGCCGAGGGCGGCGGCCATGTTGTCGCCGGTCCCGCAGGCAACGAGCGCGCCGCTCGGCAGCCCGAGCCGGTCGGCGGCGTCGTCCGTGACGCGCCCGGCGGCCTCGTCGGGGCCGAGCACCCGCGGCAGCCGCTCCAGCCATGCCCTCGGATCGTCGACGACCAGTCCCAGCAGTTCGGGATCATAGGTGCCGTGGTGGGGCGACCACCACCCCGTCCCCGAGGCGTCGCCGCGGTCGGTGACGTGCGCGCCGCTCAGTCGTCGGGTCAGGTAGTCGTGTGGCAGCATGATCCGTCGGGTCCTGGCCAGCCGCTCCGGCTCGTGCTCGGCCATCCACGCCAGCTTGGTGATCGTGAACGAGGCGACCGGGACCAACCCGACCGCGTCGGCCCACGCCTCGGCCCCCAGCCGGTCGACCAGCGCGCGGGCCTGCGGCGCCGATGTCGTGTCGTTCCATAGCTTGGCTGGCCGCAGCGGTCGGTCATCGTCATCGAGCACGACCAGGCCGTGCTGCTGGCCGGCGACGGCCACCGCCGCCACGTCGGGCAAGTGCTCGCGGACCTCGTGCATCGCGGTGCCGAGAGCATCCCACCACGCCTGTGGGTCCTGCTCACTGGCCGGCGGTGAGACGGCGGGATGAGCGCCGCGTCCGGTAGCGACGAGCTCGCCGGTGTCGACGTCGCGCAGCTCAACCTTGGTCGACTGGGTCGACGAGTCGATCCCGCAGACCAACCGACGGGTCATCGGGTCACTTCGATGTCGCGTGCGATGATGCGTTCCAGCATCTCCTCGCGGTCCGACACGGGGCCGGGCGCGTCGTTGCCGTCGTCGACATCTGCACGCAGTTCCGCCAGGATGCGGTCGCGGTCGTGGAAGCAGAAGAACTCGAACGCGACCTCCATCTTGCGGTGGGCCGGCGTCATCGGATCCTCGTCGGCGTGGAGCCACGGGCGAGGCAAGGTGCCGTCGCCGAAGATGTCATAACCCGTCCAGTTGAACGAGTGCCAGTACGCGACGGCGAACCGCAGCTGCTCGACCATCGTTCGCCCGCCACGACGCGTCCGCGTCGTACCAGCGGAACGTCAACGGCTCGGCGCTGCCTGGTCCGGCGTACATGATCGGCTGGTCGACTTCTGGGAAGAAGGCCTCGCTCATCTGGCGATCCTGTTCGAAAGAGTCGCTACCGCGCTCGCACTCTAAACCAGCACGGAAGGGAGGAGAAGCCGTTTCCGCGGGGCGTCACTCGGACGTGAACACGAAGACCCGCACCGCGTAACCGGTCGCGGGATCGACCTGCGACAGATAGGCGTCGGGCTCGTCACCGACCAGGGCGCCCACCGCCGTGCAGAAGTCGACGGCGGTCGCGTCGTGCAGCGACTGGTGGTGGGCGACCACCGCGTCGACCTTGCCGCGTTCGGCAAGTGTGCGGTCCATCGCCGACAGGCTGTCCACCGACAGCACGGTGATGACCGACAGATCGCCGGTCGCGACCGAAACGCGCACGGCGCTGGGGCCGCGGCCGTAGAACTCGCGTTCCAGCTTCACGACGGCTTCACCGATCGCCGACCGCTGCTCCTTTGGGATCTGCACGCGGATCCTTTGCAACATGGGTGGCGGGGCGGTCGGAGCGCAGGCACAGCGTACCGCCGTCACCCATTGCACAGAGTCTGATCGCTGTGGTACTAAGCAGTCGTACCGGGTTCCTGCGCTCGGGGACGGGAGCAGGGAACCGGTTTGACGATGGCCGTCGCCGACGGGCTCCTGGGGATCCGCGAGCCGGTGGGTGACGGTGCGGCCGTGGAGGTCCGTCGTCCGCCCGCGCCGCCTGGTTCGCGCCCGGCGAGACAGGGACCTCCCGAACGACAGGAGGTCCCGTCATGTACACCGAGCCGACATTCGCCGAGCGGCTGCGCCGCTGTCCCGCTGCCGCGCGGCCGTTCCACGAGCTGGTCGGCGCCGCCGGACGAGCAGCCGGCGGCCCGCACCGCGACCACCTCGACCGGATCGCGCGTGCCCTGGCGCAGGCACCCGAGCTGTGGCGGCCGATCGCCCGGCACGATCCCGTCGCGCGCTGGTACGCACACCTGCTGCACACCGACGCCCTGGAAGTGTGGCTCATCGGTTGGGAGATTGGCCAGGACATCCAGCTCCACGATCACGGTCGGTCGTCCGGCGCGGTCGCCGTCTGCGATGGCGTGCTCGACGAGCAGCACACACGTCTGGACCGCACTGGACCACTGCGGGCACGGCGACACGACCGGACCACGACGTTCAGCTTCGGGCCGAGCTACGTCCACGACCTCGGCAACACCGGCCCCGCACCCGCCACCAGCGTGCATGTCTACGCGCCACCGCTGACCCACATGAACTTCTACGAGCACACGGGCGCGGGCGTGCGGCCCATCCGCTCGGTGCCGGTGACCGGTCCGGACCCGGGGGTGCCACGCCGGGTCACCGGTGACCTGGTGGCGCCATGAGCGCGCCCCAGGCGCATGCCGTCGCGACCATCGACCAGCAGCTCGAGCACGCCCGACGACGGCTGCACCGGCTGTCACCAGCCGAGGCAGTCGACGCCATGGCGGACGGCGCTGTGCTCGTCGACATCCGCCCCGCTGCGCAGCGGGCCGCCCACGGCGAGGTTCCCGGGGCGCTGATCGTCGAGCGCAACGTGCTCGAGTGGCGCTTCGATCCGAGCTGCTCGGTGTGCCTACCCGAGGCCGGGTACGACCGTCAGGTGATCGTCATGTGTCAGGAGAGCTACACCTCCAGCCTGGCCGCCGTCAGCCTCCAGGAGCTGGGAGTGCGTCGCGCCACCGACCTCGCCGGCGGGTTCGCCGCCTGGCGGGCCGCAGGACTGCCGACGCGTCCGGGAGGGACGCCCGCCTTTGGGTGACGACCGCCTGTTCAGCGACCATGGCGTGCGGTATGGTCGTGGCATGCGCGGTCACCTGCAGGCGACGACGGCCACGGGAGCACTCCCGGAGGCCAGATCGCCGCGGTAGCTGCAGCCGCAACGTTGACGCCCCGGGACCGGCCTCGGGGCGTTCGTGTGTCCGGTGTCGGTCCTCATGATCTTCGAGGAGCAGCCGATGCACAACGCACCCCCACCTCCGATACCCGCTCCGATCGACCACCGACAACTCGGGCGACAGCTCGATCTGTTCACCTCCAACGAGCTGGTCGGTGCAGGTCTGCCGCTCTGGCTGCCGGACGGCGCCGCCATCCGCGAACAGCTTGAACACTTCATCGTCGAGCTGGAGCGCGACGCCGGCTACCGGCGGGTGTGCACTCCCGTGCTCGGCAAGCGCGAGCTGTACGAGCGCTCGGGCCACTGGCAGCACTTCCGCGGCGACATGTTCCCGCCGCTGGACGTCGGCAGCGAGCAGCTCGTGCTGCGACCAAGCAACTGCCCGCACCACATCCTGATCTTCAACGCCGGCCAGCACAGCTTCCGCGACCTGCCCGTACGACTGTGCGAGCTCGGCGCGATGTTCCGCTACGAACGCTCGGGCGTGCTCGGCGGGCTCAGCCGCGTGCGCGCCATGACCCTCAACGACGCCCACGTGTTCGTCGCCGACGCGCAGGTGGAGGGCGAGGTGGCGGCGATGCTCGCCATGATCGACCACGCCTACGACCTGCTGGGCATCACCGGCCACCACCTGCGGTTGTCGCTGCATGGCCCGACCGGCAGCTACGTCGACGCGCCCGCCATGTGGCAGCGGGGCGAGGCGGCCTTGCGCGCCGTGCTCGACGCGGCCGGCGTCGCGTGGGTGACCGCGCCGAGGTGATCGACGCCCGCCACTCGCTCGGTGCGCGCATCCGCGGCGCGCAGCAGCGGCGTCAGGCGGTGTCGAGGAACTCGTAAACCTCCGGCATGTCCACGCCGGGGAACGTGCCGACCGGCAGCGCAGCCAGCACGTGGCTGTGTGAGCTGGCGAGCGGCCGGGCGTGTCCGGTCCAGGTCTCGGCGAGCTCCGGCAGCGGCTCGCGACAGCACGGCTCGTCGGGACACCCCGACGTCGTGCGTTCGCGGGTCTCGCGCCCACGGAAGTGCTTGGCGTCGCCGAAGCCGACCCCCACGGTGACCGCGTGCTCGGGCTGGCGCCCCGCCTCGCGCACGGTCACGCACCAGAAGGTCCCGGCGGGCGTGTCGGTGTACTGGTGGCGCACGGTGCGGCGCTGATCCGATTCGAACACCCGTCGGGTGCCCCATCGCCGGCACACCCGCTGCCCCTCGATGGCGCCGTCGGGATCCGCGGGGAAGGGCACACCGTCGTTCTCGTACGCCTTCCAGATGACACCCTCGTCGTCGGAGCGCAGGAAGTGGGTGGCGATGTCGAGGTGCCGGGTCGCCAGGTTGGTGAAGCGATGGGCCGCCATCTCGTACGACACGTAGAAGTGCTCGGCGAGGTCCTCGATGCACAGATCGTGGGCGGCCTTGGCCCGCTGTAGATAGTCGACCGCCGCCGACTCGGGCACGAGCAGCGCACCGGCGAAGTAGTTCGCCTCGACCCGCTGCTGCAGGAACTCGCCGAAGCTCGTCGGCTCGCCGTGCCCCAACGCGAAGTGGCCGAGGGACTGGGCGACGATCGACCGTGACAGCAGGGTGCCGACGCGTTCGCGCTCGTGCACGAACAGCCGGCCCCGGCGCAGGTCGGCGAGCGACCGCAGCCCGCTGGGCAGGTGGGGCACCGCCATCACGCGGAAGCCGAAGTGCGCCGCCAGGTCGTCGATCACCCGCGCGGTCAGGTGGCCGTCACCGGCGTAGCCGACCGCGTCGAGTGCGTCGCGCGCAGAGGTCTCGATGTCGGCGAAGTAGTTGGCGCGCTCCCGCATCATCGCGCGGAGCCGGGCGTTGTGCTTGCGGGCCTCCTCCGGCGTCTGCGCGCGGACCGAGCTGACGCACCGCAGCTCGGTGTACAGCGCGAGCACGTGCTCGAGCACCTCGTCGTCGACCTTGCGCGACACGGGCAGCGGGTCGAGCCCGAGCCGGCGGTACAGCGGATCGCTCTGTGCGCGCTCCAGCAGCACCTCCAGCTCGGCACGACGCGTGGGCGGGGTCGGGTCGAGCAGCGCACCCGGTGTGACGTCGAGCGCCTGCGCAAGTGCGCCGATCAACGACAGGTTGGGTTCACGCTTGCCGTTCTCGAGACGCGACAGGTAGGGCGCCTGGCGGCCCACCCGTTCCCCCAGCGCGCTCAACGTCAGGCCGCGCTGCTGTCGCACGTGGCGCAGGCGCTGCCCGAACACCAGAGCGTCGAGCGGCGAACTTCCGACATACTCGGCAGTAACCGCAAGATCGTCCATAGTTGCTCCCCGATCGGCTTGGTATGCCAAGCAGCACACAACAACACTACAGGTTGCCAATGAGTCGTGGAGCCGCTTCGGTGGTTCCCCCGAACCGAGGAGCACGACATGGACGACATCGCACACCACCGCGACGCCGACATGCTGGCGCAGCAGTGGGAGACGGACCCCCGGTGGGCGAGCATCACCCGCGACTACACCGCCGAGGACGTCATCGCGCTGCGCGGGTCGATCCATGTGGAGCACAGCCTCGCCCGGGCCGGCGCCGAACGGCTCTGGGACCTGCTGCAGGCCGACACGCCGGTTCGCGCGCTGGGAGCGATGAGCGGCAACCAGGCGGTGCAGATGGTCAAGGCAGGGCTGCAGGCCATCTACCTGTCGGGCTGGCAGGTCGCCGGCGACGCCAACCTGTCGGGCAACACCTACCCGGACCAGAGCCTGTACCCGGCCAACAGCGCACCGACGCTGGTGCGCCGCATCAACTCGGCGCTGCGCCGTGCCGACCAGATCGCCACGGTCGAGGGCGACGACGACCGCCACTGGCTCGCG
This sequence comes from Actinomycetota bacterium, assembly GCA_019347695.1. Classification (GTDB taxonomy): domain Bacteria; phylum Actinomycetota; class Nitriliruptoria; order Euzebyales; family JAHELV01; genus JAHELV01. The sequence goes on along the minus strand of JAHWKT010000004.1, from coordinate 131 downwards.
CCGATCGTGGCCGATTGCGAAGCCGGCTTCGGCGGCGCGCTGAACGCCTACGAGCTGGCGCTGTCGATGATCGAGGCGGGCGCGGCCGGCGTCCACTACGAGGACCAGCTGGCCAGCGAGAAGAAGTGCGG
>JAHWKT010000075.1 GCA_019347695.1 Actinomycetota bacterium | reverse complement strand
CGATGACCCGTCGATGGGCCGGTTGTTCGATGAGCGCTCGGTGCCCGAGACCGGACGCCGCACAGAGCCGCCCGACGTCGACGTGCCACTGGCGGCGCGGGTGCGACCGTCGGTGCTCGACGATGTCATCGGCCAGGAGGAGCTGACCGGGCCCGACGCGCCACTGCGGCGGGCGATCGAGCAGGACTCCCTGCGCAGCATCGTGTTGTGGGGGCCGCCCGGCACGGGCAAGACCACGCTGGCCAGGGTCATCGCCGCGTCCACGAGGTCGGCGTTCGTGGAGCTGTCCGCCGTGACCGCCGGCGTCAAGGACGTGCGGGAGGAGATCGAGCGCGCGCGTGCCAGGCGACGGTCCGCACGCAGGGGCACTGTGCTGTTCATCGACGAGATCCACCGCTTCAGCCGCGCGCAGCAGGATGCGCTGCTGCCGGCGGTGGAGGACGGGTCGGTCACGCTGATCGGTGCGACGACCGAGAACCCGAGCTTCGAGGTCAACGCGCCGCTGCTGTCGCGCAGCCTGCTCTACCGCCTGCGTCCACTGAGCGACGCGGCGATCGGCAGGGTGATCGACCGGGCGCTGGGGCTTGCGGTCGGGCTGCCCGACGTCGAGCTGGAGCCCGATGCCCGCGCGGTGCTGATCGCGGCCGCCGATGGCGACGCGCGGGTGGCGCTGACCGGTCTGGAGGCCGCCGCGGAGGCCACGGCCGGCGCAGCGGTCTCCGCCGCTGACGTCCAGACCGCGCTGGGACGTCCGCACCTGCGCTACGACAAGTCCGGCGATCAGCACTACGACCAGATCAGCGCGTTCATCAAGTCGCTGCGCGGCTCCGATCCCGATGCGGCCGTGTACTGGCTCGTACGCATGCTGACCACGGGGGAGGACCCCAGGTTCCTCGCACGACGCATGATCATCGTCGCGAGCGAGGACGTGGGACTCGCGGATCCGGGTGCGTTGACCATCGCGACCTCGGCGTGGCAGGCGCTCGAGTCGGTCGGGCTGCCCGAGGCCCGGTTCGCGCTGGCGCACGCGGCCATCTACCTGGCGCTCGCGCCCAAGTCCAACAGCATCGCCACCGCTCTGGCCAATGCCGACCGGGCCGTCGAGCGGTTGGGCAACGCGCCGGTCCCCGCGCACCTGCGTGACGCGCACTACAAGGGCGCGCAGCGCCTGGGCCACGGGTCCGGGTACCGCTACCCGCACGACGATCCCCGCGGATGGGTGCGACAGCAGTACGCGCCGGATGGTCTGCGGCAAGGTGACCTGTACCGGCCGGGCGGCCACGGTGTCGAACCGCAGTTGCAGTGCTGGCACGGCCAGGACGCCGACCGTAGCGACGATTGAGCGACCCGAGCAACGCTGTCGCCGACCCGTAGAAATATACGTAGAGTAGTTTCCTCACTACCCGACCCGCGCGAACGTCGCACGACACCCGCATCGCCAGTTGACGATACGCGCGTCTGGACGCATAGTTACACGGGTGGAGTTCCATCCGTGTGAAGGCGTGCAGCGCAGCAGTCGACGCTTGAGGACCGCGGCGCACACGCCGGCGGATGCACTCGGGTGACAGGGGAACGCGTGTTCATTGAACCAGTGCCGTGGGCGACGGAGGCCAAGTGCCTCAACGCCGACCCCGATGTGTTCTTCCCCGAGAAGGGCGGTTCGACCAGGGAAGCCAAGCGGATCTGTGCCGAGTGCACCGTGCGGGTGGAGTGCCTCGAGTACGCGCTGGAACACGACGAGCGCTTCGGCATCTGGGGCGGCATGAGCGAACGGGAACGGCGCAAGCTGAAGCGCCTGGCCTCGTAGGCGCTCGCCGGATTCGCCAGGGTCTGACGCCGCGGGCTACGATGCGTAGGCTTGTGGCTCGGTTGTCCGAGCGGATCCCTCGTTAGGGTGCCTTGCCCTCCCCCATGTCGTTCACAGATGCAGTAGCCCAGCCGCGTCTCGGCGTCGTCCTCGTGGTCCACAACGGGCTGCGGTGGCTGCCCGTGATCCTCGGCACGATCGCCGACTGGCGGATCGCGGGGCTCGAGCTCGTCATCGTCGACAACGCGTCGACCGATGGATCGACCGAGCTGCTGGCCTCGCGCGTGACCGCCGACCGACTGGTCCGTCTCGACACGCCGCACTCGTTCAGTGAGGCCGTCGAGGTCGGCCGCGCCCACCCGGCGCTGCAGGGTGCGCCGCTGCTGCTGCTGCTGCACGACGACTTGGTGATGACGGTCGACGCCGTGGCGACGCTGCTGGCGACCATGGAGGCCGATCCCGAGGTCGCCGTCGCCGGCCCCAAGCTGCGGGAGTGGTCCCAGGACCCGCTGGTGCAGCAGGTGGGGCAGACCGTCGACCCGTTCGGCCGGTGGGCCAGCAACCTCGATCCCGGCGAGGTCGACCAGGGACAGCATGACGAGGAGACCGACACACTGTTCGTGTCGACCGCGGGCATGATCGTGCGGACCGACGCGTTCGCCGAGCTCGGTGGTTTCGACGACCGGATGACGTTCCAGCGCGAGGACTTCGACCTGTGCTGGCGTGCGTGGATCGCCGGCTACCGCGTCCGGGTCGTGCCGCTGGCCGTCGGTTACCACGTCAACGCGGGGGAGCGGGGTGCCCGACCCCTCGGCGACGACCGGAGCAACGAGGTCGCCTACCTGACCGAGCGGCACACGCTGGCGGCGATGCTCAAGAACTACAGCCTGGGCCGTCTGGCCGTGCTCGTGCCCATGGGGGCGGTGCTGTTCGTGCTGCGGGCGGTCGGGCTGCTGCTGACCCGCCGCGTGGGCGCCGGGACCGCGGGGCTCAAGGCCGTCGGGTGGAACCTCAGGCAGCTGCCCCGGACGCTGGCGCTGCGGCGCGGATCGCAACGGCTGCGCCGGCGCACCGACAAGGATCTGCGTCCGCTGTTCGCCAGCCCGTGGGCGCGGCTGCGCGACTACGGTGAAGCCATGGGCACCTGGCTGTCGGGTGCACGGACCCCCCGCCTGCTGGAGGACCCGACCACCGCGGTGGTGCGCCAGCCGCCGCCGCGCACGCTCGGGGCCTACCTGCGCAGTCACCCCAGCCTGATCGTCGGCCCGATGCTGCTCGCGCTGTACCTGCTGGGAGCGGTGCGCCTGCTGGGTGCCGGCCAGCTCGCCGGTGGCCAGGTGCTGCCGTGGCCCGCCGAGGCCACGGACTTCATCCGCAACTACCTGGGACCCTGGCACGGCGATCCGATGGGCTCCTGGTCCTTCCCGCCGTTGATCCAGCCAGTGCTCGGTGTGTTGAGCTACCTCGGCCTCGGCTCGGCGTGGCTGGCGCAACGGCTCGTCGTCCTCGGCATGCTGCCGCTGGCGTTCCTGCTGACGATCCGCGCCGGACGCCTGCTGTCGACCCGCATGTGGCCGCGCCTGCTCGGCGCCACCGTGTACACCCTGAGCCCGCCCGTGCTCGGGTCACTGGCCCGTGGGCGGTTCAGCGACCTGCTGCTCGCCGCGTTGCTGCCGGGCCTGGTCGTCCTGGTCGTGTGGAGCGCCGACTACCGGCGGACGCCGAGCGAAGGCTGGCGGGCCGCCGCGCTGATGGCACTGACGCTGGCCATCCTGTGGTCCGCCGCACCCGGCGCGTGGATGGTGCCGGCAGGCATCTGGCTATCGGGGGTGCTGGTCGCCGCCACCATGTCGTCGAAGCGCAGCGCGCTGCTGCGCACGTTCGTCGCCGCGCCGCTCGCGCTGGCCGTGCTGGCCCCCTGGCTGTTCGACGCCGTGCGCTCGACGGGACGGGTGATCCCGACCGCGCCGTTCGAACCGGTCAGCGCCTGGCGGGCGTTCCTGATCGCGCCGACCATCCTGCCGAGCCTGTCGCCGTTCGGGGAGCTGGCCGCCGTGCTGGTGACGGCCGGTGTCGTCGGCGCCGCGCTGCTGCTGACGGGCCGCGGACGTGCCGCCGCCGTCGTCGTGCTGCTCACCGTCGTGACCGTGTGGGGGTTGGCCGCATGGGCCTTGGGGTTCGTCGGTTCGGTGGTGACGTGGATCCCCGCCCTGCTTCTGCCCAGTGCGCTCGCGCTCGCCGGTCTGGCCACGCTCGCCGCGCGCAGCATGACCGACCACCTGCGGACCTACAGCTTCGGACTGCGACAGGTGCTGGCAGCTGCGTGCGCGCTGGTCCTGATCGTCGGCCTCGGTGGCGGGCTGTACCGACTGGTGACCGACCCATGGGCGGGCGTGCGCGTCGCGCGTGACCTCGTGCCGGCGTTCGTCGCCGCGGACGGCGACCAGGTCGGACCGTACCGCATCCTGCTGCTCGACGGCGCCGGCGACCGCCTCGCGTGGGACGTTACCGACGACACCGGACCGTCGATGCTCCAGTTCGGCACCACCCCCAACGAGACGCTGACCAGGGCCGTGTCGCGGTCGGTCGCCGTGATCGGGCTCGGCGACCCCCGTGCCGCCGCCGATCTCGGCCTGCTCAACGTGCGCTACGTCGTCATCCATCAGCGTGATGGCGGCGCTCGCATCGCGCGGATGCTCGCCGCGCAGCCCGACCTGGAGCCGCTGGCATCGGGTGCGGGACAGATCTATCAGGTCTCGACCTGGTTCCCGCGGGCGGTCGTCGTGCCCGCGGACGCCGCGGAGACCGCACGCGACGCCACGCAGCTGGTCGCCACCGATGCGTTCGCCGAGCAGGGTCTGCGCCCGACGGCGTCGGGCACCTACGCCGCCGACGTCGAACCGGGATGGCTGCTGCTGTCCGAGGCGCGGTCGGCGCGCTGGGACGTCCGACTCGACGGTGTGCCGCTGACCCCGGCGAGCGACGCGGCCGGCAACGTCTACGAGATCGCGCAGGCCGGCCGGCTGCGGGTCACGCCTGGCGGCGAGACCCGCCATCTCGCCGTCGTGTGGGCCCAGCTGCTGGTGATCATCGGCGTGGTCTCGCTGGCGCTGCGACCGCCACGCAGCGGCGGCGCGGCGCGGCGCGACCTCGACGCCGTCCACGTCGGGCCCTACCCGGCCCCGATGCCGGGACCGGCGGCCCGTGCGGCGGCGGCGGCGACGATCACCGGCGACCTGCGGTGACCGGCGGCGACCTGTCGATGGAGACGACGTGAGCAGGCAGATCGCCGTCGCGCTGGCCGCGCTCGCGCTGCTGATCGGCGCGACGCTGGCAGCCGACCGTGTCGTCGCGGCGCCGGTCGCGCCGTCCGCGGCCTTCACCGAGGACGTCGAGGTCAGCAGCGGTACCTGGTACTGCGTGCCGCTACCACGCCCGGGGGAGACGGCAACCGTGACCATCGCCGCCGTCGGCGACGAGCCATCGCGGGTCACGGTCGAGAACATCCGCGACGGTGCGGCGGAGTTCGACGACCGCCGCGAGCTCGCCCCCAACGAGACGCTCGAGCTGCAGCTCGAGGGCGGCGAGACCCCGCCGGCCGTCGTCGTCCGGTGGCGCGGTGGTCCGGTGGTCACCTCGTGGACGGCCGACGCTGAGGACGGCCAGCGGCTCGGCGCGTCGTGCTCGCCCAGTCCCGCGCCACGCTGGCTGCTACCGGGCGCGGTCACGACGGTGGGCTCGAGCACCCGCCTGTACCTGTTCAACCCGTTCGACAGCGACGCGGTGGTCCGCGTCGCGTTCGCCACGCCGGAGGGCCGGGTCAACCTCGTGTCGAGCGAGAACGTGTCGGTGCCGGCCCGCCAGGTCGTCGACGTCGGCATCAACGAGCTCCAGCCCGAGCAGCCCGACCTCGGCATGATCGTCGAGGTCGAGGCGGGGCGCGTGATCGCCACCGGCCTGCAGCGCTTCGGTCAGCCCGACCTTCCGGAGATCGAGCTCGAGGGCGCCGAGCTGAGCTCGGATCCGACCGCGCCTGAGGGGCGGACGGTGCTGGAGGCGACCGCGGCCGATGCCACGACGGCCGGCTTCGCCTACGCGGCGGCGGGCGAGTCGACCAGCTCGTGGATCAGCGTCCAGAACCCCAACACCCGTCCGCTGCGGCTGACGATGACGGCGACCGACCAGATCGACGCCGCGGCTGGGACCGAGGAGATCATCGTCGGTCCCGAGAGCGTCGCGAGGATCGACCTCGACGGCGCCTCGTCCGCGCCGAACTTCGGTGTGCTGCTGCGCTCGACGAACGACGCGACCTTCGTCGCCAACGGCTTCATGGCATTGACCGGTGACGACACGGCCGTCACATCCTTCCCCGGCGTCCCGGCGGTCGATCGGATCAGCGCGCAGGCGGCCGCGCCGGACGGCAGCGCACCGGAGGTCGCCGTGTTCAACCCCGGGGACGCCGCCGCGACGCTGGCGATCAGCATGGGGGGATCGGTACCGGACGACTGGTCCTCGCTGCAGCTCGCGCCTGGGGAGATGCAACTGCTGTCCGCCGCCGACGTCGGACTCGACGGCGGCTCGCCGGTCACCGTGGCCGCCGACCAGCCGGTGTACGGCGCGCTGCGCCTGTCGAGCGACGACAGCCGCGCGCAGGGCGTGCTCACACTGCCGCTCCTGCCGGCCACCAGTTGGACGGGATCGTCGCAGGTGGTCGACCCGGAACATGACCAGACGCTGGAGACCCGTCCGGTCGAGTTCCCGGTGCAACCGGAAGGCTGACGTGGCGGTGACAGTTCGCCGAAATCATCGGGCGGTTCGTCTACGGTTGGCGCGCGATGAGTGAACTCGATCGGGTGTGCCAGCGGGCCGGTTGCCCCCAACCGGCGTCGGTGACGTTGTCGTTCCGGTACGACGCGCGGCAGGCGTCGCTCGTGGACCTGCTCCCGGAGAAGCATCCTGCGCTGTATGACCTGTGCGACGCGCACGCAGACCTGTTGATCGTGCCGCGCGGGTGGGAACGGCTCGACCGGCGGACGCCAGCGGCCGATCCGTCGCCGATCGCGACCGCCGACCGTGCCCCCGATCCCGCCGCGGCGCCACGGATGGACCGCTACGCCGCGCTCACGGCCCAGCTGCCCCGTCTGGCCGAGGCCGTCGGAGCGCCCGGGCCCGAGCGCGGGACCGGCGAGACACGCCCGGGCACCCAGCTGTTCGAGCCGGTGACCCGCGCGCTGCTGCCAGACGATGTGCTCGACGGGCAGCTGCAGATGCCGATCGAGTCGGAATCCGAGGGCGTCGTCGTCGCGTTGACGCGTTCCCGCAACCTGTAGCGACCGGGCCGCAGTCGTGTCGTCCTCCTCGTTGACGTCGCTCGAGCGCATCGTCAAGGCCTATGACATCAGAGGCCTGGTGCCCGACGAGCTCGACGCCGACGTGGCCTACCTCATCGGTCGTGCAGCCGCGCTCGAGTTCGACGCCGAGGCGCTGCTCGTGGCCCGCGACATGCGCGTCACCTCCGACGAGCTCGCGGAGGCATTCATGCGGGGCGCCCGCGCGGAGGGCACCACGACCATCGACGTCGGGCTGGCATCGACCGACCTGCTGTACTACGCGTCGGGGCAGCTCGGCCACCCGGGTGTCATGATCACCGCCAGTCACAACCCCGCCGGCTACAACGGCTTCAAGCTGTGCCGTGCCGGTGCCGAGCCCGTCTCGTTCGACAGCGGTCTCCGGCGGATCCGCGACCGGGTGGCGGCCGGCGAGTTCGGTGGGGCGACACGGTCGGGCTCCCACCGCGAGCTCGATGCGCTCCAGCCGTACGTCGACCACGTGCGCCGGTTCGTCGATCCCGCGGTGCTGCGACCGCTGCGGGTCGCTGTCGACGCCGCCAACGGCATGGCCGGTCACGTCGTGCCCCCGGTCTTCGACGGCCTGCCGTTCGAGCTCATCCCCTTGTACTTCGAGCTCGACGGGACCTTCCCAAACCATCCGGCGAGCCCGATCGAGCCCGAGAACCTCCGGGACCTGCAGGCGCTGGTGCGCGAGGAGTCGTGTGATGTCGGCCTGGCGTTCGACGGCGACGCCGACCGCGTGTTCTGCGTCGACGCCAATGGTGCGCCGGTGTCGCCCTCGCTGGTCACGGCGGTCATCGCCGAGCGCATGCTGCGGCGGCATCCGGGGGCGCCGGTGCTGTACAACCTGATCTGCTCGCGCGTGGTACCGGAGACGATCGAGCGGGCCGGCGGCGTGCCGATCCGCACCAGGGTCGGTCACTCGTTCATCAAATCGGTGATGGCCGAGACGGGCGCGGTGTTCGGCGGCGAGCACTCCGGCCACTACTACTTCCGCGACAACTTCCGGGCTGATTCGGGGTTGATCGCGGCGCTCGTGCTGCTCGAGGCGCTGAGTGCGCACGGCGGCTCGCTGGCCGAGCTGGTGGCCCCGTACGACATCTACGTGCAGTCAGGCGAGATCAACAGCGTCGTCGACGATGCGAAGGCCAGCATCGAGGTCGTCGCCGACACGTTCGCCGAACGTGGCGAGGCCGACTACGCTGACGGCCTGACGCTGGTGGCCCCATCGTGGTGGTTCAACCTGCGTCCGTCGAACACCGAGCCGATGCTGCGCCTGAACGTCGAAGCCGCGGATCGGACCACGATGGAGGCCGTCCGCGACGACGTGCTCGCGATCGTTCGCGCATGACGCGCGCAGACGCGGGCGGGCGCTGGTGACCGCTGGAGGAGAACGAACATCCATGGCCGTTGACCAATCACTGATCGACCTGCTCATCTGCCCGGCCTGCCACGGCGAGATCGTCTACAAGGACCGTCGCAAGCTGATCATCTGCACACAGTGCGAGCTGCAGTACCCGGTGCGCGAGAACATCCCGGTCATGCTGGTCGAGGAAGCGACACCTCCCAAGAAGTCGAGCCGCACCTCCTAGATGGCGAGGCATCCAGCCATGACCGACCTGGACGGCGGCATCGACCTCGATGAGCCGAGCCACTACAGCCGCGTCGACCACAGCGACGCGCTGGCCGATGTCGAAGGCGGCCCGTGGCAGTGGGACGACGCCCGGCGTGTCGCCCTCAACGTGGATCTCACGCTCGCCGAACAGGTGTGCGTCGTCGGCATGGGCGGCTCGGGGATCGCCGGACACATCCTGTCGGCGCTGGTGGCCGACCGGCTCGAGGTGCCGCTGTTCGTGCACCAGGGGTACGGGCTGCCGCGCTTCGTGGGACCGTCGACCCAGGTCATCGCGCTGTCGCACTCCGGCAACACCGAGGAGACCCTCGACGCGGTCGCGCAGGCGACGGCGCGCGGCGCGCCCGTCGCCGCCGTGACGAGCGGTGGCCGCCTGGGCGCGCTGGCCGAGCGCAACGACTGGCCCGTCGCGATCGTGCCGGCCGTCGCGCCGCCGCGGCACAGCCTGGGGTGGCTGCTGGTACCGCTGCTCGGCCTGTTCAGTCTCGGTGACCAGCTCGACGAGGCGATCGCGGCCCAGCGTCGCGCGGTCGCGGCGTGCGGACGTCACATCCCGCGGCGCGACAACCCCGCCAAGTTGCTGGCCGAGCAGCTCGCGCAGGTGGATCTCGCGGTGGCCTGGGGCACGCAGGGCGCCGGCGTGGTGGCCGCGCGCCGCCTGGCCGCCCAGCTCAACGAGAACGCCAAGCTGCCCGCGTACGCGGCGGCGCTTCCCGAGGCCGACCACAACGCGATCGTCGGCCACTGGCTGGATCAACGCGCGCCGCGCAGCGCGCTGCTGATGGTGCGTGACCCGGCGGGCGAGCACGAGCGGGTGGCCAAGCGGGTCGCCCCCACGCTCGATGTCGTCGACCGGCACTTCGCGTGGACCGACGAGGTGGTGTCGACGGCCACCGCGCCGCTGGCGCGCATGGCGGAGCTGGTCATGCACGTCGACCTGATCAGCGTCTACACCGCGCTGGCCCGCGGCGAGGATCCCACGCCGATCGCGGCCATCGACCGCCTCAAGGCCGTCCTGGCCTGATCGAGCCCCTACCGGCGCGACCTCTGCGGCCGGCCGCAGAGGTCGCGTCACCGATGCGGCAGTAGGCTGGACATTCGACGTCCCACCGAACCCTTCGGCGAGGAGCGCAGCGCGATGCCCGACATGCGTCGGTTCGCACCCGAACCGTCCGCGACGACGCCCACCGCGGCGGCGTAGCGGCATGCCGTTGGACGCGCTCGAGGCACTGCTGCGCGCACGACGTTCGGACGCGCCCGCCGGCTCCTACTCCGTGACGCTGGTCACCGACCCCGAGCGGGCGAGCCGGAAGGTGATCGAGGAGGCCTACGAGGTGTGCGTCGAGCTGACGCGCCCGACGGTCGACCGGGCGCGGGTCGCGGAAGAGGCCGCCGATCTGGTGTTCCACCTGCTCGCTGGACTCGTCGCCGTTGACGTCCCGCTGTCCGATGTGCTCGCCGAGCTCGAGGCCCGACGGCGCCCCGAGCCCCACCAGGAGATGACGTGATGACGCCGCCGTGGGTCGCCGTGCCGTCGCGCGGCAGGCTGCGCACCCGAACGCTGGAGCTGCTGAGCGACGCGGGGTACGCGACGTCGATGCTGCACGGCGGGGAATCGATCGCTCGCATCGACGGACTGTCGTTCATCGAGATGCGCTCGCGGGACGCCGCCGCGGCGCTGGCCGCCGGACAGGTCGACGCCGCGTTCATCGCGTCGGACCTGATCGCCGAGCATGAGCTGCACGGCCTCCCGGCCGTTCCGCTGGGCTTCGCCCGCTCCGATCTCGTGCTCGCCAGCCGCGACGACGATGGCCGGGTCACGGCCGAGGATCTGGCGGGCGGTGCGGTGGCGACCCATCTGCCGAACCTGTCGCATCGCTTCTTCACCGAGCGGGGCATCGACGTCACGGTCGTCGAGCTGGGTGGCTCGCTGGAGGGTGTGTGTGCGGCGGGCATCGCCGACGCGATCATCGACCTGCGGGAGACGGGCACCAGCCTGGTGCGCAACCGCCTGCGGGTGCTCGAGGTCATCAGTGGATGCCAGGCGCAGTTCGTGCGCCGCAGCGACGCGCCGGTGCTCGACGACATGGCGCTGCGGCTGGGCTCGGCGATGGCCGCGGGCCGGCACCGCTACGTGATGCTGCACGTCGACCGGGCGCAGATCGAGAAGCTGCGCTACCTGTTCCCGGGCCTCGAATCGCCGACGATCCTCCCACTGGCGGGTCGTGACGATCTCGTCGCGGTGCACTTCGTGGTCGGCGCCGACGAGCTGTGGGAGCGGCTGAGCGATCTTCGCGCCCTGGGCGCCACCGGCATCGTCGCGCTGACACCGCAGGCGATCCTGTAACGCTCCACAGGCAGCGCGGCGGTCGGTTGGACGTGGCGCCCGGTCCGGCGCATCGTGCACGGCATGGCTGGCCTGGTGCTCGACCTCGTGCTCCCAGAGCGGTGCGCGGCGTGCGGCGCGTGCGCCGACGGGCTGTGCACCCGATGCCGCCGGGCTGCCGCCGACCTGTGCCTGCCCGCGGGTGCACCGGTCCGCATCGCGCCGTCGGTGATCGCGGTGGCCGCCTACCGGTACGAGGGCGTGATCGCGCGCGCGATCCGCTCGGTCAAACGGCCTGGCCGCCACGCCGCCGCGGCGCACCTGGGTGCGCTGCTGTGGGCACAGCTCGAGCCGGTCGTCGCCGCTGGTGCCAGCTGGCCCCGCACCTGGATCCCGTCGACGGCGTCACGCCGGCGACAGCGGGGTGCCGACATCCCCCACCTGCTCGCCGGCGATGATGCGGTCGCGCTGCTCCGTCGCGTGCGCCAGGGCGGCGACCAGACCGGCCTCGATGCCGTGCGGCGACGAGCGCTGCCGCCGGGTGACTTCCAACCGGGCCACGGAGTGCCACCACAGGTAGTCCTCGTTGACGACGTCCGAACCACCGGGGCCACGGCGAGGGCGGCGGCGATGGCGCTGCAGTCGGCCGGGGCCGAGCGGGTGCTGGTCGTGACATTGGCCGCTGTCACGTAGCGCTTCGCATCGAGCGGAGGTGTCGTACGGAGGAACTGTACTATGCGTGAACCAATAAGCGGTATACCGTACTGCTTGCTACTCTTGGTAGTTGTAGGTTGAATTTGCATGACTGGTTCACTTGTGCCAGCACGCCACGTGGCAATCTAGTCATTGTGCACATCGCGTGATGGTCGTGATGAGGGTGGGGCGATCCCATGTCCGAGGCGGAAACCGGCGAGAACATCCGGGTGCTCGTCGCCGACGATCACGCGGTGTTTCGTCGTGGGCTCGAGATGGTGCTCGCAAGCGAGGATGACATCACCGTCATCGCCGAGGCCGACGACGGCCGCCAGGCGGTCGATCTGGCGGTGGAGCTGTCCCCGGACCTCATCCTCATGGACGTCCGTATGCCACAGGTGTCCGGCATCGACGCGACGCGCGCGATCAAGGAGCACCTGCCGGACGCGAAGATCGTGATGCTCACGATCAGCGACGAGGAGGACGACCTCTACGAGGCGATCAAGGCGGGTGCGAACGGCTACCTGCTGAAGGAGATCTCGATCGACGAGGTCGCCGATGCGGTGCGCAACGTGCACGCGGGACAGTCGATGCTCTCGCCGCCGATGGCGACCAAGCTGCTCACGGAGTTCGCGGCGATGGCGCGCAAGGGCAAGGAGGAACGGGAGCGCTCGGCGCCGCGGTTGACCAACCGCGAGATGGAGGTGCTCACCTACGTCGCCAAGGGCATGAACAACCGCGACATCGCGCGTGAGCTGTTCATCTCGGAGAACACGGTCAAGAACCACGTCCGCAACATCCTCGAGAAGCTGCACCTGCACTCCCGCATGGAGGCCGTCGTCTACGCGGTCCGCGAGAAGCTGCTCGAGATCACCTGAGCGGCGGTTGCCACCTGCCATCCGATCACCTCGCCGCGACCAGGGCAGGTGCCACCGCATGTGACGCCTGGCGTTCGTGCTCGCTTCGACCGCGTGGCGTGATCCACACGCGCCTGCGCGGTCCCGCGTCCGGCTGGGGCACTCGGACCTACACTGGTGCTTCCGCTGCGAAAGCTGACACCCGATGTTCTCCAACCTGCTGCGCATGGGCGAGGGCCGCCGGCTCAAGGATCTGAGCCGGCAGGCTGACGAGGTCGCGCGTCTCGAGGAGCGCTACCTGCCGACGGTCATGTCCGACGCGGAGCTGCGCGGGCAGACCGACGTGTTCCGCGCGCGTCTGGCCGACGGTGAGGACCTCGACGACATCGCCTACGAGGCGTTCGCCGTCGTCCGCGAGGCGGCGCGCCGGGTGCTCGGCCAGTTCCCGTACCCGGTGCAGGTGCTCGGTGGGTTCGTGCTCCACGACGGCGACATCGCCGAGATGCGCACCGGTGAGGGCAAGACGCTGACCGCGACGATGCCCGTGTACCTCAACGCGCTGACCGGCAAGGGCGTGCACGTCGTCACGGTCAACCCCTACCTCGCAGCGCGTGACCGCAACTGGATGGGTCGGGTGTACGACGCGCTCGGGCTGCAGACGGGGCTGGTCTACTCGGGCCAGTCGCGCGACGACAAGCGCGCCGCGTACGCCGCCGACATCACCTACGGCACCAACAGCGAGTTCGGTTTCGACTTCCTGCGCGACCACATGGTCCTGCGCGTCGAGGACATGATGCAGCGCGGCCACGCGTACGCCATCGTCGACGAGGTCGACTCGATCCTCGTCGACGAGGCGCGCACGCCGCTGATCATCTCGGGCCCCGCCGAGCAGGCCACCAAGGATTACGAGCTGTTCGCCAAGCAGATCATGCCGCGGCTGCACCGCGACGAGCACTACGAGGTCGACGAGGCCAAGCGGACGGTGGCGGTCACCGAGGAGGGCACCGAGCGGGCCGAGCAGCTGCTCAAGCAGCTGCGTGGCGTCGAGAACCTGTACGAGTCGGTCAACACCCCCTACATCCACCATCTGCAGCAGGCGATCCGTGCCAAGGAGCTGTACCGGCGCGACACGGAGTACATGGTCGAGGACGGGCAGGTCAAGATCGTCGACGAGTTCACCGGCCGCGTCCTCGAGGGGCGCCGCTACTCCGAGGGGCTGCACCAGGCGATCGAGGCAAAGGAGGGGGTGGCGATCAAGGAGGAGAACCAGACGCTGGCCACGATCACGCTGCAGAACTACTTCCGGCTGTACGACAAGCTCTCGGGCATGACCGGTACCGCCAAGACCGAGGAGGGGGAGTTCGCCCACATCTACGACATGGGTGTGGTCGTGGTCCCCACCAATGAGCCGATCGCCCGGATCGACGACGTCGACGTCGTCTACAAGAGCGAGGACGCCAAGTACGAGGCGGTCGCCGGCGACATCGCCGACCGCAACGCGGCCGGCCAGCCGATCCTCGTGGGCACCGTGTCGATCGAGAAGAGCGAGCAGGTGGCGCGGCTGCTGGAGCAGCGGGGCGTCCCCCACGAGGTGCTCAACGCCAAGAACCACTTCCGTGAGGCGCACATCATCGCGCAGGCCGGCCGGGTGGGTGCCGTGACGGTCGCGACCAACATGGCGGGTCGCGGCGTCGACATCATGCTGGGTGGCAACCCCGAGGAGCTGGCGCTCGACGAGGCCCGACGCAAGTTCAACGGCGCGCCGGGTGAGGAACGCGACGACCAGGAACCGGTCGACCCCGAGGCGTTCCAGACCTTCTACACCGAGCAGCTCGAGCGCTACCGGCGCCAGGTCGCCGAGGAGGGCGACCGCATCCGCGATGTCGGCGGCCTGTACGTGCTCGGCACCGAACGGCACGAGTCCCGCCGCATCGACAACCAGCTGCGCGGCCGGTCCGGCCGCCAGGGCGACCCCGGCGCCTCGCGGTTCTACCTGTCGCTCGAGGACGACCTCATGCGGCTGTTCAACGCCAGCGCCGTCGAGTCGATCATGAACCGCCTGTCGATCCCCGACGACATACCGATCGAGCACAAGATGGTGACCCGAGCGGTGGCCCGAGCGCAGACGCAGGTTGAGTCGCGCAACTTCGAGATCCGCAAGAACGTGCTCAAGTACGACGACGTGATGAACGAGCAGCGCAAGGTCGTCTACGAGCAGCGCAGCCGGGTGCTGCAGGGCGACGACGAGGGCGTGGCCGAGGTCGCCGCCGACTTCATCGCCGACGCCGTGACCCAGGTGGTCGCCGAGTTCGCGCTCGAGGGACAGTTCAGTGAGGACTGGGACCTGTCCGGGTTGCAGCACGCGTACAGCGAGCTCGTCGTCGACGCCAACGCAGACGACGCGGTGAAGGACGCCACACGCGCCGCGGTCGCCGAGCTGTTCGACACCCTCGATCTCGAGTACCTGACCATCCACGGCCTCACCGATCAGGCGCTCGAGCTCGCACGCACGCTCTACCGCGAGCGCGAGGAGCGGGTGGGTGCCCAGGCACAGCGTCAGGTCGAGCGTCGCGCGATCCTCGGTGTGGTCGATCGCATCTGGCGCGAGCACCTGTACGAGATGGATCATCTGCGCGAGGGCATCGGCCTGCGGGCCGTCGGCCAACGCGACCCGCTGGTGGAGTACCAGCGCGAGGCCTACGACGCCTTCAGCGTGCTGATGGCGCGGGTCAAGGACGAGGCGGTGGGCTACTTCTTCAGCATGGTCCCACCCCAGGCCACGCCGCGGCAGGAGCGGCCGGCGCCGACGCTGGACCCATCGCAGATGCGGCTGCTGTCAGCCAAGACCTCGCAGCTCGCGTCGCCGGCCGCCAACGTCGCGACGCCCGCGACCGCCGCCACGGCAGCGGCGCGGCAGGCGGATCAGGGGACTGTGGTCAAGGGGCATCAACCCGGTCGCAACGATCCGTGTCCGTGCGGATCCGGCCGCAAGTACAAGAAGTGTCACGGCGCCTGAGACGGCCATGATCCGGCAGGGCCGGCGTTCACGCTGCACGCCGTGGAGATGATCGACCGCGCATGGGCGGCCCGTCTCGACGACGAGGATCCGCTGGCGCCCTTCGTCGAGCGGTTCTGCCTGCCTGCTGACGAGCCGCCGCCGATCTACTTTGACGGCAACTCGCTCGGCCCGCAGCCGCTGGCCGCCGCGGCCGCCGTCCGCGCCGAGCTCGACCGTTGGGGTTCCCGGCTGATCCGCGGATGGAACGAGCGGTGGCTGGCGCTCGTCGATGCGGCAGCCGACCGCGTCGCACAGGTCGTCGGCGCGGACGCCAACGCGGTCGTGGTGGGCGACTCCACGACCGTGTGCCTGCACAAGGCCGCGTCCGCCGCGCTGCAGAGCTGCCCCCAGCGACCGGACGTCGTGACCGACCGCGGCAACTTCCCGACCGATCTGTACGTGCTCCAGGCGGTCGCCGACGGCGCCGGTGGCCGCCTGCGGATGGTCGCTGCGGCACCGGGTGTTGATGAGGTCGCGGCGGCGGTCGACGACCGCGTCGGTCTGGTCGCCCTGTCGCACGTGGACTTCCGGACCGGCGCGCTGCTCGACCTGCGGGCGATCACCGACGTGACCCGGCGGGCCGGCGCCCTGTCGCTGTGGGACCTGTCGCACAGCGCCGGTGTCGTGCCGGTCGGGCTCGACGACGCCGGCGTCGATCTGGCGGTCGGCTGCACCTACAAGTACTTGAACGGTGGTCCGGGGGCGCCGGCCTACCTGTATGGTCGCCCTGGCCTCGCCGATGGGTTGCGCACGCCGATCCCCGGGTGGTTCGGCCACGTCGACCCGTTCGCCATGGAGTCGACGTACCGGCCTGCGCCGGGCATCGACCGGTTCCGCGCCGGTACGCCGCCGATCCTGTCGATCGCCGCGCTGTTGCCAGGCCTGGCACTCGTGGCGGAGGCCGGGGTGGCGGCGATCCGGGCGAAGAGCGTGGCGCTGACCGGGCTGGCGATCAGCCTTGCCGACGCCTGGCTCGCGCCGTTGGACGTCGCCGTCGTCACCCCGCGCGATCCGGATCGGCGGGGCGGGCATGTGGCGCTGCGGTGCCCGAACGCGCGGGTCGTGAGCGCGCTGCTGGTGGAGGAGCACGGCGTGATCGGTGACGCCCGCGAGCCCGACATCCTGCGGCTGGGGCTGTCACCGCTGCACCTGCGCTTCGTCGACGTCCACGACGGCATGCGCCGCATCGCGGACGCGCTGGCGCGCGACGACGTGTCCGCTCGCACCATCGACCCCGGACCGGCGCCCTGACCGCCTCCGAGGTCAGTGCCCGCTCGCGAAGTCGGCGATCACCGCCGCGAGCTGCCTGCCCTTGTCCTCCTGCAGGAAGTGCCCCGCGCCGGTGATGGTGGTGTGGGGCTGCCCCTGCGCGCCCGGGAACTTGCGTTGGATGACCCGGTCGACGCCGGCCATGATCGGGTCCCCG
>JAHWKT010000205.1 GCA_019347695.1 Actinomycetota bacterium | reverse complement strand
CTAGGCCCGATGGAGGGCGACCGCGAAGTCGCGCGACGCAGTGGCCTATGCTCGCCGTCGCTCGAGGAGTTCGCCGACCGCGTGCCGCTGCGTTCGGCCGACCACCAGTACGACGACCATCGGTCCTTGGAGCGGCGGGCGGGGCGGCGCAGGTCCGACGCGCTGGCGGCCGTGCGACGCTGGGCCGCGTGGCTGCTGGCCGCGGCGGCGATCGCATTGCCGGTCGGCTGGGTGCTGTCGTCGGACGACGTGGTGCCGGCGGTGTTGGCGGCAGCGATCACATCGTCAGCACGCAGGCCCTCGAGGCCGGTGACGAGATGACGGTCCGCGCTCCGGTCGCGTTCGGCGGGGTGTCGATCCGGGTGCCCGAGGGGTCCGCGTCGAGAAGGACGGTGTCGTGATCTTCGGCGGCACCGAGTGCACCGCGTGCGCCGACCAGGTCGCGGCCGAAGCGCCCACAGTGCGTGTCCGCACGCTGCGTGCCTTCGGAAGCGTGGACGTCACACGCCTCGGCCCGTCGTACGCCGGTTTCGGCGGCTAGGGGTCACCGGCTGCCTCCCGAAGGACCACAGGTGCGTACCACGGCTGGTTCCCAGGGGCCGCCGCATGAGGGAGGTCGGCCACCGCGCACATGACGATGGCGCTACGCTAGACTGCGTGCTGGTGTGGAGACGGCGCGCGCGCGTTTGCGTCCATCCCGAGTGCCGCCGTGCCGCACGCACACGACATCAGCAGATCTACGACACCGCTGCGGTGCGCATCCGGGGTGCCGGCGCGGCGGTCGATCAAACCGAGACAAGGACGAGGCAGTCGATGGCTGTGAAGATGCGCCTGCGGCGCGAGGGAAAGCGCAAGCAGCCGTTCTACCGGGTCGTGGTGGCAGATGCCCGCTCGCCCCGTGATGGGCGGTTCATCGAGGACATCGGCTACTACCAGCCGTTGCGTGAGCCCTCCGCGATCGAGATCAAGCGTGAGCGCGCGCTGTACTGGCTGGGTGAGGGGGTGCAGCCTTCAGATGCGGTGCGGCAGCTGCTCAGGGTGACCGGCATCTGGGACGAGTTCCACCCCGGCGACGTCGGTCGCCAGCGGGTGACCGCGGCCGCCCCAGCGGTCCAGGAGAACACGACGGCGACGCAGGACGCCGCGGCCGATGATGCCGCGGTGGGCGAGTCCGGCACGGACGAACAGCCGAGCAGCGATGACGCCGCGGCGGCCGAGTCCGCCGTCGACGAGCAGCCGGGCAGCGATCATGCCGACAGCGCCTCGACCGACGACGATGTCGAGGCCGTGACGTCATGATGACCGAGGAGGTGCTCGCCTTCATCGCCCGCAAGCTGGTCGATCACCCCGATGACGTCTCGGTCACGCCCGTCGACGGCGACCGCGTCGACACCGTGCTGGAGCTGCGCGTGCACGCCGACGACATGGGCAAGGTGATCGGCAAGCGCGGCCGCACCGCGAAGGCGATCCGCACGGTCGTGAAGGCGGCCGCGACCCGCGAGGGGACCAGCGCGACGGTCGAGATCGTCGACTGATCCATGCCGGCGCGCGCGGTGCTGGCCACCGTCGGCAAGCCCTTCGGGCTCGCCGGTGACGTCTACCTCTGGCTCGATCCCGATCTCGGCGACGCCCTGACCCCGGGGCTGCACGTGACCGCCGGAACGCGGGAGCTCGAGATCGCCACCGTGCGTCACCACCGTGGTCGTTCGATGGTCCGGTTCGTCGGCATCGACGATCGCGCGTCGGTCGATGCCCTGCGCGGCGTGCCCTTGCAGATCGATCGTGCCGCGGTGACCGCCGACGACCTCATCTGGGCTGACGAGGTGCTCGGCCGGGAGGTCGTCGACGCCTCCGGCGCGCTGGTCGGTGTCGTGGAGGCCCTGCTCGACGGCCCGGCGCACGACTACCTGTCGGTCGCCCGGCCCGACGGCGGTGAGGTGCTCATCCCGGTCGTCGACGAGCTGGTCGACATGGCCGAGCCGATCGTGGTGCACGGCCCGCCTGGACTCATCGATCCGGCGGACGCGCTCGAGTGACAAGCACGTCTGTCATGCGGATCGACGTGCTCACGCTGTTCCCGGAGTACTTCTCCGGGCTGGTGCAGGCGTCGCTGCTCGGCCGTGCGATCGACGCCGGCGTCCTGCACGTCGAGATCCACGGCCTGCGGCGCTGGACGACCGACCGGCACCGCACGGCGGACGACATGCCCTACGGCGGCGGCGCCGGCATGGTGCTCAAACCGGAGCCGTTCTTCGCCGCCGTCGACGCCCTGTACGGAGCGGTCGACGCACGGCCGCGGACGGTGGTGCTCACCCCTCGCGGCCACCTGCTCGATCAGCGCCGGGTCCGTGATCTGGCCGACAGCGGCCACCTGCTGCTGCTGTGCGGCCGGTACGAGGGCATCGACGAGCGGGTGCACGACGGGTTGGCGCACGACGAGATCTCGATCGGTGACTACGTGCTGGCAGGCGGCGAGGTCGCCGCGGCGGTGGTCATCGAGGCGGTGACGCGGTTGCAGCCGGGTGTCATGGGCAATGTCCACAGCGCGACCGACGAGTCGCACGCCGACGGTCTGCTCGAGTATCCGCAGTACACCCGGCCGGCGAGCTTCCGCGACATGGCCGTGCCCGAGATCCTGCGCAGCGGCGACCACGCGCGGGTCGCGGCGTGGCGTGCCCAGCAGGCGCTGGAACGCACGCGCCGGGTGCGTCCGGACCTGTACGCCCGGTGGGAACGCCGCGGTGGCCGTAACCCCCACGAGCCCCGCCCGCCATCCGACGACGACATCGACGATGCACGCGATTGAAGCCGCGCGCACCGTGGGGCTATCCTGTCAGATCACCTCACCGCAGCGCCGTCCGGGCCGCGGCATGTCCACCCGAATCCGCACGCGAAAGATGTGCTGTCATGAACCCGACCGACGTGATCGACCGCGACAACCTCCGCGACGACATCCCGGACTTCCGCGCCGGTGACCGGGTGCGCGTGCACGTCCGGGTCGTCGAGGGCAGCCGCTCCCGCATCCAGGTGTTCGAGGGCGACGTGATCGCCCGCCGCGGCAGTGGCGTCGGTGCCACGTTCACGGTACGCAAGATCAGCTTCAACGGCATCGGGGTAGAGCGCACCTTTCCGCTGCACGCACCCGTCATCGACCACATCGACGTCATCCGCCGTGGTCGGGTGCGCCGCGCCAAGCTGTACTACCTGCGCGACCGCGTCGGCAAGAAGGCCAAGATCCGCGAGCGTCGTGACCAGGCAGGGGTCTGACGGACGCGCGGCCACTCGCTGTGGCTGACGCCCGCCCCAACATCGAACGCGTGGAGCCGCCCCGCGGCACCAGCGAGGCCGCGTCGACCCACTCACCCGCCCGCCGCGTCGGCGGCTTCATCGCGGAGCTGCCGGTGCTGCTGCTGGTCGCGTTCGTGCTTGCCCTGCTGCTGCGCAGCTTCCTTGTGCAGGCCTTCTACATCCCGTCGGAGTCGATGGTGCCGACGCTGGAGATCGGCGACCGGGTGCTCGTCAACCGGTTGGCGTTCCGGCTCGGCGAACCCGAACGTGGGGAGATCGTTGTGTTCTCCGACGAGGCGGGCGCTGAACACAACGCGGCGAACCCGCTGGCCAGCGGACTGCGATCGCTGGCGGCCGGGCTCGGGTTGGCGCCACCGTCCGAGCAGGACTTCATCAAACGGGTGATCGGTCTGCCTGGTGACACCATCGAGATCATCGATGGCGTGGTCCACATCAACGGCGAGCCGCTGCCGGAATCTCAGGCCGCTGACGGCGGGTACCTGTCAGGGCGTGACGAGTCGTTCATGCCGGCGCAGCGGATCCCCGACGACGAGTACTTCGTCATGGGCGACAACCGACCGCGATCTTCCGACTCGCGCAGCCTGCTCGGCACCATCAGCCGCGACCAGCTGATCGGCCGTGCGTTCGTGCTGGTGTGGCCGTTCGATCGCGCGTCGGTGCTGTCGGTGCCGGACTACGACGAGACGTCGGCGTCCACGGCCGACTAGCCTGCAGGGCATGGGATTCAACTCGACGCGCCGGTACCGGGACGGCAAGGGCACTGATATCGCGTTGCTGATCGCCGGGCTGGTCGTGCTCGCCGTGGCGCTGCTGTGGGGTCTGGGCGTCATCTAGCACGGGGCGACTGACGGGTCGGTCGACACAGCTCCTTGCCCCGGCGTCACGTGCACGCCGATGAGTATCCACAGGCCCGCGACCAGCCATTGGTCGGACGTGGCGTGGCTACGTATCGTCGCCCGCCATGGCACGAAACGCACGACTCGGAGCCGATGGCGAGGACGCCGCCACCGCCTACCTCATGCGATTGGGCTGGCGGGTGCTCGCTCGCAACTGGCGTCCCGCGGACCCCGCGTTGCGGGGCGAGCTCGACGTGGTGGCGCTCGACCACGGGGCGCTGGTCGTCTGCGAGATCAAGACCCGTAGCGGCGTCGGCGCCGGCATGCCCGCCGCCGACAAAGCCGAGCACGCGCATCCCGGCCGCACGC
>JAHWKT010000074.1:14061-17158 GCA_019347695.1 Actinomycetota bacterium | reverse complement strand
AGCAACGGGATCAGGCTCTGTCCGCCGGCGAGCACCTTCGCATCGTCGCCAAGATCGTCCAGGACCTCCAGCGCCGCCTCGATCGTCGTCGGCGCGTGGTACCCGAATGGCGGCGGCTTCATGTTGGCTCCACCCGGTCCGCCAGCGCACGTACCGCGCCGACGAAGCACTCCATCGGCGGTTCGACCAGCCCTGCACCGACCTGGCCGGTCCCCGGCTCGCGACCGGCCATGCCGGTGTTGACCGCCGGGACGACGCCCGTGCGCACGACCTTGGTGGCGTCGATGCCCACGGGGGTGCCGCGGAAGCCCAGGATCGGGATCTGGTAGGCGTCGTGCTCGTCGAGTGCGATCTCGTACATCGACAGGGTGAAGCGCAGCGCGTCGCTGACCTCACCGCCGACGAACCGCACGATGGCGGGTGCTGCGGCCATCGCGAATCCCCCGATCCCGGCGGTCTCGGTGATGGTCGAGTCGCCGATGTCGGGGTTGGCGTCGTCGGGCCCGTAGCCCGACAGGAACAGCCCGTCGGGGACACCGGCGGGGCCGGTGAACCACTCGTCGCCGGTGCCGGAGCACTGGACGCCGAACTCGGTTCCGTTGCGGGCCATCGCGACGACCATGCTCGAGCCGGGGATGTCGCGTGCGGCGTCCGCGGCGGCCTTGGCTGCGGGCATGACCAGGTTCAGAAAGAAGTGGTCGTTGCCGTTGATGAAGCGCAGGACGTCGGCGATGTCAGCGGTCGACGCGTCGACCTCGATGAGGTCGCCGGCGATCTCGCGGAGGAACAGCGACGAGCCGGCACGGTTGCGGTTGTGCCCCTCGTCGCCCATCTGCAGCGCCTGGACGATGAGCGCTCGGACGTCGATCGGCCCGTGCGCCTGCAGCGCTGCGCGGGTCAAAGGGGCCAGCGTGCGCTCCATCCACCTGAGACGGTCGACGACCTCGTCGCCGAAGGCGCCGTAGCGCAGCACCTTGCCCAGCCCCTCGTTCTGCGTGCAGCACGCGGTGATGCCGTGCTCCTCGTCGTGTAGTACGTACATCGGCATCGACGGGCTGACCACCCCGGCCATCGGCCCGACGCTGGAGTGCTCGTGACACGGCGACAGGTCGACATCACCGCGCCCGGCCATCGCCACGGCGGCGTCGGCATCGTCGGCCCACCCCTCGTACAGCAGTGCGCCGATGATCGCGCCACGCAACGGGCCGGAGGCGTCGGCCCACTCGATCGGCGGACCGGCGTGCAACAGCATGCCGTCGTCGAACCCGTCGATCACGTCACGTGCAGCCTGCAGATCCACCAGATGCGGACGCGCGGACTGCAGCCGCTCGACCGCCTCGCGGTTCGCCGTGTCGAGTCGTTCGTCACCGGCGATCCGTGCCAGCGCATCGCCCGCGCCGGCCGGCGGCCGCCACTCGGTGCGCACCGGTGCCACGCCCTGCGTCGCCAACGCGTCGGCGAACAAGCTCACGCCAGCGGTGACGACCCGCGGCTCATCGGCAAGCAGGGAGGCCAGCGGCCCGTCGGTTCCGGTCTCCATGATTGCAGCCTCCCCGTCGCCTGCGGTCGTCGTGCCCGTCACGCCGCGCCCCCGGAGACGAGCCGGACGGCGTCGCGTGCCGCCTGGGCGTTCGACAGGTGAACGATCGCGCCGGCGTCAGCGAACGCCATGGCCTGTCCGTCACGGTCCTGCGGGTCGTCCCGGGTGCCACACAGCGACACGACGACGGCGAGGCGGTCGCCGCGGTCCGCGGCGACCCGCCGCGCGTCGGCGATCGCCGGTGCCAACGCCGCGGCCGGATCGTCGTCGGCACCGTGACCGAGCACGACGTCCATGAGCAGGACGTTGCTGCCCGGACGCCGCGCTTCGCGTTCGAGGCGCGACACCCGCAGGCTGTGGTCGATCATCGGGTGGGGACGGCCCTGGGTCATGTCGTCCTCGCCGAAATCGATCATCACGTGCCCGGCGTCGTCGGTGTCGTCGAGCGCCCACTCCGGCTCGAGCGGGATGTTCGAGCGGATCGCGCCGAGTGACTCGGCGGCGATCACCATGGCCTCGTCACACAGCGTCCCGCCGCTGAACAACCCCCGCAGGGCTCCGTCAGCCGGGGTCGGGACGTCGTCAGGCTCCCATCGTCGATGCTCGCCCATGGGACTGCCGGCCTGCTTCGCGGCGTCCTCGGCGACGGCGGTCAGGTCGCGCTCGCCGCGGCCGACGAAGCCGAGCACTACCGGGGTGGCACACGCCTGCGCGGCCTCCCGCACCCGCTCGGCGACATCCGGGTCGGGTGGCTTGGACACCACGACGATCAGCTCGATGCTCGCGTCGGCGTCGAGCGCCTCGAGCGCCTGCAGCGTGGAGGCGCCGCCCACCTCGGCCAACAGATCCCGCCCGCCGACGCCGAGTACGTGGCGCAGGCCCACGTCCGCCTCGTCGAGCAGGCAGCACAGCTGCTGTGCGCCCGTGCCCGACGCCGCGACCACGCCGACCGGGCCCGGCCGCACGACGTTGGCGAACCCCAGACCGACGCCGCCCACGATCGCGGTGCCGCAGTCGGGGCCCATGACCAGCAGCCCCCGGCGTCGACCTTCGGTCTTCAGCGCGATCTCCTGGTCGAGCGGCACGTTGTCGCTGAACAGCATCACGTGCATGCCCGCACGCAGCG
Organism: Actinomycetota bacterium; assembly: GCA_019347695.1. Taxonomy (GTDB): domain Bacteria; phylum Actinomycetota; class Nitriliruptoria; order Euzebyales; family JAHELV01; genus JAHELV01. The sequence goes on along the minus strand of JAHWKT010000074.1, from coordinate 14,492 downwards.
CGTCCATCGCCTCGACGAACGCGTGCTCGCCCGGCACCGAGATCAACGCGAGGTCGAGCTCGGACTGTCGCGCGGCCTGCCCGATCGTGTGCGGTGGTGGTGCGTTGAAGTCGCCGCCATCGCCGCCGGAGCCCGAGGAGTCGGCCAGCGCGCGTTCGACCGCGGCCAGGGCCGCATCGACGGTCTCGTCGTCGTCGGCACGCACCGCAACGATGAGGTCGTTGGGCGAGGCGTCGCTGATGCCGTCGCCCTCGAAGCCCAGGTCGGCGAGGATGCTCACGTTCAGCTCGGTGCCCATCGCGACGACGGCCTCGTCGACACCATCGAGCGCCGTGATGTCGCGCGACACCTGCAGCAGCGTCACGGAGTCGTGGTACGCGCCGTGTCGAATCTCTACGTGCTGCCTCTGGTCCGATGACCTATCGCTGTCG
>JAHWKT010000074.1:4893-13961 GCA_019347695.1 Actinomycetota bacterium | reverse complement strand
GACCTATCGCTGTCGCTACTTGAGGTCTGGTCATGCGACCTATCGCTGTCGCTACTTGAGGTCACGTCAGCCCCTTTCGGTGGTCAGCAGGTCAACAGCGGTGGCGATGCCGGTCAGCAGGTCACGACCGGACGTGTGGCCGACGACGGCGAGCGAGGCGACAGCTTCGGCGGGCCGTCCGTGGCCCGCCAGCGCACGGAGCACGCGGCGGGCTGCACCGACGACCGCACCGTCGTCGGCGCATCGCAGCAGCGTCGCCGACAGCGCGGTCGTACGGTGTGCGGCCCTCGCGGTCTCGCGCGCAAGCGCGTCGGTGAACCCGGCGACCCGACGATCGTGGGCGGCGCGGTATGTCCGCAGCGCCGCGAGCAGCCCCGCCAGCACGTCGTCGCCAGCGGGCGTCGACCCCGGCCCACGACCGACAAGCTCGTCGACGACGGAGGCGACGGTGTGCGTGTCGCGGTCGATCGCTGCGTTGCGCAGCCGTCCGACCGGGGCCGTCAGCCCATAGACGTGGTGGCCGTCGGCCAGCACAGCGGGCAGCAGATGGCGATGGCGACGCAGCACACCGACGTCGAACTCGCGGACCTGCGCGTGGGGATCCCACCATCGGCGTACGACCATCGTGCGGTCGCCGATGCACACCCGCCCGTCACCGACCGCTCCCGCCGCGCCGACAGCCAGACCACCGCCACCTGCGCCGTGGGAACCCAGCGTGAGCGCATTGGGCAGGCTGGCGCCTCCCGGTGTCTCGAGCGCGAGCACCTGTCCACCCTCAACGTGGGCGTAGCAGGCCGGACCACTCGCCCCGACCACCCGCAGCGCCCGCCGCGGTCCCCACACCATCGACTGCAGCCACGCGCTGGCCGCCACGCCTTCTACCGATCGCGGCCGCTGCCGGATCCCCATCACCGACGTCGGTGCGCTCGTGTTCACGAGCGGTCTCCCGACGCGGCGTCGTCTGGAACGATGAGGGTGCCGGACTCGCCACGCACGACACCGAGCACGTCGTCGAGCGCACCGATCGCCGCCGGCATGCCCGCGTGCTCCACGAACGACAGCGCCGCCGCCACCTTCGGTCCCATCGATCCGCGGGCGAACTCTCCGTCGTCCGCGTGCGCCCGCAACTCCGAAGCGGTCACCTTCGACAGCCACCGCTCCTGCGGCGAACCGAAGTCGATCGCCACACCGTCGACGTCGGTCAGGATGACCAGGCCCGTGGCATGCAGCTGGCGCGCCAGCAATGCACCGGCGAGGTCCTTGTCGATCACCGCCTCGACGCCGCTCAGCAGGTTGTCGCCGGTCCGCACCATGGGAATGCCGCCGCCGCCGTTGGCGACGACGACCGCGCCGGCATCGAGCAGCAGGTTGATCGTCATCGACTCCAGCAACCGCAGCGGCTGCGGCGACGGCACCACCCGACGCCAGCCACGCTCGCCGAGGTCGACGAAGTCGTGGCCATCCTCGCGCCGGCGGCGCTCGACCTCGTCCGCATCGGTGATGAAGGGCCCGATCGGCTTGCTCGGGTCCGACCACGCCGGATCGTCGGCCGACACCTCGACCCGCGAGATCACCGGCACGACGGTCGACAGGTCGCCATGCGCCTCCAACGCGTGCTCCAGCGCCGTGATCATCTGATAGCCGATGGTCGCCTGCGTCTGCGCGACACACCAGTCCAGCGGCATCGGCGGCACGACGTCCTTGGCCATCTCGTTCTTGCGCAGCAGGTTGCCGACCTGCGGACCGTTGCCGTGCGTGATGACGATCTCGCGTCCGTCGACGATGAGCTCGGCGATCAGGTCCATCGCCCGGCGGATGTTGCGCGTCTGCTCCTCGGCGGTGCCGCCCGTGCCCGCCGGCGCGATGGCGTTGCCGCCCAGCGCGACGACGGTGCGACGGCGGTCGGCGTCCGCCGGCACGGTGTCGGTGCGCATGATGCCTACGCCTGACCGGCAGCGGTGGCGTCGGGGTCGGTCGACGGGTCGCCGTCGGACACGACGCCGCGTTCGGCGTCGGTGCCCGGGATCGCGTTGTCGAGGAAGAGCCCGAGGATCGCCGCGACCGCGATGCCGCTGCCGAAGATGCTACGGGCCAGGTTGGTCGTCCACGTCATCCCGAACAGCGTCCAGTCCTGCGGCAGCTGATTCATGAAGTCGGGAACGACGAGACCCATGAACAGGATGAACCCGGCGATCAGCAGGTTGCGCTGGGACGTCATGTCGGCGCGCATGAGGTTGGTCAGCCCGACGGCCGCGATCAGGCCGAACAGCGCGAGGTAGACCCCGCCGACCACCGGCGTGGGGATCGTGGCGATGATGGCGCCGAACTTCGTGACGAAGCCCAGCACGATCAACGCGATCGCACCCACCATCACGACATAGCGGCTGGCGACCCTGGTCAACCCGATCAGCCCGATGTTCTCGGTGTACGAGGTCGACGCGAAGCCGCCGAGCAGGCCGGTGAAGAAGCACCCCACACCCTCGCTGCCGATGCCGCGGTTGATCTGTCCCCGTGTCGGCTCGCCGAGCCCGCAGACACGCGCGACGGCGTGGTAGTCCCCGAACGACTCGATCGCCGAGGCCAGGTAGGCAGCGAGCACCGCGATGAAGAAGCCGAGATCGAACGCGGGCGCACCCCAGGGGAACAGCAGCGATCGCTCGCCGACCACGTTGCGCACCCACGGCGCGTCCGTGAAGCTCTGGCCGATGGTCTGGAAGCTGACGAACGCCCGGTTGCCATCGGTGATCAGGCCGATCTCCGACAGGATCAGGGCGACGATGTAGGTGCAGACGACCGCCAGCAGGATCGCGAACACCGACACCAGCTGGGACCGTCGTGACAGCACGAGGGAGAACAGGAAGACCAGCCCCACGGTCAGCAGCGCGATCCACCAGTTGCCGGCCAGGACGATGCCGCCGTCCTCACCGGTGATCGTGTTCACCTGCAGCGTCGCGGCATTGAACAGCGACAGGCCGATCAGGGCGATCACCGGTCCGATCACGATCGGGGTGATGAACCGGCGGATCAGCCCGAACAGGCCGCTGTAGCCGATGACTGCCTCCACGACGGCGCCGAGCAGGATGGCACCGCCGATGAACGTCATCGCCTCGACTCCCTCCTTGGAGCCGATGATCGCGAAGAACGGCCCGAGGAACGCGAACGACACCCCCTGGACGATCGGCAGCCGCGAACCGATGGTCAGCTGCAGGATCGTCGCGATGCCCGACGCCATGAACACCGAGCTGATGAGGATCGCGATCTGCGTGGTGTCCATCCCCATCGCCGGCCCGAGCAGCAGCGGCACGGCGATCGTGGCACCGAACATCGTGAGCACGTGCTGCAGCCCGAGGCCGAGCGCCTTCGGGAACGGTTTGGGGACGTCGTCGAGTCCGTAGTTGAGGTCGATCTGTCCGGTCTGCGTCGTCGCCATGTGGCTTCCTCCTTGTCGCTTTCGCTGCATCGGGCTGTCGTCGGCTCAGTTCGTCCTCCCGACGCCCGCGCCCTCGGTCGACGAGCTCACCACGACATCCGACGTGACCTGCGAGGTGGCGACCACCCGTCCGTTGCGGATCACGTGCCGCGGGGCGCGGTGCGCGGCGAGCACTGCGCGGGCGTCGTCGCCCTCGAGCACCACCACGTCGGCGGCCGCACCGACGGCGATGCGGTGCCCGTCCACGCGCAGCGCGCGGGCGCCGTGGACCGTCACCATGTCCAGCAGGTGCTCCATCGCGCGCGGGCTGGTCATGTCGAGGGCGTGGGCCGCGAGCAGCGCGACCTCGAGCAGGTGGTGTTGACCGAAGGGGTAGTACGCGTCGGCCACGTCGTCCTGCGCGAGCGCCACCGGCAGGCCCGCGTCGAGGAACGCGGTCACCGGCAGCGTCAGCGGGGCGGTGTGGGGATTGGTGACGAACACCATCCCCGCACGTCGTGCCAGGCGCGCCAACCGTGCCACCCGCGGCGGCGGGTACAGGCCGACGGCCCGGGCGTGACAGGCGGTGATCCGGTCGGTCCAGCCACGCTCGATCGCCGTTGACGCCAGGATCGCGGTCGTCTGCAACGCCGCGTCCCCCGCGTCGTCGGTCAGCATGGCGATGTCACGGTCGTAGCGCTGGGCCAGATCGAAGACACGGTCGACGTGCGCCAGTGCCTCGCCGGCGGTGTCCTCGATCCAGGGGATGCCACCGACGATGTCGGCACCGATCCGCAACGCCTCGTCGACCACGTCGATCGCCCCGGGATCGCGAACGATGCCGTCCTGCGGGAACGCCACCACCTCGACGGTGACCAGCCCGGCCAGCTCGTCGCGGAGCCGCAGCAACGGCCGGACACCACGAAGGCCCGCCCGCGTGTCGGAGTCGGCGAACGCGCGCACGTGGGTGATGCCGTTGCGCAACCCGTCGAGCAGCACATCGCGTGCGCGGTCGAGGATGATCGCCTCGTCGTAGTCGTCCTTCACGGCCGATGCGAGCTCGATCGCACGTGCCGCGGCGGCCATGCCCTCGCCGGCATAGGCCGTTCGTGCCTCGCCGCCGGTGTGCTGCCAGGTGTGCACCTTGTCCAGGTGCAGGTGTGCGTCGACGAACGACGGCAGGACGAGGGCGCCGCCGGCGTCGACCCGCTCGATGCCATCGACCGGTGCTTCAGTGATCGTGGCGATGCGGCCATCGACGATGCCGATGTTGCGGACGTCGCCACGCAACGGCTCACGCGCGCCGCGACGCAGCCGCGCGTCGCTGATCACCAGATCGTGCACCGTCACGTGCTGTCCTACCGGCGGGTCACGTCACTCGACGTGGACGATCGCGGCGACCGGACCGCCACCGGGCGGTCCCTGGTGCTGCGCGCTCACCGACACGAACACCGCGGGATCACCGACGGCGGCCGCGGTCACGCCGCCGACCGCACCCTTGGCGTGGCGGTGCCAGTGGACGTCGGAGTCGTCGAGCATGATCTGCCGGCGGCCGCGCAGCTGCGCGTTGGGATCCGCCTCGCACTTGAGGAACACGTTCACCAGCCGATCGCCGAGGTCCGACGGGTGCGGCCGTTCGGGCAGGTCCAGGCCGGCAGAGCGGATCGCGTCGTAGATGCCGTCGAAGTCCAGCGCGTCGTTCATCACCCCGTGCCCGATGCGCAGGTCGCCCCCGGCACCCGGGGCGTTGCCGACCAGCACGATCTGGGCCCGGTCGAGCTCGACACCGGACGAGCACGACGCCACCGACGAGAACAGCTCCATGTCGCTGCCGATCGCGTCGGCGTCCGGCATCTCGATCTCGCCGAGCCCGACGGCGATCCCAAGGCCGGTCGTGCCGTTGGACATGTCCATCGACTGGTGGATGTCCTCGCTGAACACGCTCTCGCCGCGCGACTTGGCCTCGTTGATGGTCTCCATGGTCAGCAACGGCGTCTTGGTCTGCACGTAGTGGACCTCGGCCCGGTCGGTGATGCCGGCGATCTCCATCGCCTTGCGGACACCGTCGGCGACCTTGGACACCATCGCCGGTCGGCCGATGTCCTCGGGCAGGATGGTGTCGCTCATCGCGATCCCGACCGTGAGCCGCGACTCGTCATCCGGTCCGGTCTCGTCGTTGCGGGCGAACACCGTGGCGTGCGGTGTGATGACGCCGTCGCAGCCGCCAGACCACACCATCGGGACCTGCTCGACCTCATCGAGTGAGCGCGTGCCGTGCTTCATCAGCACCGCGCGGAACGCCTGGTCGGCGAGGATTCGGGTGAAGTCGTTGACCCCGCCGTTGCCCTCGGTCTTGCCGATGATGGCGATCACCTCATCGGCGGTGAAGACACCGTCCTCGATGAGTCCTGCCATACCTGCTGCGTCCTGCACGCTCTCGATGACGACCTTGCGAGCGACGACGGCCATCGACGACTACCTCCCGAAACGACACGGATGTTGAGGTCCCGACGGTAACCCGTGACGCACACCGACCGGTAGGGCAAGATGTGACGGAGATGGGAAGGTTGTCATGTCGATCATTGCCAATCCCACAGACGGATCCGTTCCGGCACCGCTGACGACCACCCCGCGACTGACCGGTGGCGTACCGCTCCGCGACGTGCTGTCGGTGCCCGCACTGGCGGGCTATCGGATCGCCGCCGGTGCCCGCGGACTCGACCGGATGGTCCGGCGGATGAACGTGATGGAGGTGCCCGACATCCTCCCGTGGGTCAAGCCCAACGAGTTCCTGCTGACGACCGCCTACCCGTTCCGCGAGCAACCCGAGCAGCTGTCCAGCCTCGTGCCGGCACTTGCCGATCGGGAGCTGTCGGGCCTCGGCGTCAAACTCGGTCGCTACCTCGACCGGCTACCGCCCGATCTGGTGGCGCACGCCGACCGGCTCGACTTCCCCGTCGTGGAGCTGGCGTCGCACGTGCGCTACGACGACGTCCTGCAGCAGACGTTGACCCGCATCCTCGATCATCAGGTCTCGGCGCTGTCCGTGTCCGAGCGCGTGCATCACACGCTCGCCGAGATCGTGCTCAGCGGCGGCAGCCTGCCGGAGGTCGCCCACGATGTCGCCCGAGTGCTGCGCCGGGCGGTGCTGATCGCCGAACCCGGTGGCGCGGTGATCGGCAGCGCCGGCTTCACCGATCCCGATCGGCTGGAGCATGTCCGGCGCGCCATCGTCGGACTCCGCCCTGGAGATCGGCGGTCCGAGCGGATCACTGCACTGCAGGGCGGCATGCGGTTGCTGACCGTGCCGATCTCGGCGGATGTGCGCTACGAAGGCGTCATCGGTGCGGTGGAGCTCGATCGTCCACTCGGCGACGACGACCTGGCGGCGCTGCGCAGCGCCGCGCTGGTCGCCGCGCTGGTGCTCCATCAACAGTCCGCCGTGCGGTCCGCCCGCCACAAGTCGGCCGCTGACCTGCTGCACGCGCTGATCGGTGGACGGTTCGAGCACGCACACGACGTCGTTCGCCGCGCAGCCGCGATGGGGTGGGATCTGACGCGTCGGCTGCTGGTCATGATCGTCGACGGCGACCGACCACCGCATGGCGGAGGCCACAGCCAGCAGCGATTGCTGTCGGCGGTGACCTCCGCCGTCCGCCGGCGGGACTCGAGCGCAGCGATCGTCCCACTCGCCACCGAGATCGTCATCATCACCAGTGCCGACACCGCTGCCGACGAGGTCTCCGACGCGGTGGCCGGGTCGGGCGCGCGCAGCCTGGTCGGTGTGAGCCGGGTGATCGACGGACCGGCGCAGATCGCCGCCGCCTACGAGCAGGCCGCCACCGCCGTCCGCATCGGCCGCCGCATCCACCGCAGCGACGCGGCCGTGCTGTTCGACGACCTGGGCTCCTACCGCATCCTGAGCCTGGTGCCACCTGACGAGCTGCGGGCGTACGCCGTCGACACCCTCGGACCGCTGCTGGCTGACAGCGACGACGCCACAGTGTTGCGCGACACGCTGCACACGTTCCTGGAGACCGGCGGCAACGTCGCCGCGACCGCGCGCCGCCTGCACTTCCACTACAACACCGTGCGGGGCCGGCTTGCCCGGATCGAGTCGCTCATCGGGGTGTTCACGACCGACCCGCGCCGCCAGATCGACCTGGCACTCGCGCTGCAGATCACCACGATGCACGAGCTCGGCTTCGCCCGCGGAACATAGCGAAAGTTATCCACAACCACCGATATGGACTGACTAGCGCAATGGGCGAACGTATGTTCTATTCATGGAAATAGCCAGAGCGCAGCAGACCTCGAATCCACGACGACCGCGTTACACCGTCTCACCGATCAACTGGTCGATGCGGCCACGACCGGCGGCATGAACAGGTCGGACCCGAGCGCCCGGGAGCGCTCTGCGATCCGCGCTGCCGGTGCGATCCTCACGGCCTCCGACCGTCTCATGGCGGCCGTCGTCGGATTCCTTGCGCAGACCACCCACCGCGGGGTCATCGCCGAGGAAGGCGTGACCACGAGCACGTGGCTGCGGTGTTCGCCGCCCGGACGGTCGGCGACGAGAAGATGCTCACGGCCGCGGTCGAGCGTCTCGCCGACATGCCGACCGTCTCGCCGACATGCCGACCGTCAGCGCGTGGTTCGCGGACGGCTCGCTGTCCTGGCCGGCGGTCAGAGCCATCGTCGCCGCGACCCGCAACTTGACCGCTGAGCAGCGTGCCTGGCTTGATCGCACGCTCGCCGCTGACGCCGAGCGTGTCCGCAGGCTCGACCCCGACCGGGTCGTCACCGCCGTCGACCGACTGGTCGACCAGGCACGTCCGGATCTCCACACGAACCGTGAGCAGCGCCAGTTCCGCGGTCAGCGGTTCTCGGTCCAGCAACGGTTCGACGGCAGTTCGCACGTCACCGGTGAGTTCGACGCCGAAGCGACCGCGACGCTGCTCGCTGGCCTCGAGGCCTCCGTTCCTGGCGACGATGGTGATGGTGGCGGCGACGACGACGGACAGGGCCAGGCCGGTGGCGCCGACGGCGATGGCCGGCGCCGCGACAAGGGTCGTTCGAATGCATCGCGGCTGATCACGATCATCGTTGCGTACCTCGCCGGCACGCCAGGCGGTCGCGCACGTCCCTCGATGATCATCCTCACCGACGCAGCCGCGCTCGCCGACACCGCTGGCGCGGCCGTGGCACCCGACGACTGGTCGTCGACGGCACCGCTCCTGTGGAGCACGCATCGCCCGCGGGTCGAGCTCACCGCGGCGGCGGTGCAGCGCCTGTCATGCGACGTCCGACACGTGCTCGTCGACGGTGCGGACGTGCTGGGTGTCAGCGCCGCCCACCCTGCGGTATCCGCCACGCTGCGCGCTGCACTCATCGCTCGCGACAGTGGCTGCAGATTCCCGGGCTGCCTGGCACCAGTCGACCAGTGCGAGAACCACCATGTGACACCGATCTCGAACGGCGGGCCGACCACACTCGAAAACCTCGCGCTCGTCTGCGCCAACCACCATCACGCGATCCACGACAGCGGGGGGAGGAGCACCCTTGCGCCCGACGGCACGATGACCTTCACCCGACGGGGTGTGGCGCTCACCTCGCAGCCACGAGCTGCCCGGCGAATCAACAGCACCGAGTCACCGCC
>JAHWKT010000074.1:0-4793 GCA_019347695.1 Actinomycetota bacterium | reverse complement strand
TCACCGCCTCCGGAAGCCGCGGCAGATCGAAATGCCCCGGTCCCACTTCCGTTCTGATCAACGGCGCTGAACCTCGACACACGCGATCACCGGTACGACACGGGCTGTCGTGCCGGTTGCCGTGCTGTTCGTGCGCTACCGCACCGGCTGTGGGTGTGCCACATGGCCGGCGCAGTGAGAGGATGCGGCACAGGCTCGGCGCCGACGTGACCGGACTCGACCAGTCCGAGGCGTCGATCGAGCAAGCGCGCGGGTTGTTCGCCGACACCGACACCGACGGCCGGTTCGAGATTGCGCAGGTCGACGACGCCGTCGACGTCCTCGACCAGCGCTACGACCTGGTCTACACCGGCGTCGGGCGCTGAACTGGCTACCAGACACCGAGATCACGAGCACGCGCACCTACGAGTGGAACCACGGCATCGGGGAGATCGTCACCGCGCTGCTCGATCACGGCCTGACGCTCACGACGTTCCACGAACATGCGGGCTCGAGTGGCAGATGTTCCCGCACATGGTGCGGGAACACGACCAGTACCGGGCTGCCGCCGGCGCAACGCGACATGGTGCCGCTGATGTACACACTGATCGCTCGCGCGCCCGCATGATCAGTCGGTCAGCCCGAGCGGGAAGTGGGTCAGCAGCTCGGGCCCATCGTCGGTCACCAACACCTGGTTCTCGAGCTTGACGCCCTCGCCGCCTCCACGCGGGCCGACGTAGGCTTCGACCGTGAACACCATGCCGGGTTCGACGACGCCGTCGTATCCCCACGCGTCCCAGTCCTCTGGGAAGTAGATGTCGGGGTACTCGTCGCACTGTCCCACGCCGTGGAACAGGCACGGGTAGCGACGGTACTCGTCCAGCGACGGGGTCCACGCGTCGAAGGCCAGCTCGCGGAAGGACCGTCCCGGCGTGAGCAGCTCCAGGTTGCGATGCAGCTGTTCGGCAGCCCGCCCGTGGACGTCGGCCTGCGCCCCCGTCGGCGTGCCATCACCGCACCGCCAGGTGCGCGAGATGTCGACCATCATGCCGTAGGCGCCGACCAGGTCGGTGTCGTAGCCGACGAGGTCGCCGTCGGCGATGACCCGGCTGCTCGCCTCCTGCATCCACGGGTTGGTGCGGGGACCCGACGAAAGGATCTGGGTCTCGATCCACTCCCCCGCCCGTCGGATGTTGCCGGCGTGCAGCAGCGCCCACACCTCCCGCTCGGTCATGCCCGGGCGCAGCTGCGCACGCATCTCGGCCATCGTCGACTCGCACGCGTGGACCGCACACCGCATGGCGAGCAGCTCATCGGGACCCTTGATGCGGCGTGCGAGCTCCATGACCTCCTGTCCGCTGCCCAGCACGACACCGGCGTCGGCCAGGACCTGGTAGCCGACCAGGTGGCACTGGTCGATGGCGATGCGCATCGACGCACCCGGCCGGTGACCCACCACGTCGAGCATCTCCGTCGCCCAGCGCCGCGCCTGCTCCTCGTGGCGCGGTCCCGCCGAGAAGTAGGTCGCCGGCACCGCGGGTCGGACTTCGTCGACGACATGGCTGTGCCCGGACAGGAACTCGCAGTTGGGGTAGTCCCAGACGATCGTGGGACCGTCGGCGCCGATCCACGCGTAGCGCGCGCCGTTGTGCATGACCCATACCTGCATGTTCGTCGTGTCGGTCGCGTAGCGGATGTTCATCGGGTCCATCACGATGATCCCGGCGTAGTCCATCGCACGCAGCTGGGCGCGGACCCGGTCGTTGCGGTACTGGCGCATCGCCGGCAGGTCCGGCAGCTGCAGACCGGCCGCCACCCACTCGGCGGTCAGGCGGGGCCCCGGACCCAACGTGAGGTGATGCAGCGGGCCGCCGGCGAGCGCGACACCGTCGGCGGCGGTCCGTCGGAGGCTCGTCCGGATCTTGTCGGCCATCGTGCGCTCCTTGCCGCGGGCGGGTCAGCGGCCCACCCGACGCGCCGCCAGCGCGTAGCTGGCAGCCGACCAGCCGGGCACGCCGTGCACGGCGCCACCCGGGAAGGTCGAGGCGCCACCGATCCACAGCCCTCGGATGGGGGTCGCGTACGGCACCAGCGCCGGCAGCGGGCGGAACACCGTCTGATCCAGGCCATAGGATCCGGCGCCGACGTCGCCACCGACCAGGTTCGGGTCGGCGCGCTCCAGGTCCTGTGGTCCCTGCACATGGCGGGCCAGCACCAGGTCACGGAAGCCGGGCGCGAACCGCTCGATCTGGTCGGTCATCCGCTCGGCGTGCGCGGTGACGGCGTCTGGCCCGGCCACCTGTGGAGGCACGCGGGTGTAAGCCCACGCCGTGTGCTTGCCCGCCGGCGCGCGGGACGGGTCGGCCAGGCTCTGCTGGCCGAAGAGCATGAACGGGCGCTCGGGGATCCGCCCCGCACGCACGGCGGTGGTCTGCGCGGCGACGGCCGAAGCGTCACCTCCAACGTGCACGGTGCCCGCGCGGCGTGCCTCCGGTGCCGTCCACGGCACCGGTCCGCCCAGCGCCCAGTCGAGCTTGACGGTCCGCGGTCCGTAGCGGAACCGGCGCAGGCGCTCGGCGTACCGCGGCGACATCCGGCCGCATGTGAGTTCGAGCAGCGCGTGCGGGGTGGTCGTCGCGATCACGATCGGTGCACGCATGCGCGTGCCGTCGGCGGTGATCACCCCGGCGACGCGGCGGCCGTCGCTGACGATGCGTGTCACCGGCGTGGACACGCGCACCTCACCACCGAGCGAGCGCACATACGACACCAGCGCGTCGGTGAGCCTGCCGGCCCCACCGCGGGGGCTCGGCCACCCAGCGGCGTGACCGAGGATCTGCAGGTACCCGCCGGCGATCGCTGATCCCGACTCGTCGGGGGGCACGTCGCCGTGCAGCACCGAGCCGTACAGCCACGCTCGGGCGTGCGGGCCCTCGAACAGCTCGGCCGCGAGCTGCGCGGCCGGGAGCAGCAGCAGGCGCGCGAACTCGAGCACCCCGGTGAGCCCCATCCCGACGGCCAGTGGAAGCCCGCCCCGCGCCGGCGGGAACCCGCCGAGCAGCGTGCGGCGCAGTGCCGGCAGGTTGTCGAGGTACGGGGTGACCCAGCGTCGCCAGGCGTCGCCGTCGCCGCGGTGCAGGTCGTTGAGGTTGTCCACGGTCGCCTGCAGCTCGCGGTAGAGCGCCCCCGCGCGTCCGTCGGGCATCGGGTGGGCCATCGCCACCGGCGGGTGGACCCACTGCAGCCCGTGCTCGGCCAGCGGCATCCGCCCGAACACCGGCGACGCGGCCGCCGCCGGGTACACCGCGCTGAACGTGTCGTGCGCGAACCCGTCGAGCGTCAGCTCGGCGCTCCGGACGGCGCCGCCCGGCGTGTCGGCTGCCTCACAGACCAGCACCGACCGGCCGGCGCGGGCCAGACGGACCGCTGCCGACAGCCCGTTGGGTCCCGCGCCGACGACCACGGAGTCCACACGCTCGGTCATGGGTCGACGGTGGTGGCGCCGGCCTGCGCGGCGATCTGGTGCAACATCGACTCCTGCGGGGTCCCCATCCCCCAGAACGCGTGCTGCGAGTGACGGCCGACGCGATAGTAGAGCCCCGCGAGATGGCGCTCCATCGGATCCCAGGTGCCGGCGGCGCGCAGATAGGTGCGGTCGTCGAGCGTGTACAGCACCAGCCGGTTGCGGGCGTTGCCCATGAAGTGCCGCTCGTGGCAGGTGAGGTCGAAGCCCGCGTGGACCTGCGCACCCTCGGGGATCGGTGACGCCTCGGTGGGGCGTGCGGCGAAGCCGCGGCGGACGTCGTCGACCCACGCGTCACGCGCGGCGGCGTCGTCGGCGGTGACCAGCGTCGTGATGGTGACATAGCCGCGGGTGAACACCGGGGTGCGGGGGCTGGGGAAGCCGACCACCTCGATCTCGAACGTCTGTTCAGCCAGGCCGCCGCGTCGCAATGGGGTGAACCGCCCGAGCTCGCTGGCGTAGTCGGGCCACTGCTCGACGGCCAGCACGGCCTGGGCGGTCACGGCAGCGTCGGGCATCTCCACCGGCGGGTAGGTGTGCCACACCTGCTCGTCGACCGGTGCGCGGGGCGGCGTCAGCGGGCCGACCATCGCCTGGGCCAGCCGGACCTCCGGATCGTGGGCGGCCTTGTCGGCCACCGAGGGGAACGCGATGCCCCAGCCGCGACGGTCGCGGTCGCGCACCGCGTCCGGGAACCAGTCGCCGAGCAGCTGTGCACCCCCGTCGAGCAGCGACGCGGTGTCCAGCGTGCCGGTGCGCCCTCCGGTTCCGCGCAGCCGCGCGGTGCCCAGCGCGCGATGGAAGCGCACCACGTCGGCGGCACCGAGCTGCCGCGACCCGTTGCGGTGCCAGTACGTCGTGAGGATGGTGAACGCGAGCCGCAGGTCGTCCAGGTCGCGGTGCGCACGGTCCTTGGCGTAGTAGGCCGCGTTGAGGAAGTCGGTGATCCACGCCGCAGCGGACATCGACGCGAGCGTCGACCCGCTCATCCGGGCGAACTGTCCGGGCGGCGACCGCAGCGCACGGTCAGCGGCCACCGCGATCCCCGCACCGGCCATCGCCGACAGCACATGACTTGCGCGCACAGTGGTCACCCCTCGAACGTGCCTCGCACCAGGGCGTCGACGATACCCGGGTTGATCGCCGGCGACATCGGACGCGGGCCGCGTCACAGTACGTGCAGGGCGCGAAGCTCCCGCCGCAGTGCGGGGGCGGACCTGAAGTGGAGCCCCACCAGGCCCGCTGCGGTGGCACCGCGCACGTTCTCCTCACGGTCGTCGATGAAGACCGT
>JAHWKT010000073.1 GCA_019347695.1 Actinomycetota bacterium | reverse complement strand
TACACCATCACCCCAACCTGAACTACGTCCATGTAATTCACTCGCAGGCCCTTAGACGGCTATCGGATGGAGAACTCATCTTCGGCAGCTGGCGCCTAGGCCGAGCGCTCCGTGAGAAGCTGGACAGGTGTCAGCCCGCTGAGTGCGCGAACCTCGCGGGTGAGATGCGATTGGTCGGCGTAGCCCGCGACCGCCGCTGCCGTGGCGAGTGAGGCACCGCATTCGGCGTCTCGCAGGAACCTTTGCAGCCGGGCGACGCGCTGGAAGGCCTTCGGCGTGAGTCCCGTCGTGGTGGCCATGACCCGTTGCAGCTGCCGAGCCGACAGCCCAAGTTGGTCCGCGGTGCCCGACACCGAGTGCGAGGTGAGCAGTCGCACCGCAGCGGTAGCCAGTTCGTCCGGGCGGACAGATCGCAGCCAGCTGTCGAGCGCATGGGGATCGGACAGCGATCGTGCGCGGCGACTGCCGAGCACATCGTCGGCGGTCACGGTCCGGTTCCTCAGTGATGCTGCGTCGATCCGGAGGACGGAGGCGACGGCTTCCGGGCGAAGTCGGACACCTCGCAGCTGTGTCCCCGCGGGGAGATGTGGTAGCGCGACTTCGTCGGAGAGCCCGACCACCTCGAGGAGCCCGGAATCGTGGATGAGCAGATCCGCGTGGCCGTCTGGAAGGACACGCTGGATGCGGTCGGCGACGACGCGTTGCTCCCACACGCAGAACACTGCGTGGCGCCATTCCGGCGGGGGCGGGAGCTCCCGGTAACTGTCGACGATCGTCACAACGGCTTCCGTCACAACCGTTTCTCGCCCGCGGGGACGGGTACCGACTGCTGGTACCCACCGAGCCTCTCGTTCACGCATCGCCGAGAGCGCCTCACGTCGCGACTCGCATGTCGGTCGGCTCGTGGTGGATCGTGCCCACCTCTGTTGACATCTGCCCACCGAGCGCCCGCTTCCACCCAGGCCGTGTGGTGCGTGGGTCAAGGGACGATACGGTTAAGTGACGATACGGAGTGGCGAATCGCCCTCGTGGTGTCCGTTTCGTTCAAGACCTCATCCACCTCGACCGGGATGCTGAGGTCGAACGAACGTGACGCACAAGGGAGGACCGCCATGAGGATCGGCATCGGCCTACCGGCAGCCATACCCGGCTCGCCCCCCACCGCCGTGGGCGAGTGGGCAGGCATGGCCGAGGCATCGGGCTTTGCGTCGCTCGGGGTCATCGACCGACTCGTGTACGACAACCTCGACCCCCTGGTCGCGTTGGGCGTCGCCGCCGCCCGAACAGAACGTGTCGAGCTGCTGACGACCGTGCTCAACGTCCCCTGGCGGCGCAACGCCGTCGTGCTGGCCAAGCAGCTGGCCTCCCTCGATCGGATCAGCAACGGCCGGCTAACCGCCGGACTCGGCCTCGGTGGCTGGGCCGACGACCACGAGGTCGTTGGACCAGCGGCCGCAGGGACAGGTGCGACTATGGACGAGATGCTGGCGACGACGCTAGGCGTCTGGTCGGGCGGCGTCGGCCGCGGCAACGCGCAGATCCCCGCGCTGCCCTCGCGACGACCAGGTCTGCTGTTCGGCGGCGTCGCGCCAGAGAGCTTCCGACGGATCGCGCGATTCGGCGACGGGTGGGTCGCCCCCTCCTTCGGCTACCAGGTGCTGGCGTCGGGTGTCGACGCCATCCGAAAGGCGTGGCGTGACGCAGCACGGCAGGACGAGCCACGGGTCGTCGTCGAGCGGTACTTCTGCTTCGGCGACCGCGCCGAACACATCGCCCACCACTACCTGCACCACTACTACGGCCCCCGCTACCTGGACGCCGTCACGGCCGACACTGTCGCCACCGCCAGGCGGCTCGAGCACGAGCTCCGCCTTCTCAGCGACGTCGGCGCCGACGACGTCGTGCTCCTGCCGTGCGACGCAGATGCCCGACAGATCGAGCTGCTCGCCGGCGCCCTCGACGACCTGCTGGTGGGCTCATGACCATCGATACAGCCGCCGCCGTCTCGTTCCTCGCCGGCCACGGCCGTATCCTCGACCGTCGTCGACTCGACCTGCTGCTCGGCAGCGGAGACGCCGACGCCGTCCTACGCGCCCTCGACGCCTACCACAACGACGACGGGGGCTACGGCTGGGGCATCGAGCCCGACCTCCGGTCACCGGACAGCCAGCCTGTCGGGGCGATGCACGCCTTCGAAGTCATGGCCGAGGTCGTCGCCGTCTCGTCAAAAGGCAGTACGCGGGCCGTCCAGCTGTGCGACTGGCTCGACCAGCACACCCTCGACGACGGAGGGCTCCCGTTGACGCTCCCCGTCACCGACCCGGCCGGCTGCGCGCCGCTGTGGCTCGGCAGGGACCACGAGACATCCTCACTCCAGATGACCGCCCAAGTCGCCGCCAACGCCCTTCTCGTCGCCCGCCATGACGCCGACGTCGCCAGTCATCGGTGGTTGGCCCGAGCGACCAGCTGGTGCCTGCACGCCATCGCCCACCTCGACAGCAGCCCGAGCGCCCACGAGCTCCTGTTCGCCATCCGCTTCCTCGACGCCGCCGCCGAAGCGCACCCCGACGTGCTCGATCTGCTCCGGCGGCTCGCCCCTCTGCTGCCCCCCGACGGCGTGATCCCCGTGAGAGGCGGCGCACCCGACGAGGCGCTCCGCCCACTCGACCTCGCGCCACGCCCCGAAGGCCCCGCTCGCCGGCTCTTCACGGATGCGATCCTCAGGGCCGAGGTCGACCGTCTCGCCGCCGGACAACAGCCAGACGGCGGCTGGACCGTCGACTTCGAGTCATCCTCCCCGGCGGCAGCCCTCGAATGGCGCGGCTACGCCACGGTCGCCGCCGTCGAGGCGCTGCAGCGAGGGCCACGTCCATGACTGGGGCTCGGCAGCTACGAGGAAGATGAGGTTTTCCCTCTGCTGCGAGGGACATGCAGCGCGCGGCGCGGCACACCAAGGCTGACCCCCACGGTGGGCTACGACCAGTCCGACCGCTCCTTCCACCGCGACCCGACGTTCATCCTCATGTCGGCGACGGCGCGTTGAACCCTTCAGAGGCAGCCGGTACCCGATGCTGACAAGCCAGCTAGGCAGGCGTGAGTCGGCACCGCACATCTAGCGGGTCTCTAGCGGGTCGCTCACGCCAGGCTCTGCCAGCACAGACCGAAGGAATCCGCCAGCCTGGGGCTGCGTAGGTCCTGACCATTTCGGTTTGGTACGCGTCTCGTCGGGCTAGCTTTCAGCGGTTGCCGCCGCTGCCGCCGCGTCCGTGAGTGCGGTGATGAAGGCTGCGGTGGCGGGAGGGTCCGGCGGCTCGCCGTACGACGCGATGTACACGCGGCGTCGAATCCCCGTGAGCTCGGTGACCTTCACGCCGTCGGAACGATGCGTCCGCAGTGCCAGTCCCGGCATCGTCGTCACGCCGAGCCCACTCGCGACGAACCTCTGCTGCACGATGAATTCCACGCGAGCAGGACGTCTACACGGGCGAAGCCCCGGCGAAGAAGGATGAGACGATGCGTGTTCTTGTCAGCGAGTTCATGAGTCTCGACGGCGTTGTGCAGGCGCCGGGAGGCAAGGAGGAGGACACGAGTGGCGGGTTCCGTCACTGTGGCTGGTCGTTCGAGTTCTTCGATCCCGACGTGATGGGCGCGGTCGTCGACGAATACGCCCAGCGCAGCGAGGTTCTCCTTCAGGGCCGGCGCACGTATCAGTGTCGGCGGCTGCGTGGCCGCAGCGTGGTGGCGACCCGTTCTCGGACTGGATCAACAGCGCGCAGAAGTACGTTGTGTCGGACACGCTCTCCGAGTCGGATCTGACCTGGACGCCGACGACCATCATCCGCGGGAAGGAGTTCGTGCAGAAGGTCTCGGCACTGCGCGAGCAGCCCGGCGGCGACATCTATGTCTACGGCAGCTTGTCGGTGGTGCGAGCCCTTTTGACAGAAGGGCTGGTTGACGAGCTGGTGCTCATGATCGACCCGATCACCCTCGGCGGCGGCAAGACCCTGTTCCCCAGTGACGGCGAGGCCCGGAAGTTCGAGCTCATCTCAGCGCAGACCGCGAAGACCGGTGTGCAGATCTGCCGCTACCGGCCTCGGCGCTGAAGGCTCGGCAGGTCGAACGCCCGCGACCACGACGGATCCCGATATCAAAGGAGCAGGTCTATGGGCATCGTGACTGCTGACATCTCTGTCACGCTCGATGGGTACGGCGCCGGCCCGAACCAACGCTCGGAGGCGCCGTTCGGCGACATCGACGAGGACCGTCTCCACAGTTGGATGTTCGAGCACGCTACGGAGAGCCCGGCCGAGATCGCCGCCATCACCGAGGCGGCCGCCTACATCATGGGCCGCAACATGTTCAGTCCCGGGCGCGGCGAGTGGGACCTGACGTGGAAGGGTTGGTGGGGCGAGGAACCGCCGTACCACGCACCGGTGTATGTGCTCACCAACCACGAGCGCGAGCCGGTGCCGATGAAGGGCGGCACCACGTTCAACTTCATCACCGACGGCATCGTGTCCGCGCTGGACCACGCCCGCGCCGCGGCCGGCTCAGGCAACATCGCCATCGCTGGCGGCGCCACGACGATCAACCAGTACCTCAGCGCCGGACTGATCGATGAGCTCCGGCTGCACGTCGTCCCGTTCGCCGCCGGCGTCGGCGGTGGCTCGCGCATCTTCGACGGCGTCCCGCCCATCGAGTTCGACGTCGTCGCTGCGCGGCACACGCCCTACGTCACGCACCTCACCTACCTGCGACCGGGATTGAGCGTCTGACCGGTTCATGCGGATGCGCGTTGCGCTCGGTGGCCGGGCAAGGTCTACGTGGATGAGGACTTCGGAGGCACCATGACGATCCAGCGGATGGACCACGTCGGGGTCGTTGTCGACGACCTCGAGGCTGCTACCGCGTTCTTCGTGGAGCTCGGTATGGAGCTGGAAGGTGAGGCGACCGTCGAGGGACGTTGGGTGGACGATGTCGTCGGCCTCGACGATGTCCGAGTCGAGGTCGCCATGGTGCGGACTCCGGACGGCCACAGCCGGCTTGAGCTGACCAAGTTCCACACGCCGCCGGCGACCACCGCTGAGCCGAACGCACCGGCGAACACACTGGGCATACGGCGCATCATCGATCGATGCAACCGGGATTCGGGGGGACGCGCCGCTGACATGGACCCGTTCCAGTTCACCGGCCCGCTCCAGCCCTCACACGGGCCGAGTCGAGGAAGGCGTCGACCTCATGGCGGCGAAGACGCATGACCCGGCCGATCTTGTACGCCGGAAGCTCGCCTGCAAGGTCCTCGCACGGACGGATCTACATCGGCTGAGCGTCCTCAGCGGTGCGGATCTGCCGAACGGGCGCTGGCGTCATGAGGTCGCCGAGCGCGTCCGCGATGGTCTTGTCCCGGTCGGCGGTGGCGTGCTGGTAGATCAGCGCGGCGCGGGTGACGAGTGGCCCATGCGAGCCATGAGCTCGCGGGTCGATGCGCCGGTGGCCGCGGCCAGTGTGTTGCCGGTACGCCGCAAGTCGTGGAATTTCAGGTCAGTCCGTCCGACGGTGGTACGGGCCTCGCGCCACATCGCTCCCCACCGTGACCGGTCCAGCGGTGCGCCCTTGGAGCCGGTGAACAGAGGCGCGTCCGGCGCGCCGCCGGTGTAGCGCTCCATGTGCTCGGCAAGCTGTGGCACAAGCGGCGGCGGAATGGTCACGGTGCGCCGGCCGGCGGCGGACTTGGGGATGACCACGACGCTGGTGCCGTCGTCAAGGCGCTGGCGGTTCTTGGACACCTTCACGGTGCCGTGCAGCAGGTCGACGTCGGCACGGGTGAGAGCGGCGAGCTCGCCGAAGCGCAGCGACGTCCAGGTGGCCAGCTGCACGAGCATGCGGAACCACTCGGGCACCGCGGCGGCCAGCGCGACGACCTCGGCGACGGTCGCGGTGGGCCGTTCGTCGTGGTGTTCGACGCCGGCGCCTTTGACCTGGCACGGGTTGACCACGAGCACCGAGTCCTCGACCGCGGTGTTGCACGCGGCGCGCAGCAGCCGGTATGCCTTCGCGGCAGTGTCCGGTGACGCCTCGGTGTGCAGTCTGGCGTTCCAGCGGCGCACAGAGGCCGTCGTGAGATCACCCAGGCGCGACTCGCTGATGTGGTGCTTGAGCAAGCCGTTGTAGCGCTCGCGAGTGCGGGGCCCGAGCTTGGGGTGTCCGTCGATCCACCGGCGCACGTAGGACTCGACAGTGACGCGGCCGCGTTCCGGCGCGACCCCACTTGCCGCGTGACTGATCGGCCAGCGCTTGGGCGAGCGCCACGTTCGCATCGGCTTTCGAGGGAAACGTGCCGGCGGACACGTGCTTGCCCGTCGCGTAGTCGTACACCCGCACCTGCCAGCGCCCTGACGGGAGCTGTCGGACGGTGCTGCCGTGTTGGCGCCGCTTCGCTCGTGCCATCCCGAAAATTAGGGCACGTAGATGGCACGAATGGCTACAAGCGGTGTTGCGCAATTGTGGTCGAAGGCCGGAAACGGCTCTGTAAAGGGATTTCTGCTGGTGCTCCCGACGGGATTCGAACCCGCGCCGCCGGCTTGAAAGGCCGGTATCCTAGACCGCTAGATGACGGGAGCGTGCGACATCGCGCCTGAGCCTAGCCAGCACGACTGTCCGGCGCCATCACCGCGGGAGGGCGTCGGCGCTGCGGCAGGCGCCGCGCTGCCCGGTCGGCGCTTCGCTGGTCTCGTCGAGGGCGACGCGCCGCCATGGTCGCACCGCGGCCAACAGGATCGCGACGGCGACGAGCACGACCGGCAGGTCGCCGAAGCGGGCGAACGGCGTCAGGCCGGTGCGCAGCGCCAGCGATCCCGTCAGTTGGTCAGCGCGGAACAGCGCTGACGACGCCTCCATCGCGCCGGTCGGCGCGATGAGGGCCGACCGACCGGTGGTGGCGGCCACGACCATGGGTTTCTGATGCTCGGCGGCGCGCAGCTGCGCCGCATCGAGTAGCTGATCTGACGCCGCGGTGGTGCCGTAGCTCGCCACCGTCGTCAAGGCTGCCAGGCCGTTGGCCTCAGCTGCGACGGCTCGAACGGCACGGGAGAACGTGACCTCCCACGACACCACTGTCCCGAGGCTGACGACGCCGGTGTCCGTCCGCAATACGACCGGCGACGCGTCCTGGCCCGCTTCCAGATCGTTCGGCACCAGCCGACCGACCTGGGATATGCCGCCGAGCAGGCCGCGCAGCGGCACGTACTCCCCGAACGGTACCGGCATGCGCTTGGCGTAGCCGTCCACGGCGACGCCGTTGGCGTCGAACAGTGCAGCCCACCGCAGGAATCGACCGGGAGCGGTCGGCGTGCCCGCACCCGCCAGCAGTGGTGCCGGCAGTGCGCCGGCATCACGCATCAGGCGCGTGCCCACCTGCTGCAGCGTCTCCGCACCGAGCAGGGCGTCCTCACCCCACACCATCAGATCGGGGGCGCGATCGAGTTGTGCGGCACCGGCGACATAGCTGCGCAGCAGCTCGGTCGAGTAGCCCGGACAGTCTTGCGCGAACACACCGGGGCACGGGTCATCGACCTGGATGACCGCCACATCGAGGTCGGCAACTGGCGACGTCCAGCGCACGAGCCCCATTCCGACCGCCAGGCCGACGACCACGAAGCTGACGAGCAGGGGCACGGGGGATCGACGGTCGCGCCCGAACGCAAGCGTCGCGAGGCCAGCCGCTACGGCCACCATTGCGCCGGTCACGCCGATCGCACCGACGGCCGCCGCCGCCTGGCGCACCGGGGTGTCGGCCGTTGCCATGCTGAGCTGGCCCCACTCGAACCCCGTCAGTGGCACACGCGCGCGGCTCACCTCGACGAGCGTCCAGGTGGCCGCGACGACGGCGACCCACCACGACGGTCGCAGGCGTGCGGAGGCCACCGCCGCGACCGCTCCCGTCACCGCCCAGAAGCATCCCTGGATCGCCGGCAGCACCACGCCGGCGACGGCGTCGACCTCCAGCATCCACCGGAAGGCCGGGAACGAGAACGACCACCCGTAGAGCACGCCGTACAGCGCGCCGAGGCGCGCGGTCGACGCGTGTGTCCACGCCCACAGCGCCACCGCGGGACCGACCACGACCAATGGTGTCCAAGTCGTCGGAGCGAACGCGAGTGACGTCGCCACGCCACCCAGCAGCGACACGACGGCGAGCAGCCAGGCCGGCGGTGCGGTGGGGGCGGCGGCGGTCGTCACGACGGGACGTCTGGCGTCGCCGGTCAGGTCGGCGGCGGCGGGCCGAAGGTCATGCGCAGTCCAGGCAGATCATGGCCTCGCCGTCTGCCAACTGCGCGCGGCGCTTGACCAGGAAGCACGACCGGCAGGTGAACTCGCCTTCGCCGGGTGGGGCGTCACCGGTGTCCTCGACCCGGGTCCGGGTCCGCGGTGCCGGTGACGTCGTCTCTGTGTCGGGGCCGAGCAGGACCTCCAACGTCTCCTCGTCCTCGTCATCGTCATCGTCGTCGAGGTCGACCACGTCGTCGTCGTCGTCGTCATCGTCGTCGACATCTTCTACTGCAGACTCCGCCTCCAGCGATGTCTCGCCGGCGGCGTCCACGTCCTCGGTGTTGTCGTCGCTGTCGTCCGCGTCGTCGTCATCGTCATCGTCCACGTCATCGTCCACGTCGAAGTCCTCGTCGAAGTCCTCGTCGTAGTCGACGTCCTCGACGTCGTCGACGTCGTCGACGGTGGCCTCATCGCCGTCGACGATGTCGATGTCGAGCTCCTCGTCGTTGATGATCTCGCTGTCCAACTCGAGATCATCCTCGTACTGGTCTGTCGCCATGCTGCTCCCGTCCGGTCCGCGCCGGCGTTGTGTCGTCGTCCGGCGAAGCCCGTCCGCCGCGTGTCTCGCGGAACCAGGCTCCGCGAACTTGTTACGTCGTGTGCCGGGGTTATAGGTCGCGGATGGCTATGCTGCAACGTGCAGCCACGGTTTCCTCTCGTTTGGAGACCGTGGAGGCCAGCAGGAGGCCCCGGAGATGCATTCTCCGGGGCCCGTTGGTGGAAGCAGTGGCCGTTGGCACCACCGGCGCCCAGATGGGTCACGGTTGCCGGTGTTTTCTACTGAGCCACTGCCGTCATCCACCACCGTCGGTCAGCAGGACCGACACGCTGGCGGTACAACACACCCCGATCGCTGGAGCCTCCCGAGGCCGGGCACTGCACCGGGTCGCGCCTGCTCGGTTGCGACCGGCGACCTCGAGGTCCACACCCATGGCGTGATCGCGGTGATCTTGGGTGGACCCTAAGGTCTCCGACATCTCCGTGCAATACGCCGTTGACCTGCAGCGATACCACGAAACCGCAGGTCAGGCGCAAGGCTCATTACTCTAAGAATCTTGATGACTACCATGGGTGATTCGGCCTTCGACGACGGTGAGCAAACACGTGGGATCGTCGTGCTCCCCTGCCCGGAACGGATCACGATCCCACACCGCCAGATCCGCGCGGTGGCCCACTACCAGCGGTCCGACATCATCCTGGTGCGCCACGTACCGGCCGCCCAGCGTGGCCGCAGCAAGCGCTTGCGCCGGCGTGATGCCGTGTCCTCCGCGGTGCTCGACCGCGGCGACAACACCGGACCATGGCGCCATCGGCGTGACCGTGGAGTCCGATCCGAACGCCAGCGGGCAACCCGCCGACGCGAACGCGTCGAAGGGATTGCTCTCCAGGGCGGCCGTCCGGCCGAAACGCTGTGCGTACAGGCCGTGCGGGCCACCCCACAGCGCGTCGAACGCCGGCTGCACACTGGCCACGACACCGAGCGCGGCCATCCGGCGCGCATGGCCGGCGCGCGGCAGTTCGACGTGCTCGATGCGGTGCCGACACGCGCGCACGGCGGTCACACCGGCCAACGCAGCGACCCGTTCGAGCGCTGCGACCGCCTGTTCGATCGCCGCGTCGCCAATGGCGTGCACCCCGCCGCCGATCCTGGCGCGCGTACAGCGCACGAAGAAATCGACGACCTGCGAATCCGTGTGGAACAGCCCCCCCAACGCCTCGCCGTCGCGATAGCCGCCCGTCACGGCCGCCGTTCGCGACCCGATCGCCCCGTCGAGGAACAGATCGCCACCGGGCCGCAATCCATGCTGTAGGGCGCCCGTCGCATCGATGTCAGCCCACCACCCCAGCACCTCGACCGGCCAGCTGCCCGACGCCCACGCCCGCGCATCGGCGAGCGTCGACAGGGCCGGGTTGCCCATCTCGTGCAGGCTCGTGATGCCCAGTCCCGCGGCGTGCGCGGCCGCAGTCCGTCGCGCGCGATCCAACCGGTCGCCACGCAGCAGCCTCCAGATGCGTGCCCGCGCCCGCCCCGCCGCCGCCTCGCGCAACCACCCGGTCGGTGCGCCCTGGGCGTCGCGGTCGATGCCGTCGTCAGCTCGCTGTGCCACCACGTCATGCAGCGTCGCCGGATCCACCAGACAACTGTGCCCGTCGACGCGATCGAACAGGATGCGACGGCCGGGGGCGGCGGCACCCAGCGCCGCCGCATCCGGCGGCTGCGGCACACGCCAGTCGTGCTCGTCCCAGCCACTGCCGATGACCGGGTCGTCGTCGCAGACCGCCACGAAGTCCCGCAGCCGTGTGACGACCTCGTCCGCGCTCCGTGCGGCGCCCAGATCGATGCCGTCGAGCGTGAGGCCCGTCGCCGTGGCGTGCACGTGCGCGTCGACGAACCCCGGCGTCACCCACGCGCCGGGCAGTCGGATCGCCACGTCCACCGGTGGCGCGTCGGACGGGTCCTCACCGACCCACATGATCCGATCGCCCTGCCACACGACGACCTGTGCGGCCGACGGTTGCGGTAGGTAGACGCCGTCGACGGTGAGCCGCCGGCGCAGCGGTGCTGCGGCGCCGCCGGTCACCGGCGGTACGCGACGGAGAGCGCGTCGGCGTACTCGTTCCACCGCGACCCGTCGTGGGCCTTGATCCAGCGCAACGTCAGCTCCGGCCGGTCTTTCGCGCGTTCGTACAGGGCCTTGACCAGATCGAGGTTCTTGACCGGGCCGCTCTTGCGCCGCCAGTTGTTCCTCGCCCAGCCATCAGCCCACTCATTGATCATCTTGACGCAGTAGTTGCTGTCGCTGTAGACCGTCGTACGCTCTCCGGTGGGCACGAGATCGAAGCCCGCGATCAGGGCCGTCAGCTCCATCCGGTTGTTCGTCGTGTCCGGATCGGATCCGTGTGCCTCGTCGACGATCTGATCGTCCCGAACGTACACCGCGCCCCAGCCGCCCGGTCCCGGGTTGGGATCTGCGCTGCCGTCGGTGAACACCCCCGTCAACGGTCCGTCGGTGAACGTCTCCAGCACCTGGGCGGGCGTCAGCGCTCCTGCGGCGGCACCGCGCCGGCCGGTTGACGTTGCATGCGCCGGTCGCCGTGTGGGTCGGCCACTGCGGTGGCACGTGCGACACCGGCTCGGGGTCCAGCCCGGATAGCGTTCACGCAGGCCGTCGGGCACGTCGAACGACGTCCCGCACTCGCTGCAGATCACAGTCTCCGACACGTGTCAGCCCTCCGCCCACGCTCGCCCACCAGCTGCCCGGCGATGTGGGACACCTGCGCCCGGTGCACACCCTCGACCCGTTGCAGGGCGGTCGCCTCCTGACGGTAGCGCGCCACGGGACGGGCGTCGTGCCATCCCGCGACGCTGGCCAGGCGACCGGCCGACTCCGCGACCCGCGCCGCGGTGTCGGTCGCCGCCAGTGACGCCATCGCCGCCAGCAGCGAGGCATCCCGTCCGGCGTCGCGGGCGGCCGCGGCACGCTGACAGAGCGCATCCGCGGCTTCGACCGCCGTGGCCAGCTCGGCGACCCCGTCGGCCGCCGCTGACTCGTACGCCGCTTCGACCGTCGCCCGGTGGTCGCGTACGCACGTGATCGCGATCTGCAGCGCCGCGCGCGCGAGGCCCACCGCGCACGCGGCGACGCCCACCCGGCTGGCGTCGCACGCCTCGACCGCGACCTCCTCACCGTCCTGCGGTACCCCGAGCCGATGATCGACCGGGATGCGCACCTGGCTGCACCTGACCGCACTGACCGGCGACGTCGGATCGCTGCCCGAACGCGGGCGACCCAGGCCGACGGTGTCGGCGGGCACGAGCAGCGCGATGAGTGGGTCGGCGCCGTCCTGCGTGGTCGTGCAGAACAGCACGAAGCAGTCGGCCATGCCGGCGTGAGCGACGCCCGTCGCCACGCCCTCCAGCACGTAGTGGCCGCCGTCATGGTCGGCCCGGAGCTGGTCGACTGCCGTCGGGGCGCGGTGGACATCAGGTGGGAACCCGAACGACGCCAGCCACTCCCCCGCGACCAGACGGGGAAGCACCGCCGCGCGGAGCTCGGGTTGCGCGTGGGCAGCGACGACGGCCGCACCCACGAGATGGGCTGCCGCGCCCAGACCAACCGGCAAGAACGCCTGGCTGAGCTCGGCAAGGACGTCGCACACGACGGTGCCCGGCTGGTCGCCGCCGCCGTCCTCGGCGGGAAACGGCAGACCGAGCAGATCGAGTTCCGCCAACAGCGCGAACAGCTCGGACGGCACCTCGTCGCCCGGCCGGTGGTCCGCAGCGGCGGGCGCGATCCGACGGCGGGCCACCTCCCGCACGAGCTGCTGCAGCCGTTGCTGTGCGCGCACCGTCAGATCTTCAGCTGCAGGCTGCGCTTGAGCAGGGTGAACCGCGCAGGTGTCGTGCCGAGCAGCTCGCCGTCAGCTTCGACGAGCAGGGCGTCGCTCGCCGTGACACCGCAGGTCGCCGACTGGTACTCGACGATCTCGGGGTGCGGGAGGTGTTCGCCGGCGTACAGCTGGGTGGTCAGCATGAACACCTGGCTGCGGTTGCCGGTGAATGCCAGGACGCTGAAACGGCCGTCCTGCGGGATCGCTCGCGGTGCGACCTTCATGCCGCCGCCGAAGAACTGCCCGTTGGCGACCACGAGCTCGACCAGCGGCAGCTCGCGGGTGGTGAAGTCGACGCTGACCTGCGCCTGCACCCGCGACACGGCGGCGATCGACGCCCACGCGGCCAGCAGGTAGCGGACCCGGCCGAGCCGTCTGGGTAGTCGGTTGGCGCGCTTGACGACCTCAGCACCGTAGCCGGCCTCGGCGATGTTGACGAACAACCGTTCGCAACGTCGCCCGTCGAACCCCGTGAGCTCGACCACACCGACGTCGATCGGCAGGACGTGCTCGGTGAGCAGGTGCCGCGCGACCACCTGCACTGGCCGGTCGAGGCCGAAGTTGCGGACGAAGTCCGATCCACTGCCCGCACTGCAGACACCGAGCACCGCGTCCGGCGCGATCGGCGCACGACCAGCGAACATGCCGTTGACGACGTGGTGGACGGTGCCGTCGCCGCCGACGGCGATCAGGTACCGGATTCCATCGTGCAGCGCCGCACGGGCCAGCCCGGCCGCATCGTCGGCACCCCTGGTCCGTCGGACGTCGAACTCCAGACCACCAGCGGTCAGCGCGGCGGCGAGCTCGGGCAGCAGTGTCGCCACGTGACCGCCACCGGCGGTCGGGTTGACGATCAGGCGCGCTGGACCCAGTGCAGGGGTGCCCGTCGTGCGGCGCGGGTCAGCCGGCGCCGGGTCGTCGGTCTGCGTCATGCTCGCAGGATCGCAGGTCCGCGCGCCGGACGCACCTCAGCCGGCGGCCACCACACCGCGCAGCAGCAGGTCGGCGGTGCGCCGCGCCTGCGACCCGAGACCGGTGTCGGCGTAGACCACGCCGAGCTGGCGACACAGGTCCGCGACCTGCTTCACGCTGCGCACGAAGTCGCCACCGGTCAGATCGCTGCCGCCGAGCACGTCGTCGAGCTCGGCACCCTGCGCCCAACGCCACACCTGCTCACACAGACCGGCGTCCGGTTCCCGCACCGGCTGCAGGCCCGCCTGCTGCTCCCGGGCCGCCAGCAACTCCCACTGCTGCTCGATCCGTGTGACACGCTCGGCGACCTGAGGCGACGGATAGCGCGCCGGTGGTGCGTCCTTGGCGCGGGTCTCGTAGACGAACACACTGACCACGGACGCCAGGTCGGGACCCGTGAGATCCTGCAGGACGCCATCGCGAACGCACTCGGCCAGCAGCAGATCGGTGTCGGCGTACAGACCGGCCAGCCGCAACCCGTCCTCTGTCGGGCGCGGGGCGTCGCTGCTACCGGTGAGGTAGCCGAGCGCCGTGAGCACCGTCACGATCCGCCGCAGCGCACGCGCCAGCGAGCCGGTCAGCCGCTCGACGTCACGCTCCACTGCGCGGGTCCTGGCAGCGAGCTCGTCGTACCGGGACGCCCACCGTTCGAGCTCGGCCAGCGCGGGGTCGCGGTCGACGGGGTGCGCGCGCAGCGTGGAGCGCAGGTGCTCGAGACGTGCGGCCTGGTCTGCACCGTCGCCGTCAGGCACGACCGGCGCGGCGCTGGTGCCGTTCGACCTGCCGATGTCGGTGAGCGCATCGGCGACCCGGCGCCGGTACGTCGCCTGCCGCGGTCCACCCGATGTGGGTAGCACGATCCGTCCGACGACGGTCGGCGGTCGACGGTAGTGCTGCGGATGCAGCCTGGTCAGCTTGCGGTCCTCTGTGACGACCTGCGCCCGCGCGCTGCCGGCGCCGCCGACGACCGCGCCGACGCCAGCGCCGTCGGCCAGGGTGACGACATCACCGTCCTGGAGTCCTTCCAGCACGTCGAGTACCGCTCGGCGGCGACGGTCGCGGCGCTGCTTGGCGCCACCCCGCTCGAGCGCACGAAGCTCGCGCCGTAGGGCGAGGTACTCGTCGGCGTCGCCGTACGTCGACGACAGGTTGGCGGCGTACCCGTCGAGCGCCGCGCGGTTGTCGGCGATCCGTTGGGTCAGCGTCGCGACGCCGGCCGCGGCCTGGTACTGCGCGAACGACTGCTCCAGCAACATGGCCGACTCCGCCAGCGTGCGTCGCCGCAGCAGGTTGACAGCCATGTTGTAGGTCGGCGCGAAGCTGGAACGCAACGGCTCGACACGCTGACCGACCAGTCCGGCGACCTCGGCGAAGTCGAGCTGGCGCTGGTAGCTGACGACGGCGTGGCCGAGCGTGTCCAGCCCCCGACGCCCCGCGCGTCCGGTCAGCTGCGTGAACTGGCCGGGGGTCAGCAGCTGGTGCTGCTGGCCGTCCCACTTCTCGAGCTGTTCGATCGCCACGGTCCGGGCCGGCATGTTGATCCCCAGCGCCAGCGTCTCCGTCGCGAAGCAGACCTTCACCAGCCCGCGGACGAACAGCGCCTCGACGAGCTCCTTGAGTACCGGCACCATGCCGGCGTGGTGGCTGGCGATCCCACGCTCGAGCGCATCGGACAGCCGCGCGAAGCCCAGGGCGTGCAGATCTGCCGCATCGGTTGCGGCCGTCAGCTCGCGGCTCAGACGGCGGATCTGCGAGCGCTCGTCGGCTGAGGTGAGCCTGACGCCGTCACCGACCAGCTGCTCGACCGCGCGGTCGCACCCCGCGCGGCTGAACACGAAGACGATCGCGGGCAGCCAGCGGCGTTGCGCCAACAGCCGGACGAGCTCGCTGCGCCGCGGCGGGCGCAGTCGCACGCCGGTGTGACCACCACGGCGCCCGCGCGCACGTCGCTGTCCGACCGCCTGCCGCTCGAGCATCACCACCTTCGGGTTGGGCACGCCACCGCTGGCGCGGCGTGCATCGGCACCGCGACGTCCACCGCGGTCCTTCCGCCCCGCCGGCCCGTGTCCCGACCGGAACATCTCGTACAGGCGATCGCCGATCGCGTAATGGTGGTCGAGCGGGACCGGGCGCTGCTCGGAGATGATCACCTCGCAGCCCAGACGCACGTCGGCCAGCCATGCGCCGAACTCCTCGGCGTTGGAGATCGTGGCCGACAGGCACACCAGCTGCACCGCGGCGGGCAGCTGGACGATCACCTCCTCCCACACGGCGCCCCGGGCACGGTCGGCGAGGTAGTGCACCTCGTCGAGCACGACCGACTGGAGCCCGCTCAGCGTCGACGACTGCTGGTAGAGCATGTTGCGCAGCACCTCGGTCGTCATGACGACGACGGGTGCCTCACCGTTGATGCTGCGATCGCCGGTCAGCAGGCCGACGTCGGCATCGCCGTAGCGGGCGCACAGATCCTGGTACTTCTGGTTCGACAGCGCCTTGATAGGGGTGGTGTAGAAGCACTTGCCGCCGTCCCGCAGCGCCGCCCACGTCGCGAACTCCCCGACGACGGTCTTGCCCGACCCGGTCGGAGCGGCGACGAGCACCGACCGGCCGGCCTCGAGCGCCGCAATGCCCGCGACCTGGAAGTCGTCGAGCGCGAAGTCGTAGCCCGCGGTGAACGCGGAAGGTGGGTCGATCATGACCGAAACTATGCCGCCCCGGCACGTGCGCGGCGGCGTTCGAGCACCCGGGCGAAGACGATGTTGCCCTCGAAGAACACGACGAGCGGTCCACCCATGAGCGTCATGGTGAACGGATCCTGTGTCGGCGTGATGATCGCGGCGAGCACGAACGCGCCGAAGATCGCGTGCCGGCGGAACCGCCGGAGCGTGGCGGCGGTGACGACGCCCGCAAGCGTCAGCATCGCGATGACCAGCGGCGCGAGGAACGACAGGCCGAACCCGAGCATGGTCTTGAGGATGAACGTCATGTACTGGTCGGCGTCGAGCAACGGCACGACGGACTCACCCGCGAAACCGACCAGGAACTGCAGGCCGCGGGGTATCACCAGATAGGCGAACACGGCGCCGCCGGCGAACAGCACGAACGTCAGCACGACGAACGGCAGCGCGTACCGGCGCTCGTTGGCGTTGAGCCCAGGGGTGATGAACCGCCACAGCTGATAGCACACCGGGGGCGCGGCGAGCACGACCGCGAGGACCGCGGCGGCCTTGAGCGTGACGAAGAACGCGCCGAGGGGGTTGGTGACGATCAACGCGCACTGCCGGGTGTCGAACACCCCCGAAGCGCCACGCACCTCGGGGGGAAGATCACAATAGGGGCCGATCAGCACGTCGAACAACGCGCCGCGGAAGAGCAGGCCGATCGCGAACGACACGGCGATCGCGAGCGCCGCCTTGAACAACCGGGACCGCAGCTCCTCGAGATGCTCGAGCAACGTCATCTGTGCGCCGAAACCATCGTTTCCGGCGCCGGCGGCCCCGCGCGGTGCGGTCTGGGTCACGTCCTCGGGTTCACTTCAGCGACG
>JAHWKT010000072.1 GCA_019347695.1 Actinomycetota bacterium | reverse complement strand
GACATGCCGTGGTAGCGCAGCCCGCCGGAGTGGATGGGATCGGGCACGAAGTCGTGACCCAGCGTGTGCATCTTGACGAGCGGGGTCATGCCGGCCGTGTCGCCGAAGTCGTAGGTGTAGCGGCCACGCGTCAACGATGGGCAGGCAATCGGCTCGACCGCGACGAGTCGGACGTCGTTGTTCCCCGCGAACTTCTCCCGCAGGAACGGGAACGACAGCCCGGCGAAGTTCGAACCACCGCCGGTGCAGCCGACCAGCACGTCGGGTGTCTCGCCGGCGTCGGCGAGCTGCAGCAACGCCTCCTCACCGATGACGGTCTGGTGCAACAGCACGTGGTTGAGCACGCTGCCCAACGCGTAGCGGGCGTCCTCGTCGCCCGCCGCCACCTCGACGGCCTCGCTGATCGCGATGCCAAGGCTGCCAGGGCTGTCAGGGTTGTCCGCGAGGATCGCCCGGCCCGATGCGGTGCGGTCGGACGGGCTGGAGTGCACCGTCGCGCCGAAGGCCTCCATCATCGATCTGCGGTACGGCTTCTGCTGGTAGCTGGCCGCGACCTGCCACACCTCGCAGTCGAGCCCGAACACCGCTGCGGCGAACGCGAGCGCGCTCCCCCACTGCCCGGCGCCCGTCTCGGTGGTCAGGCGGCGGATGCCCTCCGCAGCGTTGTAGTAGGCCTGCGGGACCGCCGTGTTGGGCTTGTGCGATCCGGACGGACTCGTGCCCTCGTACTTGTAGAAGATCTTCGCCGGCGTGTCGAGCGCCTGTTCGAGGCGACGCGCGCGGATCAGCGGTGTCGGACGCCACAGCCGGTACACGTCGCGGACGGGTTCGGGAATCTCGATGTAGCGCTCCGCGGACACCTCCTGGCCGATCAACGCCATTGGGAACAGCGGTGCGAGGTCGTCGGGTCCGACGGGATCCAGCCGGCCGGGGTGCAGCACCGGGGGCGGTGGCGCGGACAGGTCGGGGATGATGTTGTACCAGCGGGCAGGCAGCGCCGATTCGTCCAGCAGGTACTTGGTGCGCGCAGTCATGTCATCAACCGATCCGAGCCAGGGGTCGCAGGCGCGTTGGACCATACCGCCACCCGCCGTCGCACGACAGACGCACGTCGGACAGCGCGCCCGTGCAGCGGCTCGGATCGCGAGCGCCTTCGTGGCCGTTGGACCGCACATCGGACGATAGGTTCGCGTGGCGTTGGGTACGGTCGCCACCATGGCGACCCGCAACGTTCTCGCGATGGTACTTGCTGGCGGAAAGGGCACACGGCTGTATCCCCTCAGCCGTGAGCGGGCGAAGCCCGCGGTGCCGTTCGGTGGGCAGTACCGGCTCATCGACTTCGCGCTGTCGAACCTGACCAATGGCGGCTTTCTCAAGATCGTCGTGCTCACCCAGTACAAGAGCCACAGCCTCGATCGGCACCTTGCGCTGACCTGGCGAATGTCACCGTTGCTCGGCAACTACGTGACGCCGGTGCCCGCCCAGATGCGGCGCGGTGACCGGTGGTTCGAGGGCTCCGCCGACGCGATCTTCCAGAACTTCAACCTGCTCAGCGACGAGCAGCCGAAGTACGTGATCGTGTTCGGCGCCGATCACATCTACCGGATGGACCCGCAGCAGATGCTCCACGCCCACATCGACTCCGGTGCCGGTGTGACCGTGGCGGGCATGCGCGTGCCGGTCGCTGACGCCGACCAGTTCGGCGTGCTGCAGGCCGACTCGCGCGGCCGCATCACCGAGTTCCTCGAGAAGCCCGAGGACCCCGAGCCGCTGCCGGACGACCCGGATCACGTGTTCGCGTCGATGGGCAACTACATCTTCTCGATCGACACGCTGCGCCGGACGATCACCGAGGACGCCAAGGACGACGACTCGGAGCACGACCTGGGTGGCGATATCATCCCGATGCTCGTCGACCGCGACGAGGCGTTCGTCTACGACTTCGCGAACAACGACGTGCCGGGTTCGACCGAGCGGGACCGCGACTACTGGCGCGACGTGGGAACCCTCGACGCGTACTACGAGGCGCACATGGATCTCATCTCGGTCGATCCGATGTTCAACCTGTACAACCGCGAGTGGCCGATCTACACCTGGAACGAACCCCTGCCGCCGGCGAAGTTCGTGCTCGATCACGAGGGGCGCCGGGGCCATGCGGTCGACTCGATGGTCAGCCAGGGCGTGGTCGTGTCCGGCGGCGCCGTGCGCCGTTCGGTGCTCTCGCCGGGCGTGCGGGTGCACTCCTACGCGAACGTCGACGGGTGCGTGCTGCTCAACGGGGTGCGCATCGGACGTCACGCCGAGGTACGCAACGCGATCATCGACAAGCACGTCCAGGTTCCGGAGGGGACGAAGATCGGCGTCGACCGCGACCGCGACCGCGAACGCTTCACGGTCTCCGACGAGGGCGTCATCGTGATCGGCAAGGGTGACAAGGTCGACGCGTGACCGCACCACTGCGGGTTGCGCTGCTGACGCGCGAGTACCCGCCCGAGGTCTACGGCGGCGCCGGCGTCCACGTCGAGTACCTGTCGCGTGCGTTGGCGCCGTTGGTCGACGTCGACGTCCACTGCTTCGGCGCCGACCGCGACGACCCGCTCGTGGCCGCGGCCTACCAGCACTGGGAGGAACTCGACGGCCACGACAAGCATCTGGCTGCGTTGCGTCACTTCTCAGCCGATCTCGCCATGGTCGCCGGTGTCGACGGCGCCGACCTCGTGCACTCCCACACCTGGTACACCAATCTCGCCGGTCACCTGTCCAAGCTCGCGTACGAGATCCCGCATGTGCTGTCGACCCACAGCCTGGAGCCGCTGCGGCCGTGGAAGCGAGAGCAGCTCGGCGGCGGGTACGAGCTGTCGAGCTTCGCCGAGCGCACCGCGATCCTCGGTGCCGACGCGGTCATCGCGGTGAGTGGCCGGATGCGCGACGACGTGCTGGACAGCTACCCTGAGGCGGATCCCGACAAGGTCACGGTGATCCCCAACGGCATCGACGCCGACCAGTACAAGCCGGACGCGAACACCGACGTGCTCGACCAGCTCGGTGTGGATCTCAGTCGGCCCATCGTCACGTTCGTGGGCCGCATCACCCGCCAGAAGGGGTTCACCCACCTGCTCGACGCCGCCGCGCACGTCGCACCGGACGCGCAGCTGGTGCTGTGCGCCGGTGCGGCCGACACGCCGGAGCTGCACGACGAGGTGGTCGCGAAGGTCGACGCGCTGCGGGACCGGCGCGACGGCGTGTGGTGGATCGCCGAGCACCTGCCGCGGACCAAGGTCACGCAGATCCTGACCCACAGCACCGTCTTCGTCTGCCCGTCGATCTACGAGCCGTTCGGCCTGGTCAACGTCGAGGCGATGGCGTGCGAGGCCGCGGTCGTCGGCGCAGCGGTGGGTGGGATCCCCGAGATCATCGTCGAGGGCGAGACGGGCCACGTGGTGCCGTTCGAACCCGGTGACGCCTACGGCAGCCCGGCGGACCCGGAGGGGTTCGCCCGCGACCTGGCGGCCGCGATCAACGATCTGGTCGAGGACCCCCGACGCGCCGACGCGTGGGGACGCAACGGCCGCCAGCGGGTGCTCGACCGGTTCGCGTGGTCGACGGTCGCCGAGCAGACCGTCGGCCTGTACCGCTCCCTGCTGCGCTGAAACCCAGCCGCGTGGCGTCTGAGGCCCACCCACGGGCCCTATCCGCCACACCAGCGGTCTGGCCGCTGGTGTCGGCTGCATCGATACCGCTGTCCGGATGAACCGGCGACCCTCGTCTCACCTGTCGGGCCGGTGTGCCGTTGTCGACGGATCCACCGCGCCCCTGATCGGGTCGTCGAAGGGGTGTCGCGTCACCCGGCGGCTGCGGCCAGCGAGCGGAGGCGGCGGTAGCGGACGGTGAGGCGCTCGTCGACGGGCTGCGCCGCCAGGTCGCGGAGCTGGTCGGCGACCGTGTCGGCGAGCTCACTGACCCAACCCCGGTGATCGTCGATGATCTCGTCGACCAGTCCGATCGCACGCAACGACACCACGTCGATCGCCTGCGCGTTCGCGATCTCGGGCGCCCGATCGGTCGTGCGGAACAGGATCGAAGACGCCCCTTCGGGCGCGATGGGTGCGAGCCACGCGTGCGCCGGTGCGATCACCCGGTCGGCCGGCAGCCAGGCGATGGCACCGCCGCCCGAGCCCTCGCCGAGCAGGACCGCGACGGTGGGGACGGTCAGGCCGCTCATCGTCGCCATGCAGCCGGCGATCTCGGCGGCGATGCCCCCTTCCTCGGCCCCGACGGTGGCCGCGGCACCTTCCGTGTCGACGACCGTGACCAGCGGCAGACCGAGCTCGTCTGCCAGGCGCATCGCGTTGCGCGCCGAGCGGTACCCCACCGCATCGAGGCTGGCGCCACGCTGCCCGGCCGGTCGGTCGTGACCCACGAGCACGACCTGGATGCCGCGGAATGTGCAGACCACGGTGACACACCCGTCGTCACGACCACCCGCGCCGTCACCCTGCACCACGACGATGTCACGGGCGGCGGCGTCGAGCAGCGCGGGCAGGCCCGGTCGGTCCGGGGCCCGCGACCGCTCGACCGCAGTCCACGAGTCCTGGCCCGACAGGTCCAGCGTCGGCAGCGGACGGCGGGTTCGTCCCACATCGCCGGCGTCGAACGGCGCCATGGCGTGGGTCGGTGGCGGACCGAGGCTGTCGAGCAGGCCCGGGAGGCGTGTTGCGAGCTGATCGCCCGCCACGACGTCGTCTACGACGCCGTGGGCGCACAGGTGTTCGGCCCGCTGCACGTGGTCGGGCAACGCTTCGCCGTAGAGCTGCTCGATGACCCGGGGGCCGGTCAGGCCGATCAACGCGCCCGGTTGCGCCCACGTGATCTGCGCCAGCGATCCCCACGACGCCAGCGCGCCTCCGGTGGTCGGATGCCGCAGCCAGGCGACGTACCGGCCGCCGCCGCGCCGGTAGGCCCCGACGACCGCGGCGATCTTGAGCATCTGGACGAACGCCAGGCTCCCCTCCTGCATGCGGGTGCCGCCAGACGCCGGCATGCCCAGGACCGGCAGACCGCGGTTCGCCGCGCGCTCGAACGCGCGCGCCACCCGCTCACCCACGACCACCCCCTGCGTGCCCGCGAGGAACTCGAAGGCACCGACGAGCAGCGCGACCTCGCGCCCAACGATGTGGGCGCTGCCCGTAACGACCGCCTCGGCGGTGTCTCCCTCGGCGGCGGCTTGCAGACGGTCCCGGTAGCTGCGCGCGTCGGTGAACCCCAGCGGATCGTTCGAGGTCAGATCGTCGTCCCACACAGTGAAGCTGCCGTCGTCAGCCACGGCATCGATCACGTCTCGCGCCGACCACCGCCGGGTCACGACGACCCCGATCCCATGGCCGGCACTGCGGGGTCTCCGGGGCCGTCACACATCCGTCGGCTCCCATCCCTGACCGTTGTGTTCCCCGAGCAGCGGTGGTGGCTGTGGATGGGCGCGGTCGGATCGGCTGTAGGACAGCGGCGGACCCGGCAGCTGGACGCGACCGAGTGTGGGATGGTCGACCTCGTCGATCAGGTCGAGGTGGGCGACCTGCGGTGAGCGGTAGACCTCGTCGAGCCCGGCGATCCTGCCGGCCGGCACGCCGGCCTCGTTGAGCCGTTCGAGCCACACCTCGACGCCGTCCGACGAGAACGCCTCCTCGATCAGCGCCTCCAGCTCGTCGACGCGGGCCACGCGGTCACCGTTGGTCGCGAACCGTGCGTCATCGGGGTCCAGGTCCACGAGTGGCGCGAACCGCCGCCACAGCCCCTCCGAGCCGACGGCCACGTTGACCCGACCGTCCGCGCACCTGAATGCGCCGTACGGTTGGATCGACGGATGCCGGTTGCCCCCGGTCTCAGGCACGTCTCCCGCCACGAGCCAGCGGGTGCCCTGGAAGGTGTGGATCGCCACCATGCCACCCAGCAGCGAGCTGTACACCCGCTGGCCCCGACCGCTGCGCTCGCGCTCGTACAACGCGGCCACCACACCGTACGCGCCGAACATCCCCGCGAGGATGTCGGCGATCGGCACGCCGAGCTTCGTCGGTGGCCCCTCGACCGGACCCGTGAAGCTCATCAGCCCGCCTTCGCCCTGCAGGATCTGATCGAACCCGGGACGGTGGCCCTGCGGCCCACCCTGGCCGAAGCCGGTGATGGCCAGGCTCACCAGCTGGGGGTTGAGCTCCTCGAGGGACTCCTCACCCAGCCCGAGTCGATCCATCACGCCGGGACGGAAGTTCTCGACCAGCACGTCGGCGCCGGCGATCAGCTCGCGCAGCCGGCCGAGATCGTCGTCGTCCTTCAGGTTCAGCTCGATCGACCGCTTGTTGCGGTTGACCGACAGGAAGTAGGTGGACACGCGGTCGCCGCCGTCCGGCGGCGCGGCGAACGGCGGTCCCCACCCGCGGGTGTCATCGCCGGAGCCCGGACGCTCGACCTTGAGCACGTCGGCGCCCGCGTCAGCGAGCATCAGCGTGGCGTACGGCCCCGCCAACGCGCGCGTCAGGTCGACCACCCGCACACCCGACAGCGGTCCAGCCATCAGCTACCTCCAGCGTCGTCAGCGGCCGCCACGGCGGCGCGCTCGTCGTCGGACAGCTCGTCGATCGGCGAGCGGTCGGCACCGTCGGCCAGCCGCGGGTACCCCGGACCGCGATCGAAGAAGGGACGGTCGGGCCGCTCCCCGCGCAGGCGCTCGCGGAGCGCTCGCGTCGCGTCCTCGTCGACAACCTCGAACTCCTCGCCGGTGCCCTCGACGACGGCGAAGGCGATCGGCGACCACTGCGTCGTGGGATCCGTTGCCGTTGCGACGACCACGCCGTAGTCGCGCTCGGCGGCCTCCCGCGACACCTTGCCCTGCACCACGTCGCGCAGCACCGCCTGGGGGTCGCGATCGAGCGGGTCACCCCATCCGCCGCCGCCGGTCGTGCGGATGCGTACGATCTCGCCGGCCCGCATCGGTTCCCCCGACGTCAGGCCCTCCATCTCGCGTTCGTTGGCACCGCCGGGATCGATGGTGACGCGGAACGGCGCGCCGGCCATGCCGCCGGACACCCCCCAGCACGACAGGATCGAGCGGTCCGCGATCGACATGTACTTCGCGCCGCGCAGCACCCGGATCCACTTGTCGTACCCCAGTCCGCCGCGGCGCTGCCCCGGTCCGCCGGAGTCGGTCGCCAGCCCGAGGCGCTCGACGCGGAACGGGTGCCGGCTCTCGGCGAACTCCACCGGGATGTTGCGCGAGTCGGGTACGACGTGGATGGTGTCCTCACCGTCCGCGTACCAGCGGCCACCCGAGCCGCCACCGAGCACCTCGCGCATCAGGTACTGGCTGCCGTCGTCGTCCTCGCCGTAGACACCGGTGTAGCGGATCGTCTCCTGGTCGGCGGGCATGCGACCGTCGGTCGCCTTGGCGAGTACGCCGGCCAGCACGCCGAGCAGCCGCAGGATCACGAACGTCCGGGCGTTGGTCGGTGCCGGAAAGATGGGTGTCAGCAGCGTCCCCTTGTCCGGGAACCGCATCTCGATCAGGGGCACGACGCCCTCGTTGACGTCGAGCTCGGCCATGCGCTCAGGCGTGTCCGCGAGGTTGCGCAGGATCGGCGCGAGCCACTTGGCGAGGAAGTTGCCGTCGGCGTAGTCCCCGGCGTGGTTGATCGGTCCCTTCGCCTGGGGCGACGTGCCCGTGAAGTCGATGATGATACCCTGATCGGACTTCGTGAGGGTGATGCGTTGGCCGTGCAGCTTGGGCGGGTCGACGCCGTCGTGCTCAGCGTAGTCCTCCCACACGAACGTCCCGACGGGGATCTTCGACAGCACCTCCCGACGGTACGTCTCGGTGGTGCGGTCGAGGATCGCGTCGAAGCAGGCCTCCACGGTCTCGCGCCCGTACCGCGCGAACAGGTCGGCCAGCCGGCGCGCGCCCATCGTGCAGGCGCTGGCCTCGGCGTCGAGGTCGCCGGCGAGGTGGTCGGGCATGCGCGAGTTGCGGGTCATGATCCGCAGCGCCGCGCGGTTGGGCTCGCCCGCGTCCCACAGCTTGATGGGTGGGACCATCAGCCCCTCCTGGTACACCTCGGTCGCATCCGACGGCATGGAGCCCGGTACGGCACCACCGATGTCGTCGTGGTGGCCGAACGCCTGGACGAACGCGACGACCTCGGCCGTCCGTCCGTCACATCGATCCCCGCCCGCCGGCTCGCTGGCGCTCGCCCTCACCCTGCGATCCCCGCCCGCCGGCTCGCTGGCGCTCGCCCTCACCCTGCGATCCCCGCCCGCCGGCTCGCTGGCGCTCGCCCTCACCCCCGGGTCGGGCTCGAACACCGGCACGGTGACGCACAGGTCCGGCAGGTGACCGATGCCGCCCTCGGAGGTGTACACGTCGTTGTGGAAGTACACGTCGCCCGGGCGCATCGTGTCGAGCGGGAAGTCGCGGACCACCGGGTGCACCAGGGCGCTGTAGCTGCGGCCGGTCAGCTTGCGCAGCCGGCGGTCGTGGATCCCGGCGCGGAAGTCGTGGGCGTCGCGGATCATCGGCGACCGAGCGGTGCGAGCGATCGCCTCCTCGACCTCCGCCTCGACCGACGCGAGCGTGCCCTCGACGATCTCGACGGTGATGGGATCGATGTGGGTCACAGGTCGTCCTCGGGTCGCAGTTGCGGGGTCGAAGCGTCACGTCGAGTCGCGACGATGTGTCGGGGGCGTGTCTTGCTGCATGAGGACCACAGTGGCCATCGACGACGCGCTCCTGACGAGAGCCAAGCAGGAGGCGACCGACGCGTGGCTGGCCGCGCTCGCGGGCAGTGAGTGGATCACGACGGATCGCGACTTCGCACGCTTCGATCGTCTCCGATGGCGGCATCCGTTGCGCGCCGGGCACTGAGCCGCTCACCGGTCCGCGACCCGGATGATGAGGTTGCCGAGGTCGTCGACCGTGGCGACGAAGCCCGGTGCGAGCGGCACCGTCGACGAGAACTCCTGGACGACCGCGGGGCCGGTGATCTCGTCGCCGGACAGCAGCTGCGCGCGCGCATACAGCGCGGCGGTGTGCCACGTGCCGTCGAAGTGGACCTCGCGGTCGCCGATCCGTGCACGCTCGCCGTCGCCGTCGCCCGTCTCCAACCGACGCAGCTCCGGACGTTCGATCGGACCGATGCCGCTGACGCGGACGTTGACCCACTCGATCCCCTGACTGGGGTCGTCCCGATAGCCGTACCCGTAGGTCGCCTCGTGCCGATCGTGGAAGCGGTCGACGACCGCTGTCACGAAGCTGTCGTCGATCTCGCCGTCGGGCGCGTCGACGCGGACCTCGGACGCCTGGCCCGCGTACCGCAGGTCGGCCTGGCGGACGAAGCTGCGTTCGTCCGGTGAGAACCGCTCCGTCTCCAGCGCCGCGTCCGCACGGTCACGCAGCTGGTCGTAGACCGCGGCGACCTCGTCGACGTCGAGACCGTCATGCTTGCGGACGAACGTCTGGACGTAGTCGTTGCGGACGTCGACGGTGAGCAGGCCGAACGCCGACAGGTTGCCAGGGTTGGCCGGCACGATCGCCGCGGGCAGATCCAGCAGATCGATCAACCGGCAGACCTGCAGCGCACCAGAGCCGCCGAACGCCGCCAGCACGTAGTCACGCACGTCGAGCCCACGCTTGACGGTCACCTGCCGGATGGCGTTGGCCTGGTTCCACACGGCGATCTCGAGCACCCCCTCGGCGCAGCGCTCGAGCTCGTCGATGCCGAGATCGCCCGCCAGCCGCTCGATGCCGGCGCGCGCCGCGTCGACGTCCAGCGCCATCTCGCCGTCGAGGAGCGCCTCGGGCAGGCGTCCCAGCGCCAGGTGCGCGTCGGTGGCGGTCGGTTCGTCGCCGCCGCGGCCGTAGCACATCGGCCCGGGGTCCGCCCCGGCCGACCGGGGACCGACCTTCAGCGCGCCGTCGGGCGTCGGCCAGGCGATCGACCCACCACCGGTCCCCACCGTCACCACATCGATCATCGGCACCTTCGTCGGGAAGCGTCCGACGGCGCCCTCGGTCGTCAGCGCCGGCTCCCCGTTGGTGACGACGCACACGTCGGTGGAGGTGCCGCCGCCATCCAGCGTGATGACCTTCTCGTACCCCACCGCGTCGGCGATGACGGCCGCGCCGAGTGCACCGGCCGCGGGTCCCGACAGGATCGTCGTGATCGGCTGCTGTGCGACCTCCTCCGCGGAGATCACCCCACCGTTGGACTTCATCACGTAGAACGGCACTCGGGTGTTGACCTCGTCGAGCCCGGTGCGGATCTGGGCCACGTAGCGTCCGACCCGCGGCTTGACGAACGCGTCGACCAGTGTCGTGATCGCCCGCTCGTACTCGCGGTACTCGCGCAGCACGTCCGACGAGATCGACACGGTGCAGCCAGGATGCTCGCTGGCGAAGATGTCGCGCACCCGTTGCTCGTGACCCGGATCGGCGTAGCTGTGCAGGAAGCTGATCCCCACCGTGTCGATGCCTCTGGCGCGGAACCAGCGGGCGACCTCGGCGGCGGCGTCGATGTCGAGCTCGCGGACCACCTCGCCGTCGGGGCCGAGGCGTTCGGGGATCTCGCGGACGTGGTGCAGCGGCACGATCCGCGGTGGCTTCACCCAGAAGTACGAGTTGCCGTAGCCCTCCGGCACACTCTGCCGGGCGATCTCCAGCAGGTGGCGGAACCCCTCGGTGGTAACGAAGCCCAGCCCCTCGTACTCGTCCTCGAGGAGCGCGTTCGTGGCAACGGTCGTCCCGTGGCTGACCGACGCGACCTCGTGGCCGTCGCGGTCGACCTGCGCCAGGATCTTGCGGATACCGTCCATGAAGCCGCGAGCGGGATCCTCGGGTGTCGACGGGGTCTTGGTGATCGTCACCGTGCCCGACCGGGGATCGAACACGACGACGTCGGTGAACGTCCCGCCGGTGTCGACGCCGATCCGCAGCTCCCCGGTCATGTCATGTGACCTACCGCTGTCGCCATCTGAGGTGTCATGTCATCTCCTCCGCAAGGTGTCGCCCGACACATCTCGCTGCCGCGAGCGCGTCCGCGTCGCGGTGCAGCGGGGCGACCACCTGCACACCGAGTGGCGCACCCTGCGGCCCCCGTAGGCCGGGGATGGCGACCGCCGGCGTGCCGAGCAGGGTCCACATCCGGCAGAACAGCGGGTCGCCGGTCGACTCGAGGCCGACCGGCGCCTCGCCGATGACGCTCGGCACCAGCAGGACCTGATGGTCGGCGAACACCGACGCCAGGGCGCGACGGCACTGCGTGGCGAGTGCCCGCGCATCCCGGAGCTCGTCAGCGCCGATGGCGCGGCCACGGTCCAGCGTCTGGCGGAGCTGGTCGCTGAGCAGTTCGGGGTGCTCCCGGTACTCCCGATCGAGCGCTGCGGCCGCTTCTGCGTCCATGATCCGCACCTGTGCGGCGACGAGATCCGTGAACTCCGGCGGCAGCGTCACCGCGGGCAACTCCAGCTGGTCCGCGAGTGCGCTCACCGCCTCGCGGGTCGACCGTGCGGCCTGTTGCCACTCGTACGTCTCGGCGAAGGCGATCGACGGTGGGCCGTCATCGGCGGGCCGGAGCGCACGATCGTCAGCCATCACCGCGGCCGTCAACGCGAGGTCGTCGACGTCGCGGGCCAGCGGACCGATCGTGTCGAGGCTCGGGCCGATCGCCTTGACCCCGCCGGTCGGGAGCACGCCGAACGTCGGCTTGAAACCGTAGATGCCACAGAACGACGCGGGCCGCACGATCGAGCCGGCGGTCTGTGTCCCCAGCGCCACCGGCACCATGTGATCGGCCACGGCGGCGGCGGAGCCGCTGGACGAACCACCGGGCGTCCGTGTGAGATCGTGGGGGTTCGCGGTCGGGCCCGGATGGAACAACGCGAACTCG
This sequence comes from Actinomycetota bacterium, assembly GCA_019347695.1. GTDB lineage: Bacteria > Actinomycetota > Nitriliruptoria > Euzebyales > JAHELV01 > JAHELV01. The sequence goes on along the minus strand of JAHWKT010000072.1, from coordinate 5,331 downwards.
GTGGTGACCGTCTTGCCCAGGACCACCGCACCGGCCGCCCGCAGCCGACGCACACACGCGGCGTCCTCCCGCGGCCGGTGCTTCGCGTAGATCGGTGACCCGTACGCGGTCGGTGCGTCGGCGGTGTCGATCAGATCCTTGACCCCGATCGGCACCCCATGCAGTGGCCCGCTGGGCGACGTGGCATCACACGCCCGGGCCGCCGTCATCGCCGCCCCGGCGTCAACGTGGGTCCAGGCGCGAACATCGTCGTCACGTTCGGCGATGCGGCCCAGGCATGCGGACACGAGCTGCTCCGACGAGACCTCGCCCTCGCGGATCGCTGCCGCCGCAGCCGTCACCGACAGCTCGAGCAGTGCGTCACCCATGCCGCGCGTCCGGATCCGGGAGGACGACGTTGAGCACCATCGCCACGAACACCGCGGGGACGATGCCGGTCTCGAGCAGGATGCGGATCGTGTCGGGCACGTTCGCGATGCCCGAGACGAACACGGCGACCTGGATCAGGAACGCCGTATCGCCGGTGCTCGCACCGATCGCGGTCGCCACGATGATCGGCATCGTGACGTTGCTCGCGAACATCGCGAGCACGTGCTGGATTCCCAGCGGCACCGCCTCCGCGAGCGGCGGCAGCACGTCGATGTCGTAGTGGGTGTCGGTCATGTGGGTGTCTCATGCATCGGTCGCCCCCGTCTCCGGTCGGACCGATCAGCGGCCACGCTGGCCGACGAGCACCCCGAGCAGGGCGATGGCGGCACCAGCGAGCGCCGCGAGGATGAGTTGCATCCCGTCGGGCGCACCTGACGAGGTGCCCGCTGCCGGTTCGGGCCTGCGGAACACCTTTGCGCCGTCGCCGGTCGTCTCCTCGACCGGGGCCGCTTCGCCGTCGGCGCGCTCCGCGGCCTCGTCGCCGGCACCGTCGAGCTCACCTGCGAGGTACTGGTCGACCGCCTCGAAGAAGCTCTCGGCGTTGCGCTTCGCGACGCCGGCGACCACCCGCTGCCCGACACCGGCGATGGCGCCACCGATCACGGCGTCGGCGTCGTACTCCACACGGGTGCCGTCGCCTTCCTCGGACAGCGACACGGTTGCCGTCGCGTCGATCGTGCCAGGACCGCCACTGCCCTTGGCCTGCAGCGTGTAGGAGTTGGGTGGATCCTGGTCCGCCAGCTGCACCTGACCGTCGTAGGTGCCCTTGATCGAGGCGACTCCGGCCTGCACCCGGGCGGTGTAGGTGTCGTCGCTGGTCTCCTGCATCTGCTGGCACCCGGGAATGGTCTGCACGAGCACAGCGGGATCCTGCAGCGCGTTCCACACCTCCTGCCGGGATGCGTGCAGGACGTGGCTTCCGCTGACCTTCATGGTGCGCCTCCTTGTTCGTCGTCGGGCTCGTCGTCGACGCTGGTGCCCAGGGCACCGACCGGCGCCAGCCGTGCGTTGCCGTCGGAGCGTTGCAACCGGAACAGCTCGTCGGGCGACAACGGCATGCGGGTGATCTGCAGGCCGGTGGCGTCCTCGATCGCCGACGCGATCGCCGCGGCGCCGGGGATCACCCCCGCCTCGCCGGCACCCTTGATGCCCAGCGGGTTCAGCGGCGACGGCGTCTCGAGATGGTCGGTGCGCACCTGTGGCACCTCGCTGGCGTACGGCATCAGGAAGTCCATGAACGACGCGTTGAGCAGCTGCCCGTGCTCGTCGTACGCCATCCGCTCGTAGAGGGCCCCACCGATCCCCTGCGCCACTCCACCGTGGATCTGACCCTCGACGATCCGCGGGTTGATCATGTTCCCGCAGTCGTGCACAACGGCGTAATCGAGCACGCGCACCTGCGCGGAGTCGGGGTCGATCTCGACGACCACCGCGTGCATGCCGTTGGCGAACGTCGAGCGCGGCGGCGAGTAGTACGCTTTGCTCTCCAGCCCCGGCTCCTCGCCCTCGCGCACCGGAGGATCTTCCGGATCCGACGGCATCGAGAACTGCGTCGCCGCCTGCGCGGCCTCGCTGAACGAGTAGCGCAGCGGATTGGAGAGCACCGCGACCTGGTTGAGCGGGATCCGGTCGTCGGGGCTGCCCTTGACCCGCACGATGCCGTCGGCGATCTCGAGATCCTCCGGGTTGGCCTCCAGTGCCCGCGCGGCGACGACGCGGGCCTTCTCGTTGACCGCGCGGGCGGCCAGGGCGATGGCGTTGCCGCTCATCACCGCGGCGCGCGACGCGAACGTGCCCACGGCGTAACCGAACCGGCGGGTGTCTCCCGTGGTGACGTGCACCTGTTCGATCGGCACCCCGAGCTCGGTGGCGACGATCTGCGCGAAGGCGGTCTCGTGGCCCTGACCCTGCGTCGTGAGGCCGGTCGATACCATCACGCGGCCGCTGGTCTCGACGTGCACGTGGGCGCCCTCGTAGGGCCCCACGCCGGTGCCCTCGACGTAGCAGGCCAGACCGATGCCGATCCGCCGACCCTCCGATTCCGCCTGCTGGCGGCGCTCGTCGAACCCCTCCCAGTCGACCAGCGCCTTGAGCTTGCGCAGCGACTCGGGGAAGTCCCCGGAGTCGTAGATCGCCGGCCGTCCGTCCTGGAAGATCAGACCGAGGTCGTGGGGGAACTCATCGGGCTGCACGAAGTTGACGGCGCGCACGTCGGTGCGGTCGAGTCCCAGGTCACCGGCGATCGCGTCGACGGTGCGCTCCATCGAGAACACGGCCTGGGGTCGCCCGGCGCCCCGATAGGGGGTCACGATGACGGTGTTGGTGTACAGGCTCGTGAACTCGACCCGGTAGTTGGGCAGCTTGTACGGGCCGGGCAGCTGCGTCGACGTGATGATCGGCACGATGAGGCCGTAGGGCGTGTAGGCACCGTTGTCGTGAAGGAACCGCACGTCCAGCGCGAGGATGCGACCATCGTCGTCGTACCCGACCGTCACGTCGTGGATCTGGCCGCGCTCGTGTGCGCTTGCCACGAAGTGCTCGCGCCGATCCTCGGTCCACTTGACCTCGCGCCCGAGCGTCATGGCCGCCCACGGCACCAGTAGCTCCTCGGGCCAGGGATGCATGATCTTGACCCCGAACCCGCCGCCGACGTCGGGCGCTATGACCTCGACATGCACGTCGGCAATGTCGAACACCGCCGCGATGACCGCTCGCACGCTGGTCGACGTCTGGGTGGACGTGTAGACGCGCAGCCGCCCGTCGTCGGCGTCCCACCGCGCGTACACACCGCGTCCCTCCAGCGGCATGCTCGCGCTCCGCTCGATCTCCCACCGCAGGTCGAGCCGGTGTGGCGCATCGGCAAGCGCCCCGTCGACGTCGCCGACCTCCTGCACGAAGTTGGCGGCGACGTTGTCGTCCATGTCGTCGTGCACGACCTCGTCACCCGACGCGGCTGCCGCCACCCCGACAACGGCCGGGAGCGGATCGTAGGTCACGATGATCTTCTCGGCCGCGTCCTCCGCCACGTAGCGGTCGGTCGCGACGACCATCGCGACGGGCTCACCCACGTGCCGGACCACCTCCGCGGCCAGCGCGTGTCCGGTCCGCGGCGCGGTGAGCGACGGATGCGGGATGAGCAGCGGCAACGGATCGCCGAGCCGGCCCGGCAGATCGTCGTAGGTGTAGATCGCGACGAGACCGTCGACGTCGAGCGCGCCACTGACATCGATCTCGTTCACCCGGGCGTGGGCGTGCGGGCTGCGTACGAACGCCGCCGCGTAGGCATCATGCCCAAGGTCATCGAGGTACCGGCCGTCACCGCGGAGCAGCCGGGGGTCCTCACGACGGCTGATCGCCTCGCCGAACATCTTCGTCGTCATTCAGATCCCCTCCCACCGGCTTCGTCGGTGTCGGCGGGCACACCGTCACCGACGGCGTCGTACGGGGTCGGCGCGGTGCCCTGGGGCGATGGATGTCGGGACGCGATCCCGCCGTCGTCGGCGCGGGGCTCCGGCGTCCCATCGCCATCGCGCAGCAACTCGGCCGCGCGCTCCACCGACGCCACGATGTTGCGGTAGCCGGTGCAACGGCACAGGTTGCCCGAGATGCCCTCGACGATCTCGTCGCGGTCCGGCTCGGGGTTCTCGGCCAGCAGGCCGGCGACCGTCATGATGAACCCTGGGGTGCAGAACCCGCACTGCAATCCGTGACAGTCCTGGAACGCCCGCTGGATCGGATGCAGCTCGTTGCCGTCGGCCGGTGTGAGCCCCTCGACCGTCGTGATCTCGTGGCCGTCGGCGCTGATCGCGAACATCAGGCAACTGCGCACCGGTGCGCCGTCGAGCAGCACGGTGCAGCAGCCGCAGACGCCGTGCTCACATCCGACGTGGGTGCCGGTCAGTCGCAGATCGTGGCGGAGCGCGTCGCTGAGCAGCCGCCGAGGCGGCACATCGAGCTCGCGGGCGGTGCCGTTGACCCGCAACGTCACATGTTCGGTCGCCTCAGCCATCATGATCCTCCCCCTCCGGCGATCCGCCGGACCGATGCCGTGCGTGCGCTGCGGCGTCGCGCAGTGCCCGCGCCGTCAGCACCCGGGTCAGATGCCGCCGGTAGGTCACCGTGGCGTGCAGGTCCGCCTCCGGTTCGCTGGCCGCATCGACCAGCTCGGCGGCGGCCTCGAGCGCGTCGGCGGCGGCGGCGGCGCCGCTCAGCGCCTCGGTGCAGTCGACGACCAGCGGCGTCGGGTGGATGCTGATCGCCCCGATGCGCGCCTGCTCGATCGTCCCGTCATCGGCGAGCGTGACGGTGGCGCCGATCCCGCACAACGCGTAGTCGCCGTGGCGCCGCGCGATCTCGACGAACGCGCTCCCCGAGGTGTCGGGCTGCCGGGGAAACCACGCCGACGTCACCAGCTCGCCGGGCGCGAGACAGCTCTCGAGCGGCGCGACGAAGAACTCGTCAGCGGTGATGTCGCGGGAGTCGGTTCCATGGCTGGCGACCCGGACCGTGCCGCCGAGCAGCGCCAGCACCGCCGTCATCTCACCGGCGGGATCGGCGTGGGCGATGCTGCCACACGTGGTGCCACGGTTGCGGATCACCGGGTGCGCGACCAGCCGCAGCGCCTGCCGCAGCAATGGTACGGCACCGTACGCCTCGTCGTGACGCTCGACCGTCACATGTCGCGCACCTGCGCCGACGGTCACGCCGTCGACGTCGACGTCGACGTGATCCACTGCGGTGATCCGATTGATTTCGACCAGGTTTGCGGGTGCGGCCAGCCGCATGTTAAGCAACGGGATCAGGCTCGGTCCGCCGGCGAGCACCGTCGCATAGTCGCCCAGATCGTCCAGGACCTGGTCCAGGGCCTCGGCTTCCAGAAAGGTACGGGGGGCTTCTCCGGAT
>JAHWKT010000003.1:68645-70140 GCA_019347695.1 Actinomycetota bacterium | reverse complement strand
GGCGACGCCCAACGCCGAGACGGCGACTGCGCTGTGCGCGCGGTTCCACAGCATCGTCGCCAGCCACAGCCCGCCCCCGAGTACCCCCGCAACCAGCGGTACGGCCACCGCCACCGGCGGCAGGGTCGCTGCGGCCGCGAGCACGATGAGCAGCACTGACAGCACGATCGACCACATGGCCATGCGTAGCTGTGCACCGCGCCGGTCGGCGGCGAGCCACGTCCACCCGTCGTCAGTGGTCGTGATCGTGCTCGGTCTCAGATCCATGCCGGTGCTCAAGGTCGCGGGTCTGCGGACGACGCAGAGCAGGGTATGCGTGTTGTTCGTCCATGGCTCGCGCTCGTCGCCGTGCTCACCCTGCTCCTGCCCGCCAGCGTCGCTGGCGCGGTCGATGCGCGGATCGAACGGTCCCGCGACGAGGTACGGCGCGCCAGAGCGGCAGCGGCTGCGACGTCGGCGCGGCTCGACCGGGCCGCCGCCGAGTACGAGGAGGCGCGGGCCCACCTGGAACGGCTGGCCAACGAGGAAGCCGACACCGAGGGTGAGGTCGCCAGGGCTCAGCGCCTGGTGAACGAGGCCGACGCCCAGGTCCGCGACCGGGTGGCGGCGCTCTACAAGCACCCTGAGCTGCGGGTGCATGCGTTCGGTCGGGCGGTGATCGCGTCGGACCTCGGCGAGACGCTGCACCAGCTGGAGCTGATCGACCAGCTCGCCCGCGGCGGCGCGGAGAAGGTCGCCCGCGCCGACCGCGCCGCCGGTCGGGTGCGCGCCGCCGAAAAGGACTACCGCGTGGTCTCGGCGGGTGTCCGCGACGCGCTGCGCGTCCGACGGGACCGGTCGGCGGCCCTCAACGAGGCCCTGGCGCAGGCCCGGTCACGGGTGTCGGCCGCCGATGCGCAGCTACGGACGGTCGAGCAGACGGTGGCGGCCGAGCGCGAGCGGCGGCGGCGGGCGCGGGAGCGCGCACGCCGCCAGCAGCTGGCGCTGCAGGAAATCGCCGGCGGCGGCCCCGCCGGCGGCGGACCGTTGCCGTCCGTCGATGGCAAGGTGTGCCCGATCGGTGCGCCGAACGCGTTCTCCGACAGCTGGGGCGCTCCGCGCTCGGGTGGTCGTCGTCACCAGGGCGTCGACATGTTCGCTGCACACGGGACGCCGCTGTACGCGCTCGAGGCCGGCACCATCCGGACGAGCGACAACTCGCTGGGTGGCATCTCGGTGCACCTCGCCGGCGCCAGCGGTGCCGCCTACTACTACGCCCACCTGTCGCAACGCGTGGTCGTGAGTGGGCAGCGGGTCGCGGCGGGCGAGGTGGTGGGTGCGGTCGGCAACACCGGCAACGCCCGATCCACGCCACCGCATCTGCACTTCCAGTACCACCCCGGCGGCGGTGCGCCGGTCAACCCGACCCCGTTGGTTGCCGCACTGTGCCGACCGTGACCCGTTACACTGCCCGCGTCCTCAGGTAGCGAAGCGGTAGGACACGCAAATGTCCTCA
>JAHWKT010000003.1:40112-68545 GCA_019347695.1 Actinomycetota bacterium | reverse complement strand
GTTACACTGCCCGCGTCCTCAGGTAGCGAAGCGGTAGGACACGCAAATGTCCTCAGGTAGCGACTCCACGCTGGCGCGCGTCACCGCCGCCGACTACCTCGACGAGCTCGACCACGCCGACACGGCGCGGATCCGAGCGATGCGCGACGAGTGCCGCGCCGAGGAGCGCCGGCTCAGCTATACGCGGCGGATGATCCAGGGACACCTGGATCTCGCCGACGACGAGCTGGCGCGCCGTGGGGGAGCACCGTCGGAGACGCTGGTCACCCGGGTAGCGCGCACGTTGACCGGCACGGTCTCGGGGGCTCCGTCGCTGCGCGCGGTCGGCCTCTACCAGCCTCGCGTGGCGGCCGACCACCTCGACGCCCTCGACGATGTCGGCACGGCCCAGCTGCCGGACCTCGACGACGCCGCGCTCGCCGCGCACACCGAGCTGCTCCGCCGCCGGGAGCGCGTGCTGTCGGACCGTCGTGCCGTGCTGCTCGGCCACCTCGACCGCCTGCAGGCCGCGCTGGTACAGCGGTACCGCGACGGTCGGGCGGCCATCGACGAGGTGCCGTTGCTGATGGACAGCCCCTGACCCCAGGCGCTCCGCTGGTGCGCGTCGTCCGCGACGGCGCGATCGACGCCCTGCACAGCGGCCATGTCGTCGTCGTGGGCGGCGACGGTGACATCGTTGCAGCGCATGGCGATCCGACGGTCGTGACCTATCCCCGCTCCGCGCTCAAGCCGTTCCAGGCAGCCGCGGTGCTGGAGATGGCAGGCGCGCGTCCACCGACCGACGAGCTCGCGATCATGGCGGCATCCCACGTCGGCACCCACGCACATCAGGTGGCGGTTGTGGGCCTGCTCGACCGCGCGGGCCTCACGGCCGGCGCGCTGCGCTGTCCACCGGCGCTGCCGACCGATGCTGCGGCGCTGCGGCAGCGACCTGCGGCGACGCGGTTGGCGCACAACTGCTCGGGCAAGCACGCGGGGTTCCTGCTCGCGGCCGTCGGCGTCGGCGCGCCGTTGGACGACTACCTGCACCCGGAGCATCCGGTCCAGCAGGCGGTGTTGGCCCGGCTCCGCGCGGCGAGCGAGGTCCATCCGCAGGGGCCGGGTGTCGACGGGTGCGGTGCGCCCGCCTGGAGGCTGCCGCTGCACGCACTGGCACGGGCGTTCGTGGCGCTGGCGGATGCCGACGCCGAGGCGAGCGCCGTGGCGACCGCGATGCGGACGCATCCTGCGCTGGTCGGCGGCCATCAGATCGTCGACACCGAGTTGATGCAGGCCGAGCCGACGATCGTGGCCAAGCGGGGTGCCGAGGGCACGCTCGCCTGCGTGGTGTTGCCCCCCGTGGGGCCGTTGGGCATTGCCATCAAGGTCAGCGATGGCGCAGCACGCGCTGTGGGTCCCGTGGCCGTCGCGATCATCGAGCGGTTCGGTCTGCGCGGCGCGCACGGGCTGCGATGCCCCGAGGTGCTCGGTGGTGGCGTGCGGCACGGGGCGGTGGAGGTCACCGACGAGCTCGAACGGGCGCTCGCCGGTCTGACCTGAGTGTCCATTGCGCTAGCAGTGGTTGTACGAGTGCTTGCAAGTGTATATGCTAGCTAGCAGCTAACACAACGAGTGAGTCCTCTGTGATGCCCTCCGACCGCAACACGCCAAACGCCGCAGAGACGGCGGCGTCACGCGTGCGCGATCTTGGCGGGTTCATCCGAGAGCAACGCACCGCCGCGCAGCTGTCGTTGCGCGCGCTCGCGTCGCGGGCCGGCATCTCCAACCCGTACCTGTCCCAGATCGAACGGGGGCTGCGCAGGCCGTCGGCGGACATCCTGCAGCGGGTCGCGGACGCGCTGCGGATCAGCGCCGAGTCGCTCTACGTACAGGCCGGCATGCTCGAGGAGCGCCCTGCCGGCCTCGACGAGCACATCCGTGCGGCCTCCGAGCTCACCGGAAGCCAGAAGCGCGCTCTGCTCGAGATCTACCACGCGTTCGTCGCAGGCGACGCGCCACCGCACATCCCTGTCCCAACCGAATCCCAGGACACCAAGGAGCAGCAATGACCACCCAGACCCCCGAACAGCTCACCCGGACCGTCACCGACAACGCACGTGCCGCCAGTCGGTCGACCGTCGGCCTGCTGCGCGACGGTGGGTACGCCACGATCGGTGCCACCGAGGCCGCCGTCTCGTACGTCCGGCAGCTCGGCGCGAAGGCGAACGAGCTCCGTGGCAGCCTGCGGACACTGAAGTTGCCGGCGCCGGCGGAGGTCTCGTCGTCGCTGCGTGACATCGGCGACGAGGTCGAGCAGCAGTTCGAGTCGTTGGCCGGCCGCGGCCGGCAGTTGGTGGCCTCGCTGCAGGGGAGCCGCGCCACGCAGACCGCGACCGACCGCGCCCGGGTCGCGCGCAGCCAGGTGAAGGCGGCCGGCACCAGCGTCCGCCGTGCCGGTGACGCCGCCGCCGACGCCGTCGATCAGGCCGCCGACGGGGTGGGCTCGCGCACCGAGCCCGACTACGCCTCGATGACCGTTGACGAGCTGCGCAGCCTTGCACGCGCCCGCGACATCGACGGTCGTTCCGACATGAACAAGGCCGAGCTGATCGCTGCGCTGCAGCAGTCGTGACCGTCGAGGCGCCGCTGCCTGACGCAGCGGTCGCGAACTCCCACCCGATGCTCCGGTGGCAACGCCGCCGGAGCATCGTCGTGCCGGTTGGGGGGTCACTCCGGGTTCCTGTCAGTCCGAGCGACCTACCGCTGACTCCATGTCGATGGACCGTGGCTACCATCGTGGCGGGCCGTCCCTTCCCGGGTGGGCGACGGTGGCGAGCAAGGAGACGGACATGCAGCGTGAAGCCGATGGAGGAGTCGACGTCGCCGACACGCGCCCCTCCGACCGGGCGGGTCCGCTGCCCGACTCCGTCGCACTGCTCAGCGTCCACACCTCACCGCTCGCGCAGCCCGGCATCGGCGACGGCGGGGGGCTCAACGTCTTCGTCTCGGCACTCGCCAGCCACCTGTGCGCCCACGGCATCGCCGTCCACGTCTTCACCCGCGCCGCCGGCGCCGACCTGCCGCCGACCGTCACACTGCGAGACGGGGTGCAGGTCCACCACATCGAGGCGGGCCCGCCGACCCTGCGCAAGGACGATCTCGCGTCCCATCTCTGCGCGTTCTACCTGGCCGTCGCCAGCCACCCGGCGATGGAGGCGGCGCAGTTGCTGCACGGGCACTACTGGATGAGCGGGTGGGTCGGCCGCAAGCTGCGCCAGCGTCGGGACCTGCCGTTGGTGCAGCGGTTCCACACGTTGGCGCAGGCCAAGGACAACGGTCGGTCGGCAGGCGAGCCGTCGGAGCCGACGCTGCGCCTGGCTGCCGAACGTCGCGTCGTCGCCGCCGCCGATGCCGTGTTGGCGGCCACCCCGCGCGAGGCTTTCCTGCTCCGACAGGAGTACCGGGCCAGATGCTCCCAGGTCCATGTCGTACCACCGGGCGTCGACGTCAACGTGTTCCGGCCCGCCGGCGACCGGATCGCGACCCGACAGGAACTCGGCGGCGGTCGCCTGCTGCTGTTCGTCGGCCGGCTCCAGCCGCTGAAGGGGCCCGATCTGGCGATCCGCACGCTCGCCGCGCTCGACACGTACCTGCCCGACGATGGGGTCCCCACCCGGCTGCTCATCGTCGGTGGCGCCAGTGGCAACGGTCACGGTACCGTCGACCCGGCGGCGTTGCGGCGACTCGCCGACCACCTGGGAGTGGCGGACCGCGTCGCGCTGCTCGCGCCGCGCTCCCACCACGAGCTGGCGCCCATCTACCGCGCCGCCGACGCACTGCTCATGCCCAGCCGGTCCGAGAGCTTCGGTCTCGTGGCCCTCGAGGCGCAGGCGTGCGGCACGCCGGTGGTGGGCGCCGACGTCGGCGGGCTCGGCGACATGCTGCGCGGCGGTGGCGGCGCCGTCGTCGGGTCGTACGAGCCGGCTGCGTACGCGCGAACTGTGCTGCCCTACCTCGTCGACGCGGACGTACGCCAGCAGGCGTCCGCCGCGGCTGTCCGCTGCGCCCGCCAGCTCAGCTGGGGCGAGACGACGCGTCGGACCCTGGAGATCTACCGCTCGGTGCTGACGCGGCAGCCGACGGCCGCGCGGGGTCGTCGAGGTGCCTGACCCCGCTGCCGCCCGCGCAATCGTCGATCAGTGGGTCGCCGACCAGGACGTGCCGGGCGAACGCGAGAACGACCGCTGGAACGTCATGCTCTCGGGCGAGCACAAGCGGACGGTCGGGGTGACGATCTCCGTGGGGGACCACACGCTGATCGCGCAGTCCTTCTTCATGCGTGCGCCCGACGAGGACCGCGCCGGCGTCTACGGCCTGCTACTGCGCCGCAACCTTCGCAGCTACACCCTGCGGTTCGCGTTGCATCCCGACGGCGATGTGCTGCTGGTCGGCGTCCTGCCGCTCGCCGCGGTGACGCTCTCCGAGCTCGACCGCATGCTCGGCCAGCTGCTGGCGGTCGCCGACGAGACGTTCGACGAGGCCCTGCGGCTCGGGTTCGCCAGCTACATCGAGCGCGAGCAGACGTGGCGCGCGAGCACCGGTCAACCCCGCAACCCAATCACCTGACCCGTCTGTCCACCTGCGCGACGTCGGCCCAACCCGCCCACGCCATCGCGCACGTCGGGGTGGTCGACGGAGGTCGATCATAGGCCGTCTTCCGTCGACCACCCCGAAGTGTCAGGCGCCATCATCGCGCACGGTGGGACCCGTGCGTGAACTGGCGTGGTCGGGGCAAGCCTTACGGGCAGGCAAGAGCCGGCGGACAAGGACAACAGCTCATGGCCAGCGCACTCATCGTCGTCGACGTGCAGAACGGATTCCTTCGGGAGGGCAACCTCGCCAGCGAACGATGTCTGGACGCGCTGCCCGCGATCCGCGACGAGGTCGAGCGGGCGCTGGCCGACGGCGAGCGCATGTTCTTCACGGCGGACACGCACGAACCCGACGATCCCGAGTTCGAGGTCTTTCCCGAGCACTGCGTCCGGGGCACCCACGAGGCCGAGCTGGTGCTCGGCGCCACGATCGAGTCGGACCAGGAGGCGGCACGATGAGCGTGCTGCGTCGAGCACTGATCGCCGCCAGTGAGAGCGACGCGCTCGAACGCCAGGTGACGAGCCGCACGCTCACGCGCAGGATCGCGATGAAGTTCATCGCCGGGGAGACGCTCGACGACGGCATCGCCGCGGTGCGCGAAGTGGCCGCCCGCGGCTGCACCGCGACGTTGGACTTCCTCGGTGAGGCCGTCACCGGACCCGACGACGCCCGCAGTGCCCAGAAGGCGATCCTCACCGCATGCCAACGGATCAACGACGAGTCGCTGCCGTCGGGGCTGTCGGTCAAGCCGACGCAGATGGGGCTCAGCTTCGATCCCGACCTGGCATTCGAGCTGATCGGCGAGATCGCCACGGAGGCACAGCGGTTCGATGGGCACGTCAACCTCGACATGGAGGGCACAGACGTCACCGAGGCGACCGTCGCCCTGTGCGAGCGGCTCCGCGAGGCCGGACACGACAACGTGGGGTGCGCGCTCCAGTCCTACCTGCACCGCACCCACGCCGACGTCGAGCGCCTCACCGCCACGGGCGCGAGCCTGCGCCTGATCAAGGGCGCCTACGACGTGCCGCCGTCGATCGCCTACCAGGACGCCAGCGACGTCGACGCGAGCTTCGAACGCAGCATGGACTGGCTGCTGGCCCACGGGCATTACCCGAGGATTGCGACGCACGACGACAAGCTGATCGATCGGGCCAAGCGGACCGCCATCCGTTTGGGCCGGTCGCTCGACGACTTCGAGTTCCAGATGCTCTACGGCGTGCGGACCACGTTGCAGGACAAGCTGGTCGCCGGCGGCTGGCGGATGCGGATCTACATCCCGTTCGGCGACGAGTGGTACCCGTACTTCATGCGCCGCATCGCCGAGCGGCCGGCCAACATGGTCTTCTTCCTCCGGGCGCTCGCCGGCTCGTGAGCGCAGGCTCCTGGTTCGCAACGACGGCGGCACCGGCCCGATGAGCTAGGCTCGCAGCCGAGATGACTGATCACACCGGCCCTCTACGACTCGCGATCGTCGGCGCCGGCCGCATGGGTGAGGCCCTGCTGTCGGGTCTGCTGCGGTCGGGCGCCTGGACCGCCGACCAGATCGTGTGCACGACGCGCAGCCAGCGTCGCGCCGACCTGGTCGGCGAGCGCCACGACGTCATCGTCCACACCAACTCGGCGGAGGCCGCGGCCGCCGCCGATGTCGTGCTGATCGCCGTCAAGCCGCAGAGCATCGCCAGCCTGCTGGCCGAGATCGCGCCGAAGCTGCACCGCGGCCAGACGGTGATCTCGGTCGCCGCCGGCGTGTCCACGGCAACGATCGAGGCCGCACTGCTCGAAGACATCCCCGTCGTGCGGGTGATGTCGAACGTGCCCGTTCAGGTCGACGAGGCGATGAGTGTGCTGGCGGCGGGCGCCCACGCCGGCCCCGCCGACGTCGAGGTTGCCCGGACGATCCTCGGGCATGTGGGCAAGGTGCTCGAGTTGGCGGAGGAGCAGCTGGATGCGGTGACCGGCCTATCGGGCTCCGGTCCCGCGTACGTCTTCCTTCTCGCCGAGACCATGATCGAGGCCGGCATTCTGCTGGGCATCCCACGCGACGTCGCCACCGAGCTGATCGCGCAGACCATGGTTGGCAGCGCCCGGATGCTGCGCGACTCCGGTCGTCACCCGGTCGAGCTGCGCGAGTCGGTCACGTCGCCCGGTGGCACCACCATCGCCGCGATCCGTGTGCTCGAACAGGAGCGTGTCCGCGCTGCGTTCATCAATGCGATCGAGGCCGCGACGCTGCGGTCGCGGGAACTCGGCGCCTGAGAGGACCATCGCGGATACGAGGGTGGGCACTGCCGTGATCTGCCGATAGCATTGCCACATGAACGCCGTAGATCCTGCCGCAGCGATGACCGTGACCGGAGCTGGTGCACGTGCCGTGCTGCTCGGCCAGTTCGAGGACGCATGGCGTGACGGTGCACCGGTGTTCGCGTGCTGCCGTCGCAGCGTCGCGATCGCCGTCGAGCACGTCGACGTGGTCGACCTGGCCACCGCCGACCCCACCGCGCGTGTCCACATGCTGCGCGAGCCGGTCGAAGCGGCGCAACCGGGGCAACTTGACGGCCACCGGTGCTGCGCGAACCACCTCGCCGACCTCGCGTTCGACGCACCGGGGCTGATCGCGGAGCCGATCCACACCAGCTGACCTCCGCGGTTCGCGGCGACCTCCTACTCCAGCAGCACGACCTGACGGGCGGTGACCGTACCGGCTCGGAGCCGCTCCACCGCCAGCGGCAGGTCGTCGAGCGTGATCTCCTCGATCAGCGGCGCGAGCGAGATCGTTCCTGCCGTCGCCGCGTCGGCCAGCGCCGAAAGGTCCCGCTCGGGCGTGATGCCACCCAGGTAGGTCCCGACCAACCGCTTCTCAGCGATCAGGTCGAACGCGTCCAGCGTGATGCTCGACGATGCGGGGAGCAGCCCGATCACCGTCGTCTGGCCGCTTGCCGCGGTCGCCCGCCACGCCGCCTCCACCGTCGCGGGACGTCCCAGCACCTCGAAGCAGTGATCGACCCCCAGCGGCGCGATCGTGCGGATCGCGACGTCGACGGGATGGTCGTCGGCGAGTACCGTGGCCGTGGCGCCCACGGTGCGCGCGACCGCGAGCGCGCGAGGGTTGCGGTCAACGGCGATCAACGGATCGGCGCCGGCCAGCGCTGCGGCCTGCACGACGTTGAGCCCCACCCCGCCGCAGCCGATCACCGCGACCGACTGTCCGGCCCCCACGCCGGCCGCGTTGCGGACCGCGCCGAAGCCGGTGGCGACCGCGCAGCCGAGCAACGCTGCCTGCGCCGGTGGCAGCGCCGGCGTGATGCGGATCGCACCGGTGCGCGGCACGACCGCGTACTCGGCCCACGACGACACCCCGTTGAAGTGGTGCAGCGGCGCGCCGTCGATCGACAGGGCGGTGGCGGTGCCGTCCAGGGTGCCCGTGGCCGCCAGCGATGCCGCCCACTCGCAGGCGCGCCGCCTGCCGCCGGTGCAGGCGGCACAGGTCCCGCACCACGGCAGGATCGTCAGCACCACCGGGTCGTCGATCGCCAGGTCGTCCACGTCCGTCCCGAGGCCGGCGACCCGCCCCGCCGCCTCGTGGCCCGGCACGATCGGCATGGGCTTGGGCAGGCTGCCATCGACGATGTGGACGTCGCTCGCGCAGACCCCGGTCGCGGTGATGCGCACCAGGACCTCGCCGGGTCCAGGAGGCCGCAGCCCGACCTCGCGGATCTGCAGCGGCCCATCGACCGCCGCGCACACCGCTGCGCGCATCCTCACGACCGACGCTCCACGCCACGCCCGCTGGCGACGATCCGTTCGATGCGCGTCCGGGTCACCGCATCCTCGTCGATGGCGATGCCCAGCCCCGGCTGCTCGCCGACGACGAGGAGACCGTCGGTGACCTCGACCGGTGCGCGCAGCAGGAAGTCGCGCCGGTTCGGCGTCCAGCCGTCGGGATCGTACGGGTACTCGAGGTACGGGCCGCCGCCGACGCCTGCGCAGACGTGCAGGTTCGCAAGGAGACCGATGCCGTCGGTCCACGTGTGCGGTGTGTACCAGCGGCCGCGCCGCAGCGCCAGCTCGGCGATCGTGCGGCCACGCCACATGCCCGACAGCACCACGTCGGGTTGGTGCACGTCGTACCGGTCGGTCACGACGGCGTCGAGCAGCTCGTCGAACGTCCGGGTCAGTTCGCCGCCGGCGATGCGCACGCTGCCGGCGGCGCGCAGCGCGGCCAGTCCTGTGTGGTCACCCGCTGCCAGAGGCTCCTCCAGCCATGTGACGTCGAGCTCGGCGAGGGCGTCGGCGATCCTGCGCGCCACGGCGACGTCGATCGACGAGGTGGTGTCGCCAGCCATGCGCCATGCCTGGTTGAGGTCCACCATCAGCGCCAACCCGGGGCCGACCGCCGCGCGCACCGCCTGCGCGGTCGCGATCGTGTTGTCCAGCCGGTGGGCGTCGAGGCGCAGCTTGCAGGCGGCGAAGCCATCGTCGTGCACCGCGCACACCGTCTCGACCATCGCTTCGGCGTCCCGGCGCGCACCGAGTGACGCGTACGCGGCGAGGCGGTCGCTGACGCCGCCGAACAAGTGCCACACCGGCTGGCCGTAGACCTGGCCCATCAGATCCCACAGCGCGACCTCGAGCGGCCACGGGCGACCGGCGAGGAGATCGATGGTCTCGAGCACCCGGACCTGGGCCTCGATGCGCCGCGGGTCAGCACCGATCAGCAGCGGCAGGTACGACTCGACACCGTGGAGGGTGTCGCCGCCGCCGACGCCGATCGCGCCGTCGTCAGTCTCGACGCGCACCACGGTCGCCGGCGCCACGGTGCGCGGCACCGGATCCCAGCTCGCGACGAACGGCGGGTCGAGCGGCAGCTCGCACCGGTCGACGGTGATCCGGACGATCCGCAATGCGCTTCCTCAGGCGTCGAGACATCATCGGCATATCCAGGCTGCGCGCGGGCACCAGCGACGAGCGGGTGGATGGTCGGCAGGCCCTCCGCTGCACCCGGCTGAGACTAGCCTGAGGCTCGCGGTCGCTGCTGCACGCATCACTTGAGGAGCCGGTTTTTCGTCCACCGAAGCCTCGTGACACCGGCCGGCCGCGGCGACAACTCGCGTCCCGCGTTGGCACCCGGGAGGCAGACCCTAACGGCCGACGTTGATCCAGGTGGTCTTGAGCTGGGTGAGATGTTCGAAGGCGTGCAGCGACCGGTCACGGCCGCCGAAGCCGGAGGCCTTGTAGCCGCCGAACGGCGTGGACAGATCGGCGATGTCGAAGGTGTTGACCCAGACGGTGCCCACGCGCAGTTCGCGCGCCACACGGTGGGCGCGGGTGACGTCGGACGTCCAGACGGCCGCCGCCAGGCCATAGTCCGTGTCGTTGCCCAGCGCGACCGCCCGATCCGGGTGGCCGTCGAACCGGTGCACCGTGAGCACCGGGCCGAAGATCTCGTCGCGGGCGATCTGCATCCGGTTGTCGACGCCGACGAATACCGTGGGCTCGATGTAGAAGCCGCCATCGACGGGGTGCGCGGCCGCGCCACCCACCCGAACGTCGGCCTCCTGGCGTCCCAGATCGAGGTACCGGCTGACACGCGCATGCTGCTCGGCGCTGACGATCGCGCCCATCTTCGTGCCGGGGTCAAGGGGATCGCCCGGCTGCAGCATGGCAGCCGTCCGGGCGACGCCCTCCAGCAGCTCATCCTCGATCGAGGCCTCCACCACCAGCCGCGACCCGGCATGACAGGTCTGGCCGGCGTTGTAGAAGATGCCCCACGCGATCGCCTTCGCGGCGGCGTCGAGATCGGAACAGTCGGCGAAGACGACCTGCGGGCTCTTGCCACCGAGCTCTAGCGCGACCTCCTTGAGGTTGGACTCGGCCGCATACATCAGGAACCGCCGGCCGACCTCGGTCGAGCCGGTGAAGGTCACCGCGTCGACCTTCCGGTGGCGTCCCAGCGGCTCGCCAGCCGACGGTCCGTCGCCGGGCACGACGTTGAGCACGCCGTCGGGCAGCCCGGCCTCGACGGCCAAGCTGCCGAGCAGCAGGGCGGACAACGGCGACTGCTCGGCCGGCTTGAGCACGCACGTGTTCCCCGCCGCCAACGCCGGACCGATCTTCCACGCGGCGAGGATCAACGGGTAGTTCCACGGGATCACCGCGCCGACGACGCCCACCGGTTCGCGGCGCACCAGCGCGACGGCGTCGGGACCGGTCGGCGCGACCTCGTCGTACATCTTGTCGATCGCCTCGGCGTACCAGCGGATGGTGTTGGCGCAGCCGGGCACGTCGGCCCGCAGCGCGTCGCCGATCGGCTTGCCCACGTCGAGCGACTCGAGCAGTGCGAGCTCGTCGCGGTGCGCCTCGATCGCGTCGGCGAACGCCAGCAGGACGCGCCTGCGTGACCGTGGCGAACGGTGCGACCAGCGGCCGTCGTCGAACGCCGTCCGTGCGGCGGCGACCGCGGCGTCGATGTCGGTGGCGTCGCCGTTGGGTACCTCCACCAGCGGGCTGCCGTCACGGGGCCCGGTGTCGACGAACACCTTGTCACTGCGGGGGTCGCGGTGCGCGCCGTCGATGAACGGCCGGACCTCGGGGGCGACGGCCTCGGCGCGTGCTACCCAGCTAATCGATGTGGTCATGGCTACGCCGATCCGTGTGGGTGCCGGTGCCGGGTCGTGCCCGACGCCGAGCCGCTACTCGGGGAGGAGGTCGTTGTCGGTCAGGAACGAGCGCGCGACGTCCTCGGGCAGCTCGCCATCGGATGACAGGCGCTTGTTCAGCTCGATCATCGTCTCCTGGGTGAGGGCCTCGGCGACCGGCTCGAACAGGTCCTCGAGCGCCCGGCCGTACTGGCGGTAGACATCGATGGTGAACACCGGCGTCGCGTTGTAGACCGGGAAGAAGCCGAGGTCGTCCTCGAGGACCTCCAGGTCCAGCGCGGCGATGCGCCCGTCGGTGGTGAACACCTCACCGAAGTTGCACGGATCGCGGTCGCTCAGGGCGGAGTAGACGACACCCAGATCGAGCGTCGTCACGTTGTCCTCGGGCAACTCGAACCCATACGCCTCCTCCATGCCCGGCAACCCGTCCCGCCGCGACTGGAACTCGCGCTCGACGCACAATGTGGCCGTATCCGACTCGTCCTCGACGAGCTCGCCGAGGTCGCTGAGCGTCTCCGGCCGGCCGAGCCTGCGGGCCGCCTTGCGTGGGAACGCGATGCCGTAGGTGTTGTTGAACGGCGCGGGCGTCAACCACACGACACCGTTGGCCAGCTCACCGTCGCGTACCTGCTCCCACTGCTCCTGCGGGTCCGGCGGCGGGCGCTCCTTGCCGAGGTGCATGAACCAGCCGATGCCGGTGTACTCCCAGTAGTGGTCGATCTGGCCTCCGGTCAGGGCGCTGCGCACCGCCTCGGTGCCGCCCAGGTCGAGCCGATCGATCACGTTGACGCCGGCAGCCTCCAAGACGATCGTGGAGATGTTGCTGAGCACCAGCTGCTCGTCGTAGTCCTTGGAACCCACGGTGATGTCGGCACCGTCGAGATCCGTGCCACCTGCGGCGACGTCGGTGGTCGCGCTTGGTGACGCGCTGGCGGTGGCGTCGCCCGGGTCCTGCCCCCCACCGGTGCACGCGGCCACCAGCGCCATCAGCAGGCTCAGGAGAAGAATGCTACCTGGGCGCGCGCGTCGCAGATGCACCTTGTAGTTGTCCCTCCGGATCGATGCGCCGCGCCCCGACGCAGCATAGCGCCCCCACCGACGGGTGGGGGCGCTATGGCGAGCCTGCTCAGATGCCCTTCGGGCGCAGGTACCGCTCGGCGAGCGCGGCGATGAAGTCGATGGCCAGCGCCAGCAGGGCGACCAACGCGCCCCCGATGAACACCGCAACTGGGCGGTTCAGCTTCAGCGCCGAGTTGATGGTCTCGCCCAGCGCGCCGCCGCCGATCAGGAACACCAGGGCGGCCATGCCGACGTTGATGATCAGTGCCGTCCGCACGCCTGCCAGGATGACCGGCACGGCGAGCGGGAGCTCGATCTGGCGCAGCACCTGCCACTTAGACAGCCCCATGCCACGCGCGGCCTCGATCGTCGGCTTGTCGACCTGGTCGAGTCCGACCATCGTGTTGCGCAGGACCGGGATGAGCGCAAAGACCGTCAACGCGGCGATGGCTGTGCGCGTTCCCTGCCCGAGGAGCACCAGGAACAGGACGATCAGCCCGTAGGCGGGAATCGCCTGACCGGAGCTGGCGAACGTGACGACCAAAGGTGCGATCCCCCGCAGGCGTGGGCGGGTGAGCGCGATGCCGAGGGGGATCGCGATCCCCACCACGAACACGGTCGACCAGAAGGTGATGAACAGGTGCTCGCCGAACTTGTCGACCAGACCTTCGAAGCCGAGGATCCGCGCGGTCGTCGGGTCGAACTCGGTCGTCGTCCACGCGTAGACGAGGCCGATCAGCAGCAGCAGGAAGAACGCGGGTGTGATCATGAGACCAATGCGTGCCTGCAGGTTCTCATCGATCGCCGGGACGACTTCCTGCTCCTCGGCGCGGGGCGCGATCTCCTCTGACGCGGTTTCCTCGGGGGCCGCCTTCGTGTCGGTCGCGGTGCTCACGACAACGTCACCTGTTCGGGTTCGTAGTCCGACTCGGCGCGGCGTTCGCGCTCCGCCTGCTGCATGGCGGCGAGGAATCTGGTGAGATCTTCGATCCGGACGACGCCCCGGTACCGCCCGTCGTCGTCGATGCAGCACGCCGAGCTGGCGGTCGACTGCAGCATGAGCTCGAGCGAGTCGCGCAGCGTGTCGTCGGGTTCGACGACGGCCGTGACTTCATACCCGGAGTTCGCGAGCGGCTGGTCGCCCTCGACGGCGCTCCGGTCGATCCAGCGCAGCGGGCGGTCCTGCTCGTCGAGCACGAGGATCCGGCCGTCGGACGACTCGTCGAGCGCGCGCCGCGCCTCGTCGGGTGACGCGTCCTGGCGGACGGCCGGGATCCGGTCGGGCTCGATGTCGCTCATCCGCTTGAGGTTCAGGCCCTTGATGATCGCGCCCTTGCCCAGGAAGTCCGACACGAAGTCGTTCGCGGGTTGCGCGAGGATCGCCTCCGGTGTGTCGTACTGGGCGATCTGGGACTGCTGGCGCAGGATGGCGATGCGGTCGCCCATCTTGATCGCTTCGTCGATGTCGTGGGTCACGAAGACGATGGTCTTCTGCAGCTCCTCCTGGAGGCGCAGGAACTCGTTCTGCAGCCGGTCGCGGGTGATGGGATCGATGGCGCCGAACGGCTCGTCCATGAGCATGACCTCGGGGTCGGCGCTCAGTGCCCGCGCGACACCGACCCGCTGCGCCTGCCCGCCCGACAGCTCCTTTGGGTACCGGTTGCGGTAGATCGACGGATCCATGCCCACCATGTCCAGCAGCTCGTCGATGCGTGACGAGATGCGGTCGGACTTCCAGCCCAGCAGGTTCGGGACGGTGGAGATGTTCTCCGCGATCGTGCGGTGGGGGAAAAGGCCGATCTGCTGGATCACGTAACCCATGCGCCGCCGCAGGTTGTCGGCGTTGACCTCCGTGACGTCCTCGCCGTCGAAGATGATCCGCCCGCCCGTGGGCTCGATCATCCGGTTGATCAGCCGCAGCGTCGTGCTCTTGCCGCAGCCCGACGGACCGACGAGCACGAGCACGTCGCCCTTGGGGATGCGCAGGTCGAGCTCGGCCACCGCCGGTACGGACGTCCCCGGGTAGGTCTTCGACACGTTCTCGAGGTGGATCAGTGCGTCGGTCATCTGCAGTCCCTTCAGCGGATCCCGGCCGGGGTGGTCAGCCGGCGCAGCAGGACGAACGCGGCGTCGAACAGCAGCGCGAGTAGCACGATGAACACGGTGCCCGTCCAGATCGCCTCGACGCCGTTGGGCAGGCCGAGACGTGTCAGGCCCTCCTTGATGAAGTCGCCCAGCCCACCGCCGGCGACCAGCGTTGCGATTGCCGCGATGCCCGCCGTCAGCAGCGCCGAGACCCGGATGCCGGTCAGGATGACGGGCCAGGCCAACGGCATCTGCACCTGCCACAGGACCTGACGTGAGCTCAGCCCCATGCCCTTGGCCGACTCCATCACGGCCGGGTTGACCTCCGCGAGTCCGGTCACCGTGTTGCGCAGGATCGGCAGGAGCGAGTACATGAACAGGGCGACGAATGGCGGCCAGAAGCCCAGCCCGAAGATGGGGATGAAGAGCACGAACAGGGCGAGCGACGGCAATGTCAGGAACACGCTGGCCACCGCGAGCGCGACCTCGCGGGCGATCGGTTGGTTGCGGGTCCAGATCCCCAGGCCGATCGAGACGATGCCGCCGCAGACGATGACCGACAGGATGTAGATCGCGTGCTCGATCCCCAGTTCGATGATGTCGTCGATCTGATCGACGATGTACTCGAAGAAGCTGACCAGTCCGTCCACGCGACGGCCTCCCTTTGGAGTACGTTCAGTACAACCGATCCTGAGGGGCCGTTCAAGGCCCCTCAGGACCGGGAGATTGCGCTACCCCTCGATCAGGCCCTGGTTGATCAGGTACTCGCGCGCGACGTCGTCGGGGTCCTCACCCTCGCCGTCGACCCGTCGGTTGAGCTCCTGCATCGTCTCGTTGTCCAACGGCGACAGGAGCATCTCGGCGATGGCGTCGAACGCCTCGGGGTTCTCCTGATAGGTCTCGTCGCGGACGTTCAGCGACACGTTGTAGAGGATGAACACGCCGGGGTCCTCGACGACGCTCAGGTCGAGTGCCGGGATGCGGCCGTCAGTGGTGAAGACCTCACCGAAGTCGCAGTTGTTCTGCGCGGTTTCGGTGTAGATGAGACCGGTGTCGAGGATCTCGATCTGACTCCCCGGAACCTCGTAGTCGTACTCCTCCTCGAACAGCACCAGCCCGTCGGGGCGCTCGGGGAACTCCGACTCCAAACAGACGGTGGTGTCGGGGTTCTCCTCGAGGTAGGTGGCCATCTGCTCGAGAGTGAACGGACCGCCGTGCTCCTCGGTCAGCTCGGGACTCGACGCGAACCCGTAGGTGTCGTTGAACGGTGACCGCGACAGCCAGTGGATGTCGTTCTCCTCGAGGTCCTCTTCGCGGACCATCTCGGTCAGCTGCTCCGGGTCGCTCGGCGGGTCCTCGTTGCCCAGGTGGACCGTCCACCCGGTGCCGTTGTACTCCATGTACACGTCGATCTCGCCCGACTCCAGCGCCGCGCGCGCGACGTTGGTGCCGCCCAGGTTCACCCGGTCCTCGACGTTGGCGCCGGTGGCCTCGAAGGCCTGCACCATGATCTGGCCGAGCACGAGCTGCTCGGTGAAGTCCTTCGATCCGACCGCGACGTCGACGCCGGACAGGTCGTACTGCGCCAGTCCTTCGCCTCCGCCACCGGCGGCCTCCGAGCCACCGGCCTCCGAGCCACCGGCCTCTGACGCCCCGGAGTCGCCGCCTGCGCTTTCGTCGCTGCCACCGCATGCGGCCAGCGCGAGCACCAGCACGACCAGCAGTACCACAGATCTGGGCCAGGACAGATGTCTGTACATCGTTTCTCCTCAGTTGCATCGAGGTGCCACGCACCGGGACCCCGGCGGCTGCAGGACCGTGCCAGCACACGGGCTCGCAAGAACCGGCGCCTCCTCTAGTGTCGGCATCCGGTCTGAGCCGACACCCGGCGCATCACGGCGCTCACCCCATCGTTGCGTGACACGCAACAACTGCATGTGGTGAAGCGCACGTATGACAACGGTAGCAGATCGTGCCGGCACGACGGTAGGGGCATTTTTTCGACCGCCCCCGCCCCCGCAGCCGTTCCCGGCGCGGCCTACAGTGGCGGGCCCGCGGTGTCGTCGAAAGGGCAGGAGCGCTGTGAGCGTCGGGTGGTCGGCCCGAGGGCGCACGGCCGCGTGGCTGTCGGTCCTGTCGGTGCTGCTGGTGGCGTGCACAGGCGACGACATCCCGGTGGTCGAGGTTGCCGAGGTCGGTGCGGGCAGCGTCACGCAGACCATCTCGGCACCGGCGGTGGTCGAGGCCGCGGACCGGCAGCCGGTCACCGCGTCTGTGCCCGGCGTGGTCGCGGAGCTGCCCGTCGACGACGGTGAGGCGGTGAAGGCCGGCGATGTCGTCATCCGGCTGGTCAGCGACGAGGTGGAGCTCGCGCTCGAGCAGGCGCAGGCGGCCGAGGCGGCCGTGACCGCGTCGCGGACCGGCGTGTCGGTCGCTCCACCCGGCGACGCGGCGGTGGCGGCCGCCCGGGAGTCGGTCGCCGAGCTCGACGCCGACGTGCAGCCGGACCTGGCGCAGGCACGGCAGCGCGCCGACGAGATCGACGACCACGACGAACGTGCCAAGGCGCACAAGACCATCGCGCTGCTCGAACGGTCGTACCACGAGCTGCGCGACGCCCTGCTCGACGCCGGCCGCGCCGCCGCGGCGCAACAGAACGCGGTTGCCGCATCGTTCGCGAGCGCGCTCGACCAGGCGCTCGCCCAGGCGACCGCGGGCCAGGTCGCCCAGGCCGCCACGGCTGCCGACGCGGCGGCCGCGCAGGCCGACGACCTCGAGCTCGTCGCGCCGTTCGACGGGGTGGTCGCGCTCGGGCGCGCTGCGACCTCCGCAACCGGTGCCGTCCCAGAGGAGCTCGGCGCGGCCGACGCGCTGGCTGGTGGGCTGGGGTCGATCGGGGCGGAGCAGGGTGGCAGCCTGCGGGTCGGCAGCCTCGTCTCGCCCGGACAGACGGTGTTCACCGTGTTCGACCTGTCACAGCTGTTCGTCACCGCCGACGTCGACGAGATCGACGCGCCGCAGCTCGCCGTTGGACAGCCCGCAGACGTGCTGCTCGACGCGTTCCCCGACCAGACGTTCGCCGGCGAGGTCGCCAACGTGGCGCTCGAGGCGGAGACCAGCCCGACGGGAGGCGTGGCGTACCCCGCGCGGATCCAGCTGCTCGACGTGCCCGACGACGACCGGTTGCGCCTCGGCATGACCGCAAGCGCCGAGATCACCACCGAGACGGTGCGGTCGGACCTCGTGGTGCCTGCACGCGCGGTCGTGCGACGTGATGGCGGCCAGGCCGTCTTCGCCGTCCGCGACGGACGCGCACAGCTCGTACCGGTCGAGATCGTGGCGCTCGGCGAGCAGGACGCCGCGGTGCAGGCGCCGGAGCTGCGCCGCGACGACCAGGTGATCGTGGCCGGCTACGAGGACCTGACGGACCGCGATGCCGTCCGCATCGACTCCTGACACGGTGCTCGACGAGGCGTCGGTGATCGCGGTCCGCGACGTCACGCGGTCCTACCGGGTGGGGGAGCGCGCCGAGGGCGTGCACGCGCTGCGCGGTGTCTCCTTCGACGTGCGGCCGGGGGAGTTCGTCGCCATCGTCGGCCCCAGCGGGTCGGGGAAGTCGACGCTGCTCAACCTGCTCGGTGCGCTGGACCGACCGACAACCGGGACGGTCCACATCGACGGCAGCGACGTCGCCGGACTGTCCGACACCCGGCTGGCGCGGCTGCGCAACCTCCAGATCGGCTTCGTGTTCCAGCAGTTCCACCTGCTTGCGCGCACCTCGGCGCTCGACAACGTGGCGCTGCCACTGATCTACGCGGGAGTCGGCCGTCGTGCACGGGCGGAGCAGGCACGCGCGGCGCTCGAGGCGGTCGGGCTCGGTCATCGCGTCGACCATCATCCCACCGAGTTGTCGGGCGGCGAGCAGCAGCGGGTGGCGATCGCGCGTGCCGTGGTCACCGATCCACGGATCCTGCTGGCGGACGAGCCGACGGGCAACCTCGACACGGCGACCGGCAACGACGTGATGGGGCTACTCGAACGGCTCAACGCGGAGCGGGGTGCCGCGCTCGTCGTCATCACCCACGACATGGAGGTGGCCGCCCGCGCGCCGCGCCAGATCCGCCTGCGCGACGGACGGGTCGAGCGGGAGCGGCGGGAGTCGCCGGCGTGAGCTTCCGAGAGTCGGTGCGGGTCGCGTTGACCGCCATCCGGGCGAACCGGCTGCGCTCTGGGCTGACCGTGCTGGGCGTGGTCATCGGCGTCATGTCGGTCGTGCTGCTGGTCGCGGTCGGGTCGGGCGCCCGCGCCGTCGTCACGGCCGGGGTCGAGGACCTGGGCTCGAACCTGCTGCTGGTTGCGCCGGGCACGTTCGAGTTCGGACAGGCGCCGACCCGCAGCCAGTTCACCCTGGGCGACGTCGAGGACCTGTCGCGGCAGCTGGGGGAGCGGGCCCGGGTCGCCGGCAGCATCGCGAGCGGCGAGCGGGTGCGCAGCGACACCGGGGCCGCGTTCACCAGCGTCATCGGCGTGACCGCCGACTTCACCGACGTCGTCAACCGGCCGATCGCCCGCGGCGAGTTCCTCAACGAGTCCGACATCGCCACCGCACGCCGGGTCGCCGTGCTGGGTGCGTCGGCGGCCGACGGCTTGTTCGGTGGCATCGACCCGATCGCCCGCCAGATCACGGTCGGCGGGCTGCGCTACCGGGTCATCGGCACCGTCGAGCCGCTCGGCTCGGCGCTTGGCGTCGACCGCGACAGCCAGGTCTACATCCCGTTGACGGCAGCGCAGCGGTTGTTCGGGATCCGCACGATCGACACGCTGTTCGTGCGCGGCGCTGACCGGGCGGACCTCGACGGCGTCGCCGAGACCGTCGAGCAGGTGCTGGGCGAGCGGTTCGGCAGCGACGAGTTCAGCATCCTGTCGCAGGACGAGATCCTCGGGGTCGCCGGCCGGATCCTGGACACCCTGACGCTGGTGCTCGCGGCGATCGCCGGGATCAGCCTGCTGGTCGGTGGGATCGGCGTCAGCAACATCATGCTGGTGTCGGTCAGCGAACGGACCCGCGAGATCGGGCTACGCAAGGCGCTGGGTGCCCGCACGCCGGAGATCACCCGGCAGTTCCTCGTCGAGGCGATCGTGCTGTGCGGGATCGGCGGGCTGCTGGGCGCCGCTACCGGGATCGGGCTGTCCTACGTCGCCGACCGGTTCACGCCGGTGCCGGCGCAGGTCACCGGGTGGAGCGTGGCGCTGGCGTTCGGCGTCAGCGTCGCGGTCGGCGTGATCTTCGGGGTGTTCCCGGCGCGGCGCGCCGGACGGCTCGACCCGGTCACCGCGCTCCGCCGCGAGTGATCCGGGCCGCTGTGCGGGGTGGGACCCGCTGGTGGGCCTTGGCTGCCACGGCTGCCGGTGGTCGGTGTCGGTGTGTCGGGTGAGACCCGCCGGTGGGCCTCAGCCGGCACGCGACAATGGGAGCCGTACCTGCGAGGAGACCTGATGACCACCGCGCTGATCTGGGGCGACGACCACCTGCGTTACGACTTCGGACCGGATCACCCGCTCAAGCCGATCCGCGTCGAGCTGACCGTCAGCCTGATCCGCGCGTGCGGCCTGGTCGACGCCCACGGGGTCGAGGTGCGGCCGCCGACGCCGTTCACGACCGACGATGTGCTGCGGATGCACGACGCCGACTACGTCGAGGCGGTCATGGCCGCGTCGCGCAATCCCCGGTCGCACCGCGGGTTCGAGTTCGGACTCGGTCTCGGCGACAACCCGACCTTCGCCGGCATGCACGAGGCATCCCTCGAGGTCTGCGGTGCCTCGGTCGCGGCCGCGTCGACCGTGTGGAGCGGCGACGCCGCGCACGCGTTCAACCCCGCCGGGGGACTGCACCACGCCATGCCGGACCGTGCGTCGGGCTTCTGCATCTACAACGACCCGGTCGCGGCGATCGACTGGCTGCTCGACAACGGCGCCGGCCGGATCGCCTACGTCGACGTCGACACGCACCACGGCGACGGCGTCCAGGCGTTCTACTACGCCGACCCGCGGGTGCTGACCATCAGCCTGCACGAGTCGGGACGCTACCTGTTCCCCGGCACCGGCTTCACCGAAGAGATCGGTGAGGGCGACGCGCGGGGGACGGCGCTGAACGTGCCGCTGCCGCCGTCGACGACCGGTGACGTGTGGCTGTCGGCGTTCGATGCGGTCGTGCCGCCATCGGTCGATGCATTCGCTCCCGACGTGCTGGTCACCCAGCTGGGGTGCGACACCCACCTGACGGATCCGCTCGCGCACCTCGCGCTGCTGACCGACGACTACATGCAGATCGCGACCCGGTTGCACACGCTCGCCCATCGTCACGCGGACGGCCGCTGGGTCGCGTTGGGTGGCGGCGGCTATCAGCTCGCCAGCGTCGTCCCGCGCGCGTGGACGATCTACTTCGCCGAGCTGTCCGGCGGCGAGCTGCCGCACGAGCTGCCATGGGCGTGGCTGCACGAGGCCGAGGAGGCAACCGGCATCCGGCCACCCGAGGTGTTCACCGATCCAACGGTGAACCTGCAGCCCGAGCGCGCCGCGATGGTGCGCGAGGCCACCGACGCGACGGTGGAGCAGCTCAAGCGGCACGCGTTCGACGAGCTCGGGCGTCATACCTGAACGACGGCGCGACCGCCCGCCGAACGGCAGGCTGGCGGGTACCGGGACGCTTGACGCATCCGAAAGGCGTGAACCCACCGCATGACGACAGACCTGGCGACCGAGCTCGCGTCGCACCTGATCCGCTCACGGCTGGTGGGATCGGTCCAGACCAGCCCGCGCAACACCGTCAACAACAGTCGCAGGCTCGTGCGCGGCGACGATGAGTACACGTTCGGGATCGACGACTGGCGTGACGCGACGGTCGAGGAGACAGTCGGCGCGGTGCAGCAGATCTTCGGCGGCGACCCGCTGGGCAGCGACGACCCGGACGGTGCCGGGTGGATCGACCCGGAGGCGGCGCTCGACGGCATCGCGCTGCACCGGCGCAGCCTGCGCGACGCCGCCGCCTCGGGCGGGATCCGCACGCTGTTCGCAACCGGCCACCCGACCGGCCTGCTGGCGCACTATCAGGCGCTGGCCCGGGGCCTGCAGACGGCGGGCAGCCTCCTGCTCGCACCGCTCGACGACGAGTGGATCGACTGGGACCGGACCGGCCGGCGTCTGGGAGTGCGGTTCCTCGATGGCGTGGCGTGCGTGTTCGACGGTGGATCGTTGCGGCACACCCACCGCAGCGTGTTCATGGAGGCGATGCTCGATGCCGTCGGCGTCGATGCGATCGACCTCGTGGTCGGGGACCACGGCATGGCCGGCGCGGCGATCGCCGTGGGACTACCCACCCTGTCGATCGCCGACGTCAACGACTGCGCGCTGCCGCTCGCGCAGGTGCGCGGTCGCACCGACGGCGTGCTCCCGATCGATGACAACCTCGCCCCGTCCGTCTTCGTGCCCGTCACCGCCGCGATGCTGGATTGGCGGTAGCGCGGAACCACCACGCGTGTGAGCGCGTTCAACGACGGTGATAGTGGTGCCGGGTCGAGGGAGACGTCGTGGGCAAGCGCAGCGCACAGGTGCGGCGCTCGATGAGAGCGGTCGTGCTGTGCGCCGCCCTCGCTGCCGATGCCGCGACCCGCGCTGGTTCCACGCGGACTCTTCGCCTACGACTACTTCGTGGAAGACCTCGAAGTGCTGGTCAGCACGGCCGACGGCGACGATTCCGGCACCGGCACGGAGGCGATCCTTCGTTCACTGCGACAGGAGTAGCGGCGTGGCTGAGGTTCGTCGCCGTACGCTCGTGTAGTAGTATGCTGCTATGTTGACGGTGATCGAAGTTGCCAGGCGCGTCGGTCGGGACCCTGAGACGGTTCGACGCTGGATCCGAGCGGGCAAGATCCGTGCCCGCAAGGTCGGCCTGCAGCACATGATCGACGAGGACGACCTGCCGGCATCGGCAGACGCGACCGTTGAGCTGCCCGCGAGCTGGCGACGAACCGCGACCGGCGATCCCATGCCGGATGTGGTTGCCGCCGTTCGCAGCGCCCGCTCCGACCACTGATGTTGGTGATCGACGCAAGCGCCACCACGGCGCTGTGCCTTGCCGAGGATGGGTTCGACCTCGTCTCCGACACGCTCGTCGCGCCGATGCTGCTGCGCTCGGAGGTGTTGTCCGCGCTGCAGGGCATGCAGTGGCGTCGCGAGATCGATCCGCGACTGGCTGACATCGGCGTCGACCGGCTGCTCGCTGCGCCAGTCCGGCTGGTGCGGCGCCTGGAGGTGTGGCGACGCGCCCGAGACGTCGCGCAGTCCCTGGGCTGGGCCAAGACCTACGATGCCGAGTACGTGGCGCTCGCACAGCTACATGCTGTGCCGTTGTTGACGATCGATGATCGCATGCGGCGCAGGGTGGAGTCCCTCATCCAGGTGCGGACGCCGTCTGACCTCCCACGTTGACCCACCGGCCGGAAGCGCGCAGTTCGCCGTCGGTCTCGCACCGGCACGCAGACGAGAGTCAGACGGTGGGTTCGAGGGGGCCGCGCAGCACGCTGTCGGTCGAGTGGGTCGGATCGCCGTCGGGCGGCTCACGCGAGATGTCGACGATCGAGTACACGTCGGTGTCGATCGCTGCCGGGACGCGGTAGCGGCCGGCGTCGGTGAGCGGACCGAGTGAGACCAGGCCGCCGTCCTCGCTCAGCAGCCACAGCTCGTAGTAGCCGTCGATCTCCGGCAGAGCAGGCTGGTCCACGGTCAGCGCCTGCTGGTCTCCCTGGACGACGAGTGCCGCGCTGGTCTCATCCACGTCGGCCAGTGGTTCGAGGTCGGCCTGTGCGATGATCGAGTCCTCACCGTCGAAACGGAGCAGGCCCACCGCCGCGACGACGACCAGGACGACAAGGGCCGCGGCAGCGACCCACGGCTGGCGCCAGAAGGGAAGCCGCGCGGGGGGTTCGGACGCCGACAGGTCGCCCGACGAGCTCAGCTCGCGCACCACGCGGTCCCAGATCTCCTCCGGCGGCGCGGGCGGTGTCTCATCGGGACGGGCGCGTCTGGCCCGCGCCATCACCTCCCGCAGGATGTCGAGCTCGCGCCGGCATCTCGCGCACTCCTCGAGATGGGCGGCATCGTCGGCGTCACCGAGGTGTGCGGCGACCTCGGCGTCGTCGGGGTCCGACTCGAGCGCGAGCGCTGCGAGTTGGTCGGGGTGAAGATGGTCCATCATCTAATGTTCGCATCCGCGGGGTGGGTGGACGCAGGAATGTCGGACCGCATGCCGGCAGTCTCTCCGAATCCTGACGAGTCCTTCGATCATTGCTCCACCATTTCGGGGTCGAGGAAGCGTCGCAGCCGTTCGAGACCTCGTCGGGCGTGGCTCTTGACGGTCCCCAGCGGCACGCCGAGCTTGTCGGCGATCTGCTGGTGGGTCAGATCGTCGTAGAAGGCCAACTCGAGCACGTGCTGCTGTTCCGGGCGCAGCCAGCTCAACGCCTCCGCCACCAGGAGCCGGTCGGCGGTCTGGTCGGCATCGTCGCTGACACCACCCGGATCGAGTGGCACCACGCGGCGTTCGCGTTCGAGCTGGCGCAGCCGATCGATCGCCTTGTGCCGGGCGATGCCGAGCAGCCATGACAGCAGGCTGAGCTGGCCCGCGACGGGTCGTACCGGTGTCGCTGCCGCCAGGCGGTGACGAACACCTGCTGGACGAGATCCTCCGCGTCCTCCGCGCAGGGCAGCAGGCGGCGGCCGTAGCTGTGGACGGCACCACCGCACGTGTCGAACGCTGCTCGCAGCACGGCAGGATCGTCGCTGCCGAACCGGGATTCGACATCGGCCTCCAGCGGCGTCCGCGACCGCAGCAACGCGGCGTCGTCGACGGTGGCGTCGGTCCGGCCACGCTCGACCACGAGATCGCCCGCTAGCCGACCGGCGTCGCAAGGACCACGAGGTTGTCGCGGTAGTGCCGGCTCGACGCATCGAACTCGCCGCCACAGGTGATCAGCGCGAGGCGGGGGGAGCCGTCGCGCCGGAACGGCTCGCCAGTAGGGAGATCGACCTTCGGGATCTGGCGGACCTCGTCGAGCGACTTTGGACGAACGCCATGTCGGCCCGTCGCCGCAGCAGGGACCGCAAGGCCACGGTTGACCCCGACCCGAGCGGGCAGGCTGGCGGACGGGTGCGGCCGGCGCGTCGTCCCGTCGTACGGATCGAGCTGGAGGTGTGGTGTCTGACGGCTGGCGGATCCTGATCACCGGCATCGCCGGTGGGCTCGCCGCCGGACTGGCCCGGCGGCTGTGCGCGCACGAGGGCGTGGATCTCGTGGTCGGCGTGGACACCCGGCTGCCGGTGCACGACCTGGATGCCGCGCGGACCGTGCGCGCGGAGCTGTCGTCGCCGGTGGTCGGGGAGCTGCTGCAGCGCGAACGGATCGACACCCTCATCCATCTGGGGATCACCTCGACGCCCGGCGACATCGGCGATCGCAGCCGTAAGGAGCACAACGTCATCGACACGATGCAGCTGCTTGCGGCAGCCCAACGCGCGCCGGACCTGCGCACCGTGATCCTCAAGTCGACGACGGCTGTCTACGGCAGCGACGCCGGTAGCCGGTCCCTGTTCGCCGAGGACACCACGACGCACGCCGACTCGGGCTACGCCAGGGACGTGGTCGAAGCGGAGGGCTACGCACGTGCGCTGGCCAGGCGGCGCGAGGGGCTCGTGGTCACGGTGCTGCGGTTCGCGAACCTGTTGGGCGCGGGCATCGACACCCCGTTCAGCCGCTATCTCGCCCTGCCGGTGATCCCGACGGTGCTCGGCTACGACCCGAGAGTGCAGCTGTGCCACACCGACGACGCCGTCGAGGTGCTCCGTCGGGCCTGCCTCGACACCCGGCCCGGCATCTACAACGTCGCCGGTCGCGGTGTCCTGTACCTGTCGCAGGCGGTGCGCATCGCCGGCCGCCCGCGGGTGCCCGTGCCGATGCCGCTGGTCGACGTCGTGGCCCGCGCGATCCGCCGCACCCGCATCGTCGACGTGCCGACCGACCAGCTCAAGTTCCTGTCGTACGGTCGCGTGGCCGACATCACCAGGCTGCGCGAACGGTTCGGGTACGAACCCGCGTACTCGACGCGCGCGACGCTCGAGGCGTTCCTCGCCGCGGAGGGGATCACGCCATGGGTCGACGACGAGCGGCTGGACGCGCTGGAGCGGCACGCAGTGCGGCTCGTCCGCGAGCTCGTGCCGGACGGGCGATCATGAGCCGACACCGACCGCGACACTGGGTAGGGCCGTGAGCGGGCAGGAACGCGACCTCGCGGAGGTGATTGCGATCAACCGCCCGTCGCGGCGGCGCTGCGTCCAGCCGCTGCCCACGGGCGGGCGGTGCCGCAACTGGGCGGGTCCGTCGGGGCGCTGTCGCATCCACGAGACCGACGAGCCGCCGCCGGCGGCGGTAGACCCGTCGCGCGAGGCCTCCACGGACCCGAGCAGGGTCGAGGAGTTCGTCGCGGGTGTGCTGTCGTTCCTGCGCCGCAGGATCACCGGCGCCTACGACATCGACGTGTTCGGCTTCGACCGCGACCTGACCGAGCAGGTGATCCTGCCGTTGGCACGTCCGCTGTACCAGTCGTACTTCCGGGTGCGCACGACCGGGCTCGAACACGTCCCGGACACGGGCGGCGCGCTGCTGGTTGCCAACCACGCCGGTGCGCTGCCGTTCGACGCCATCATGACCAAGATCGCCCTGCTCGACGAGCATCCGGCACACCGCAACCTGCGGGAGCTCGCCGCGGATCTGGCACTGCGCCTACCCGTGGTCGGTGCGCTGGCGCGCAAGACCGGCAACACCCTGGCACACGACGACGACGCGGTGCGGCTGCTGAAGGACGGCGAGCTGGTGGGCGTGTGGCCCGAGGGGTTCAAGGGCATCGGCAAGCCGTTCAGCCAGCGCTACAAGCTCGAACGCTTCGGCCGGGGCGGATACGTGCGGGTGGCGCTGCGGGCGGGCACGCCGATCATCCCGGTCGCGATCATCGGCTCAGAGGAGACCTACCCGATCGTCGGCAACGTGCGGTGGCTGGCCAGGCTGCTCGACCTGCCGTACTTCCCGATCACGTGGCAGTTCCCTCTACTCGGGCCGCTCGGGCTCCTGCCGTTGCCGTCGCGCTGGTTCATCGAGTTCGGCGCGCCGATCGCCGTGACCGGTCTGCCGCCCGACGCCGCCGACGACCCGATGCTGGTGCTCGAGCTGTCGGAACGCGTCCGCGACACCGTCCAGCAGATGCTGTACCGCAACCTCATGGGTCGCCGCTCGGTGTTCCTCTAGCACGTCGCCACTGATGTAATGTATACTCCACTGTATGATTCGAAAACAGCTGTATCTGGACGAGGGCCTGGAGCGCGACCTCAAGACCGTGGCTCGTCGAAGTGGTGAGTCCGAGGCCGCACACGTGCGTCGTGCACTGCGCACCTATCTCGATGCGCAGCTGTACGACATCGACGGCGATGACGACGACCCCCTCCTGGAGCTGGTGGGTCTGGCGGGAGACGTTGCCGCACCGGCGGACCTTGCCCGCAATCATGACCGGTACCTCTACGGTGCCGACCGGCCGACGGACGCCGCAACGGGGTGAGGCGGGTCTACGTCGACACCGGGGCGTTCATCGCGCTGATCTCGAGGCGTGATCAGGACCACGAGCGGGTCGTCCGTCACTTTCGCTCGTTGCGCGCGAACCGTGACGTGCTGTTCGCCAGCGACCCTGCAATCGGCGAAACCGTGACCCGGCTGCGGTACGACGCCGGGCTGGCGGCGGTGGCGCGGTTCCGCGACGTGCTGGAGCGTTCGGTGGCCCGGGGTTCGCTACAGGTGCACGAGAGCAACCCCGAGCTGCGTGCCGACGCGTTGCGGCAGATGGAACGTTTCGACGGGCTTGCGCTCAGCTACGCCGATGCGGTCGGTGCGGTGGTTGCCCGCCGGGTGCGCGCCGACGTCGTGTTCGCGCTCGACCACGACTTTCGTGTGATGGGCTTCAGTGTCGAGCCCTCGTGACGCGGCGGGGAGCGACGCGGCGATGCTCGACGCGGCGGGCGGCCTGCTCGTCGCTGTGCAGCCAGCGCATCATGGCGACGGCACCGGCGACGACGTAGATGGTGCCGCCGAGCACCCACATCACCGCGCCCGCCGCCTGCTGGTCCTGGAGTCGGGTCAACCCCCACGCCAGCGTGTCGTCGTGGGTGTACCAGGCCGTCGGCGCGAACACCAGCAATGCCGACAGGATCCCGCTGGCGATCATCGAGATGAACAACAGCAGGACCCCGAAACCCTGGTGCGTACGTCGAGGCTGCACGATCGGCGCCCAGAACGCCAGCGCCGAGCCGAGCATCGTCGCGTGCTCGAGCGCATGCACCGTGTCGTTGGTGATGGCGGCGTCGTACAGGACCGGCAGATGCCACAGGGTGAAGACGGCGGTGAACACGGCAAGGCCGATGCCGGGCAGCGCCGGTTGTGCCAGCAGTCGGCGGACGCGTCCCTGCCAGCGTCCGACCGCCCGACGCAGCGTCGGCGGCAGCCCCCAGGCCATCACCTGCAGCGGGGCGCTCACCACCAGCAGCGGTGCCGCGACGAGGGTCAGCAGCACGTGCTGGGTCATGTGGACGCTGAACAACGCGTCGCTGGCCGCGTCCGACGGCGATACGAGCGCGACGACGATGACGACGATCGCCAGCGCGAACGACGCGGCGCGCGCGCGGGAGACGACGCCGCCGTGGCCCGCCGAGCGCCACAGCGCGTGCACGCCGGCGTGGTACCACCAGCACGACGCGACGATCGCGGCGAGCACCAGCGGATCCCACGACCACGACGACCACAGATCATGTGGCCCGGTCAGCTCGCCGCCGTGCGCGAGGATCGCCGTCACATCGGTGACCTATCGCTGCCGCTGCTTGAGGTCATGTCCGACGACCTACCGCTTC
>JAHWKT010000003.1:38911-40012 GCA_019347695.1 Actinomycetota bacterium | reverse complement strand
CTACTTGAGGTCACGCCTGCACCGAACTGCACAGATCGATGACCAGGATCGGCGACGTCTCGAGCAGGATGCCGGCGACCGCCAGCGCGTTGAACATCAGCCCGAGCACCGCCAACCACCGTGCACCGCTCCCATCGGGGTCGCCCTCGAACCGCAGGTAGCGCCAGGCCGCCAGCACCGACGCCACCGCCACCGCGGTCGTGATCAGCGTCGCCAGCCACACCGGCCAGGTCGCACCGATCAGGCACGAGTACTCGACGAGCGAGGCGTTGACGATCAGCCGCAGCAGCCACGCCGCCGCACCGCCGAACACGGCGAACGTCAGCTCGAGGTAGTTGATGCCGGCGGGAGGGGAGGGACCGCGGCGGCGCAGGGCGTCGGTGACCATCGCGATCACTTCGCCAGAAAATGGGGGACGAGGTACAGGGTCGGGAACACGAACACCCACACCACGTCGACGAAGTGCCAGTACATACCGGTCACCTTGAGGCCCACGTGGCTGTCGGCGGTGTAGCGGCCGCGCCGCAGCGCCATCCAGGCGAACACGAGGAAGATCAGCCCGATCAGCAGGTGTGCGCCGTGGAAGTTCACGATCACATAGAACAGCGACCCGTACACGTTGGTCGCCCAGGTGAACTCCTCTGGCAACCGCAGCATCTCCTCGACGTGGCCGGCCAGGAACACCGCGCCGAGCAGGAACGTCGTGACCATGGCCACGCTGGCGATGCCCGTGCGACCGCGGCGAATCGCGCGGTCCGCGACGCTCATCGTGGCGCTGCTGGCGAAGAGCAGGGCCGTGCGGATCGACACGATCAGCAGCTCGGGCGGTTCGATCTCCCCCAGCGGCCACTCGGACGCGCGGCTGTACAGGTAGTAGTAGACGAAGATGAGCATCGCGAACAGCGTGCCCTCGGTCAGGATCGTCATGACCATGCCCCACCACGCGAGGCTGCGTCCCTGCCCGGTCTCGACGTCGAGCCGCGCGGCGACCGCGTCCACGCTCATGACGCGTGCCTACCGCTGGCGCTACTCGAGGCACGTGGCGTGTGCCTACCGCTGGCGCTACTCGAGGCACGTGGCGTGTGCCTACCGCTGGCGCTA
>JAHWKT010000003.1:3447-38811 GCA_019347695.1 Actinomycetota bacterium | reverse complement strand
GTGCCTACCGCTGGCGCTACTCGAGGCACGTGGCGTGTGCCTACCGCTGGCGCTACTCGAGGCACGAGGGGCGGACATCAGTGGTCCTCTCCGGTGATGTGGCCGGCGTGCCAGCGGAGCAGCGAGACGATCACCGCGGCGATGCCGATCCCGAGTGTGGCGGCGTTGTGGATCAGGAAGCCGAAGAACGCCAGGAAGGTGCTGGCCGCCGTCCACAGCGGCCAGTACGACGGGCCGGGCATCTCGAGCACGCCGCCGTAGCGCGCGTCGAGCCCGACGGTCTCCAGCGTCTCGTGATGCTCCTCCTCGGGAGCCAGCACCACACCGCCCGGCTGCGGGTCGATGCCGACGGGATCGGCGACCACCTCCCCGTCGTCCGCCCACAGCGGATAGCGGTCACGGACGGTGGGGATCTGCGCGAAGTTGTAGGTCGCGACCGGCGAGGTGGTCGCCCACTCCAGGGTGCCGGCGCCCCACGGGTTGGATCCGGCTGCGACATGACGCCGGCGCGACCAGAAGAAGTTGACGATCGAGATCAGCACGCCGAGCGCGAACAGGGCGGCGCCGACCGTCGACACCAGGTTCGCGGTCTCCCACCCCAGGCCCTCGGGGTAGGTGTAGACCCGACGCGGCATGCCCACCAGCCCGAGCCAGTGCTGCGGGAAGAAAAGCAGGTGCAGTCCGACGACGGTCACCCAGAAGCTGTACTTGCCCAGGCGCTCGTCGAGCATCCAGCCGGTCACCTTCGGCAGCCAGTAGTAGAAGGCCGCGAACATCGGCAGCACGTTACCGGCGACCAGCACGTAGTGCAGATGGGCGACGATGAAGTAGGTGTCGTGCGCCTGCCAGTCGAACGGCATGACCGCGACCATCACGCCGCTGATGCCGCCGATGACGAAGCTGACCAGCGCGCCGACGGCCCACAGCATCGCGGCGGTCCAGCGGATGCGCCGGGCCGTCCACAGCGTGGCGGTGAACACGAAGAACGCCACCGCGGTGGGGAACGACACCCCCAGTGAGGCGACGGAGAAGAAGCTGGCGGTCACGTCGGGTAGGCCGGTGGCGAACATGTGATGCACCCACACGCCGAAGCTGATGAAGCCCGTCGCCACCGTCGCCGCGACCGCCCAGGTGTACCCGGCGATCGGTCGCCCGGTGAACGTCGGGATGATCATGTACAGCCAGCCGATCGGTGGAAGGAACACGATGTAGACGATCGGGTGACCCCAGAACCAGAACAGATGTTGCCACAGCAGCGGGTCGCCGCCGAGCGCGGCGTCGAAGAAGTGGGTGTCGATGATGCGGTCGAAGGCCATCAGCAGCGGCGCCAGGGTGATCGCCGGGAACGACAGCAGGATCATGAACGAGGTCGTCAACGTTGACCACACCACCAGTGGCAGGCGGCTCATGGTCATCCCGGGCGCGCGCATCTTGAAGGTCGTGACGATGAAGTTGATGGCGCCGACGGTGCTGGAGATGCCGACGAACACCACTCCCAGCGCCCAGAAGTCCATCGCCAGGCCCTCGGAGTACTCCGTGGTCAACGGGACGTAGGCGAACCAGCCGCCGTCCGGGATCGCGCCGACGAAGAAGCTGAGGTACAGGAAGATGCCGGCGAACAGGAAGACCCAGTAGCTCAGCGCGTTCATGCGGGGATACGCCATGTCGCGCGCGCCGATGGCCAGCGGGATGATGTAGTTGCCCCACGCGGCGATGATCGTGCCCAGGAACAGGAAGAACATCGTGGTGCCGTGCATGGTGAGCATGCGGTTGTACAGCTCGGGCGACACGAGGTTGGCGTCCGGGCCCGTCAGCTGCGCGCGCATGATCAGTGCCTCGACCCCGCCGATGAGGAAGAACACGAACGACGTCACCAGGTAGCGGTGACCGACCCGTTTGTGATCGACGGTCGAGAAGAACCCTGGCGTGCCGGGATCGTCGGACCACGTCTCGACCAGGCGCTCCTTGACCTGTCTGGGGGAGTCGGTCGCCGGGTCCAGGATCGACATGCCTACTCCAGACTCTCGAGGTAGTCGAGCAGCACCGGCAGGTCCTCGGCGTCGAGCTCGACCGGTGGCATGGTGCTGCCAGGCTTGATCGACTGTGGGTTGACCACCCACCCGCCGAGGTGACCGCGGTCGTTGGGAGCTGCGCCGGCCCCGAGCCAACGGCGTTGCGCGAAGTGCGTGAGATCCGGCCCGGCCCGTCCGTCCGCTGGCGTGCCGCGGATCACGTGGCAGGCCGCGCAGCTGGCGGTCATGAACGCGTCGTAGCCGCGTCGCTGGTCCTCGGTCTGGGGCTCGGCCGCCGGCGCGACCATGTCGTCGAGCCACTGCTGGTACTCGTCAGGCGGCACGGCGACCACCTCGAAGCGCATGTTGGCGTGCTGCACACCGCAGAACTCGGTGCACTCGCCCAGGTAGCGGCCCGGCTCGGTGGCGTGCAGCGTCAGCACGTTGGTGCGGCCGGGGACCATGTCGCGCTTGCCCGACAGCTGCGGCACCCAGAAGCTGTGGATCACATCCTCGGTGCGCAGCCGCACCTGCACGTCGGTGTCGGTCGGGATGTACAGCTCGTTGGCCGTCACGAGCTCCGGATGCTCGTAGGCGAACTCCCACCAGAACTGGTAGCCGACCGCGTCGACGACGACCTCGTCGCCCTGCGGGAGCGCGGCGATGCCGAGCAGGTCGATCACGAACAGCGAGGCGAACGCGATCGACGGCAGCACGATGCCGCCGCCGACGATGAAGCGCCGATGCAGCCGCTGCTCGTGCTCCTCGTCGATCTCCCCGGTGGGCCGGCGGACCATCGCGACGACGAACAACGCCAGCCACCCGACGAAGATCGCCGCGCTCAGCCAGAGCATGTACCACCAGATGTTGGCCGCGATCTGCGCATCGGGACCGCGGGGCGCCAGCGTCCCGCTGAGGCTGCACCCCGTCAGCGCCAGCGAGCTCGCGACCACGGCCGACACACGCGTGCCACGGCGCACCGAGCGAACCCGGAGGTGTTCGCGTGGCTGCGTCCCGGATGCGAAAGTCGTCAGCATGCCCGGCCCGCAGTACCCGACAGACCGCCCACCTATGCGTCGTCTCGCCAGAACCGCGGACGGCTCGGGTGGGGTGTGTCGGATGAGGCCCGGATATGAGTATCGGCCGACACGGTGACGGGGTGGGCGGTCGTGGGTGTCTGATGGGGCCCGGATGCGGGTGTCAGGCTGCACGGCGGCGGGGGTGGGCGGTCGGTGTTGCGGATGGGGGCTGGATGCGGGGTGTCAGGCTGCACGGTCATGCGCGCTGGAGCACCAGTGCGGCGTTGATCAGCGCCAGGTGCGACAGGCCCTGCGGGTAGTTGCCCAGCAAGGTCCCGGTCGTGGGATCGATCTCCTCGGAGAACAGCCCGAGGTCGCTGCCCGCGCCGATCAGCTGGTCCATCAGCTCGGTCGCCTCCTCGACCTTGTCGACGAGCGCGAGCGCCTCGACCAGCCAGAACGAGCACGCCAGGAAGGCGCCCTCGCTGGACTGCGTGCCGCTGTAGCGGTAGACGAACGGACCGGCACCGAGCTCCGACCGGATCGCATCGATCGTGGCCTCCAGCCGGTCGGTGCTGGCGGGATAGCCCATCCGGGCGGCCAACAGGACGCTCGCGTCCAGCGCGTCGTCGGCGTCGGCGTAGAAGATGTAGCTGCCGCGTCGCTGCGACCAGCAGTGCTGCTCGACGAACCGGTGGATGCGGTCGCGCTCGCGGCGCCAGTGCTCCGCGCGCGCCTTGGGCACATGGTCGTCCTCGGCCAACGTGATCGCGCGGTCGAGGGTCAGCCAGCAGGCCATCTTGGAGCTGGTGTACGGACGCTGCGAGCGCCGCAGCTCCCAGATTCCCGAGTCGTCGCACGTCCACAGTGCGGTGACCAGGTTCGCCACGTCGGCGACCCTGCGGGCGGTGCTCGTGTCGAGCACGTGCCCGTCGTTGGTGTAGCGCCATGTCGTGTCGAGCAGGTCGCCGAAGTTGCCCAGCTGCAGCTGGCCGGCAGCGCCGTTGCCGATCCGCACGGGCCGGGAGTCCCGGTAGCCACGCAGGTCCAGGGTCTCGTCGGGCAGTCGCGGGTCGCCGTCGAGCCGGAACATGGGCTGCAGGCGAGGATGGGTCCGGTTGGTCGCGCGCTGCAGCGCCGTGAACGACGCGTGTGCCTGCGCCTGGAACCCGATGCCCATGAACGCGTCGAGGATGAACGACGCGTCCCGCACCCACTGGTAGCGGTAGTCGAAGTTCGCCGAGCCGCCGATGCGCTCGGGCAGCGCCATCGTCGCGGCCGCCGCGATCGCTCCAGATGACTGCGAGATCAAAAGCTGCAGCGCGAGCCCGCTGCGTACCACCGCGTCGCGATACGGTCCGTCGTATCGCATCGCCGAGGCGCGCTGCCGCCAGAAGTCGGCCGTGCGCCCGATGCGCGTACCGATCTGGTCGAGGTGCGGGAAGACCAGCGGCTCGTCGTCCACGCCGACAAGGCACACCAGCCGCTGCGACCCCTCCGCACACGACACGGTCGTCGTCAGCGTGTCGCCCTCGCAGCGCAGCTCGCAGTCGCCGTCGGTCACCAACGACACCGCGGTCGAGCCGCCGCGGGCGACGGGATACCCCCGCTCGGTCCTCCAGCGCGTCGCCAGGCGGCCGAAGTCGAACCGCGGGCGCACGCGCACAGCGACGTCGACACGCCCGCTGACGCCCTCGACGCGGCGCACCAGTTCGACCCACGGCAGCAGACGACCCTCCTGCAGCGTCAGCACGTCGGTGACCCGGATGACACCGTCGGCGGTCGTGAAGGTGGTCTCCAACACGTTGGTGTCCGGCAGGTACCGCCGCTGCGCGGTGAACTCGTCGCGGGGTCGCAGCTCGAAGCTGCCGCCGCGTTCGGGGTCGAGCAGCGCCGCGAACACCGCCGGCCCGGACAGGTCCGGTAGGCACAGCCAATCGATGGCGCCGTCGGCGGCAACGAGCGCCGCCACCCGACCATCGCCGATCACGCCGTACGCGCCGATCGGCGCGAACCCGTCGATCCTGTCCACATCGTCTCCTGGCGGCGTCGGCGTGTCGGTTGTGTGGTCGACCGAGAAGAACAGTGCAGCTGCGGCCGGCCGGCGAGCACCGTCGCTGCCACGGCATTGTGCACGACGCGTGCGCTTCGCCAGCGTCGCGTACTTCTCGTACGGACATATCCCACGAGCCGACGGGTATTGCCGGTGCAGGCAGTCGATGTCGTGGCGGTACCGTGCGTCGACACGACCCCGCGACGACCGGGGCCCGTGACCGACGGACAGGACATGCCGCTGATCGATGTGGGCGTGCTCGTCGGCGCGGGGCTCGAGCGGCTGAGTATCGAGGAGCATCCGTTTCGGGTCAGCGACGAGGTGCGGTCAATCGTCCAGTGGATCGGTGTGCGCGAGGACCTGACCTACCTGGCCCGCCTCGCCCAGCTGTACCGTGACGAGCCGGACCTGCGGGATCTGCTCAAGGGTGGCATGGCCGCGCCACGCCGCGTCACCCGTCACATGGGCGCGGGGAGCTACGTCGGCGAGGTGCCAACGGGCCGACTGGCTGGGTAGCACGGAGACAGTGGCGACCGAAGGTGTCGCCGCAAGGAGCGTCATGACCATCCACCGGGAACCGTTCGTGCACCTGGCTGGGCTGACCCACGATGACGCGTTGATCGCGTGGGGTGCCTTCTACTTCGACGACCCCGATGAGGACGGCGTCGACTGGGGCATCATCGAGGACCCCGACCTCGATGACGCCCTCGACGCGGACCGGCGAGCGACCTTCGGTGTCGAGTCCCGCTCCTTCGGTCACGCGGTGGTCGAGGTGACCGAGCTGGCGACCGGTCAGGTGGCCGCCACCACCGAGACGTCAGCCCGCAACCACGCGTGGCTCACGGGGCTGCGTCCGGACACCGAGTACCGCTACCGCATCACGATCGACGGCCAGCCATGGACCGACGGACGGCGCCGCGACTGGCTCGACCGCGGCGACGGCCCCGACCTCGTCGAGACCGACCGCGTCTACGACACGCGGTTTCGCACCTTCCCGGCACCCGACACCGCCGCGCCGCTGCGCTTCGCGGTCCTGGGTGACTATGGCGTCGGCATCCTGGCGTCTGGCGGGGCGGGGGATCGGCAGCGACGGCTGGGTGCCGCGCTCGAGCGCGCCGTCGACCACGCCGGCGTCCGGCTGGTGGTCACGACGGGCGACAACATCTACCTGGGCGAGGACGACACGGTTGCGGGCACGGGCAATCACGACGACGACTGGTACTTCAGCTTCTACGAGCCGTACCGCTACGCGATCAGCCGGGTGCCGGTGTACCCCGGAGTCGGCAACCACGACACGGGCGACACCGAGGTCAGCGACAACCGCGACCAGCTGGCGGACAACATGTTCACCAACCTGCGGTTCGCCGACGGAGCCGAGCACGGTCGCGCGTCGGTCGAGCCGGGGCTGTTCTACCGCTTCTCCTACGGTTCGCACGTGCAGTTCGTGGCGGTCGACTCGACGATGGCGCCGAGCCTGGACGCCCAGCACTTCGTCGACCATCCCGAGCACCGCGCGTTCCTCGAGCAGGCGCTGACCGGCGATGGATCGGGCTGGACGATCCCGTTCTCCCACCATCCCCCGTTCTGTGCCGGACCCAAGCACGGCAACTCCCAGCACCTGGTCGACTCGGTCGTCCCCCTGCTCGAGCAGGAGGGTGTGCGCCTCATGCTCAGCGGGCATGAGCACAACTTCCAGCACGCCCGGGTCGACGGCGTGGACTACGTCATCTCGGGTGCGGCGGGCAAGGTCCGCGAGGGGCGTCCCGACGGCGACGGGTGGGACCAGGCCGGCACGCTGTCGTGGGCTGACGAGGGACACCTCCTCATCGTGGACGTCGACGAGGACCGCATGACCATCCACCCGGTCACCGACGTCGACAGCGAGGGCACGTTCACCTACCTGCAGCCGGTCGATCGCGACGGGGCGGAGACCGCCGTACCCATCGTTCTGCGGCGATAGGTTCCGATAGCCGCTCCGCTCGCGATACGGATGTGTGTCGACCTCGGGGTGGCGGTCAGGCGTCATGGGTGCGCTGTCTGGACCGATGACGATCGGGCTGACCGTTCCAGGTGTCGCGCTGGTCGTCGTGGCGCTCATCGACCGGTACGTCACCACCGTCGCGATGCGGGGCGGCGGTCCGGTGTCGTGGACCGGCTGTGGCGAGCGGCCCTCCGCGGCCGCCGGGGAGCGAGCGTGCGCTCGCCCGGTACGGCACGGTGATGGTCGCGGTGATCATCGCCACATGGATCCTGCTGCTGTACGACATCGTCGCCGACGGCTGGGACGGTAGGGGCCTGCACCGCTGCGGACGCATCTGGCAAACCTCGTTCCCGAGCTGACCGGGCTGGCGCAGCAGCACATCGCGTACCCGGTGCTGCACTACTTCCACTCCGCGGACCGCACGTCGGCGCTCGCGCCGGCGGTCGCGGTGCTCGACGACGCGCTGACGCAGCTGCGGCACGGGGTAGCGCGACCGCATCGCCTCGAGGGCGTGACGTTGTGCGCCGCGACCCAGGCGGTCGAGG
Organism: Actinomycetota bacterium; assembly: GCA_019347695.1. Taxonomy (GTDB): domain Bacteria; phylum Actinomycetota; class Nitriliruptoria; order Euzebyales; family JAHELV01; genus JAHELV01. The sequence goes on along the minus strand of JAHWKT010000003.1, from coordinate 31,201 downwards.
CGCTGGTCGAGGCACTCTACGCCGCCCACATCGACCCGGTCGACGATCCGCCAGGGCCGCCTGAGCTCCAAGTGTTGCACCAGTTGAGGAGTCGGCGATCCACCCGCGATCGGCCACCGGATGGGCCCAGCATCAGGCCGCCCGCCGCGAGCGCGGTGCTCGGATGATCCCGTACCGCAGCGCGACGGCGACCGCCTGCAGGCGTGACGTGGCACCGAGCTTGCCGAGCAGGTTCCTGATGTGCGTCCGCACGGTCGCCGGTGAGATGCCCAGGCGCTGGGCGATCTGACGCTGATCATGCCCGCCCGCGAGATCGGCCAGCACCTCCATCTCACGCCGGCTGAGCCGTGCGCGGATCGCGTCGCGTTCCTGCTCCCACGTGCGGCGGGTGTGCCACGCCTGCTGAAGCTTGCGTTGCGTCGCGGGGTCGAGCGTCGTCCGGCCATCGCGGGCTGCGACGATCGCCGATGCCAGATGTGACAGCGAGCCTGCCGCACCGATCACGTTCGTGGCGCCTGCCTCCAGCATTCGTCCGTGCTCGGCCGGCCCCCCTCCGCCGACGACGGCCACACAGCGGGTGAGCGGGCTCGCCGACCGCACCGCACGGATCGCTACCGCGGGATCGCTGGTCGCGTGCTGGGCGTCGACGATCGCCACGGGTGCCTGCACGGCCGCCGCGCGTGTGGCGGCGTCCGCCAGCTCGCCGCACCCGACGAGCGCGACGTCGTCGCGCTGGTCGAGGTGAGCGACCAGCGCCTCACGCCACAGCGAGACGTCCGCGACCAGCAGCACAGCCGTCGCGGCTGGTGCAGGTCGACGGTGCATGCGGCGTCCTCCGGTCGGGGTAGGCCACACGACCGTATGTTCGGCGGGGTCATCCGCGGTATGTCCGAAGGCAAAGGCTGCCCCAAGTTCCGACCACGGATCACCTCGACCGTCACCAGGACCCCCGGGGCTGCGACAGCGGGTTTGAGGCGTTGGGTGTTTGAGTGCGTCACGAACGGGCACACCGATCCTCCTTGTGCGGACCCGTGACCCCGGCCGCTCCCGCCAGCGATGCGAGGGGAGCTTGGCACGATGGCACAGGTCGTCGTCGGGATCGACGGATCGGCGCACTCGCGCGAGGTGCTGCTCGTCGCCGATACCGAAGCACGGTGGCGCTACGCCCGGTTGGACGTGGTGTACCTGTATGCGCTGCCGTGGCACCGCGATGACCATGCCCAGCTCGCGGTCACCGCGACGGCCATGTGGCCCCGGGCGACGTGGCGAGGGCTGCGTGACGCGACCGACGGCGTGCGGTCCGAGTTGGTGCAGCACCGGTGGGCGCACGACAACGCAGTTCGACGGCTCGAGCGCTGTGTCGCACATGCCGGCCTGCGCACGCGCGATGTCGAGCAGATCGTCGTCGGCGACGTTGATCCGGCGCGCACACTGCTTCGGCTTGCGTCGAGCGCTGACCTGTTGGTGGTCGGCACGCCGGATCGTCGCCGGCTGGGCGATCGTCTCCTCGGCTCCTCGGTCCACCGGCGTTGCGTGTCGCACGCACGCTGCCCCGTGCTGATCGTCGCTCAGGACCGCCACGCGCACGCGGGCAGTCGTCACCTGCGCCGGATCGCGAGGAGGGTCGGAGGTGGTTCCCGAGCGCGCCGCCGGAGAGCGTCGGCGCGGGTCGCCAGTACGCGGTGACACGAGAGGTACGGACCTGCACATGACAGCGGAACGGCAGAGGATCTGAGATGAGCGGCACACTCGTGTTCCTCCTGCTCGGGGGGCTGGCGGCCATCGCCGTCGTGATCGCAGCCGTGACCATGCGGAGATCCGGACCACGACCGGACGCGCCGTTGAAGGGCATGGAGACCGACCACGGGCCTGGTCGTGCGGACGATACGGAGTCGGCAGAGAAGGTCGACCGGCCGGGTGGGCCGGGGCAGGAGCCGGAGCGTCCCGAGACCGGCAGCGCCGCGCCAGGTTCGCCGGCCGACGACGCGTCGGACTGACGCGGGGATAGGGGGTTCGCCGCGAGCACGGTCACCTCTCGGGGCTCGGCAGTCCCGACGGCGATCGTCACCGTCGGACGTCGACCACCTCGTCGAACACGTCGTCGGTGCGGCGCTGGGTCGTCCCGAACACGCTGAACTGGCCGTTGCGTTCGAGAATCACGGCGCCGACGTCCTCCACCGCGCCGATTCCCGCCAGCCGCAACGCCTGGTTGACTTCCAGCCTGCTCGTACCCGTCCGACGCAGCGCGTCGTCGAGTACCTTTCCGTCAACGACGAGGAGGACGGGCCGGTTCTGGATGATGTCGTGGATGGCGCTGTAGCGGTGGTGCCACCACGTGGCGCCTGCGTGCAGGAGGAACATCGCGCATAGCGCGACGACGGCGTTGAGCAGCGATACGCGTACCAGCAGCGTTCGCCCGATCAGGCTGCCCATCGCGAAGTTGAACGCCAGATCGTAGGTGGTCGAGGTCGCGAACTGCCGTTGGCCGAAGATCCGGCTCAGCGTGATGATGGTGGCGTACACGCCGATGGCGGACACGACCGTCAGCCAGAGCTGTGACCACGTCATGCCGAGTTGGCTCCACATCCGCTGCCTCCTTGCGACCAGTCCCCGCACTGTCGTCGACGCGCTCCATCGGACGCAACCGTGACGGTGCGACGTCGGCTCGTACTCACCTCAGGCGCGTCGCATCGCCACGTGCACACCGATGCCGAGCACAACCCAGCCGACGGCTGTGACCCAGACCCGCAGCGGGATGAACGCCGCGAGCCCGAGCGACACCACCGCGCCGATCACCGGCGGAGCGGGGAACAACGGCACCCGAAACATCCGGTCACGGTCCGGCTCGTCGCGGCGGAGCTTGCTCACTGCGACGTTGACCAACACGAACGACAGCGGGAAGGACAGGCTCGCCAGGTTGCCGACGAGCTCGATCGGCGCGCCGCTGCCGATCACCGGGAAGGTAGGACCCACCGGGCGGCGGCGTCGAGACGATGATCTCGTCGAAGGCGCCCTCCGTGGAAGCTGATGTCACCGTCGATCCGTCTTTCGAGCGCGTCGAGGAGGTTCTGGCCACCCAGCGTCTCGTTGGCGATCAACAGGTACCGGGGCCGTGGGTCACTCCTGTCATGTCGTGGTCGTGGCGGTCCTTCCCGCGTCGTCGCCGCACATACATCGCCACCACGTGCCGTCACCGGTGGACGCGCGTCACCGCGCGTGACGCATGTCCCCGTCATCACCGGGAAGACCGAACGGCACAGACAAGATGAGGAGAGCAGATGCAGACCGACGAGTTCGTGGACCGGGTGCACGAGCGTCTCGGCAACGTCGATCGCGAGCAGGCGCGGCGCTCGACGATTGTGACGCTACGAGTGCTCGGCGAGGCGTTGTCGGCCGACGAGGCGCACGACCTCGCCGCCCAGCTGCCGCGAGAGCTCGCCGACACGGTCCGAGAGTCCGCGGAGCAGACGACCATCTACGACCATGACACGTTCCTCGTGCGGGTCGCGGAGCTGGCGGGCATCGACGACGGCTCGTCCGAGGTCCATGCGCGTGCGGTCGTCGGCGTGCTGCGCGAGGCCGTCACCGGCGGCGAGTTCGTGACGATGTCGCTGGATCTGCCCGACGCGCTCGACGGCTTGCTGGCCGGCGGGCGCGATCGCTGATCCCTCAGACCAGGTCGGCATCGAGGTCCGCGCGGCCGTCCCGAATGCGCTGCACCGTCGCGCGGCGGTCGATCAACGCCGCGCGAGTCGTGGCAGCGCCGCGATGGCTACGACGGTACCGGCCACCGACGCGCCGCGCGCGACACGGCGTCTCCATCCCGGTTGCGGCCGCTGACCGACCTCTGACCGGTCCTCCGGCAGGCGTCCATGTTCGTCGCCCTCGGCGTGACGGGCGAGCTTGATGACCTCAGCGACGTGCAGCGCGCGGCGGCCCGTGCCGGCCTGTTCGATCTGCGTCTTGCACGAGAACCCGTCGGCGACTATGACGGTGTCCGCGTCGGCGTCGCGCACCGCCGGCAGCAGCGCCTGCTCGCCGCAGTCCATCGAGATGTCGTACTTGCCCTGCTCGAACCCCCATGATCCGGCGAGTCCGCAGCAGCCGCCCGACACCTCGGTCACGTCCATGCCGATCCGGTCGCCGAGCACCTGCTGCTCGGGTCCGCTCCCGCCGGTGGCGCGGTGATGGCAGTGGGTCCACACGAGCGCGTCGCGGTCGAAGGTCGGCAGGTCGATGTCGTGGGCGTCCAAGAACTCGGCGAAGTGGTAGGCGTTGCGGCGCAGTCGTTGTGCATCCTCGTCGTGTGGCAGCAGCTTGCCCAGTTCGTCGCGGAAGACCGCCAGACAGCTGGGCTCCATGCCGACGACCGGCGTGCCCGTGCGGATGTCGTCGCGTAGCTGGGCGATGGTGCGTCGCAGGTAGCGCTCGGCGACGTCGAGGAACCCGTAGTCATACAGCGGCCGGCCGCAGCACACGTGCGCGTCGGGCATGACGACCTGCCACCCCGCATCCTCCAGCACCTCGACGCACGCGACACCGACGTCGGTGTGCAGGTAGTTGTTGAAGGTGTCGGGCCACAGGATCACGCGCGGTCCGTCGGGGTTGACGGTGCCGCCTCGCTGGGCGAACCACTGTTGCAACGTCAGCGGCGCGAAGGTGGGCAGCTGGCGCTGGGGATCGATGCCGGCGATGCGCTTGGCCAGGCTCGCGAACGGCTGGTACTGCGTCAGCGCGTTGACGACGCCCGGCACGAGGGAGGCGAGCCGCGCCGCCTGGTCGATGAAGCCGAAGGCGTACATGTAGCGCCCACGCCAGCGCTTCGAGCTCTTGTAGTGGTGGTAGAGGAACTCGGCCTTGTACGTCGGCATGTCGACGTTGACGGGGCAGTCGTTGGTGCAGCCCTTGCACGCCAGGCACAGGTCGAGCGCGTCGTAGACCTCCGTGCTCTGCCAGCCGTCGGTGACGACATCCCCCTGCAGCATCTCGAACAGCAGCCGCGCCCGCCCACGGGTGGAGTGCTCCTCCTCGCGCGTGACCATGTAGCTCGGGCACATGGTGGGCGCGCCGTCAGGATTGCGGCACTTGCCGACGCCCACACAGCGCAACGTGGCGTGGGCGAAATCCCCGTCGTCCTCGGGGTAGGCGAACCTGACCGTGGTGTTCGCGAGCGGAAGCCGGGCGTGGGGGTTGTAGTCGACGCCGAGCTTGAGGTCCTCGTCCATCTTGTAGGGATCGACGACCTTGCCCGGGTTCATCTTCCACTCGGGATCCCAGATCGCCTTGAACTCCCGCATGGCCTGGACGAGCTCGGGCCCGAACTGCTTGCTCAGTAGCTCGGCGCGCTGCTGACCGTCGCCGTGCTCACCGGACAACGTGCCGCCGTAGGACACCACGAGGTCGGCGGCCGCCTCCATGAAGGCGCGGTAGGTGCGGATGCCGTCGGTGTGGCGCAGGTCGAACGAGATGCGTGAGTGGACGCAGCCCTCACCGAGGTGGCCGTACATGGCGCCGCGCAGCCCGTGGTCGGCGTAGAGCTGCTGCAGGTCGCGGATGTAGGGGCCGACGGACTCCGGCGGCACCGCGGAGTCCTCCCATCCCGGCCAGTGGTCGCGGCCGTCGGGTGGGAACGCGGTGGCACCGAGGCCACCCTCGCGGATGCCCCAGATCTGACCGGACTCGCCGCCGAGCTGCGCGCTGTCGTACACGGTGAACATGTCGTCGGTGAACTCGCGGTCGCGCAGCCAGTCGGCGAATTCGTAGGCTTGTCCGTGGGCGTCGTCGGCGTCATCGGCGCCGAACTGGACGAGCAACCATGCGTTCTCGCCCTTGCCTGGCAGGGCCCGCAGCCCGCCGCGGTGCATGTGCTCCTGCCACTGGTCCTCGAACAGCCGGTGGTCGATCCCTTCCAACCCGATCGGTCGGAAGCCGGCCATGATCTCCGGCACGAAGTCGCCGGCGTCGGCGATGTTCGGACAGGCGACCACCACGGTCACCCGCTCGAGGAGCGCCGGGGTCAGCATCAGCGTCGCTTCGAGCACCGTGACGCACGTGCCCTCGGTACCGACCAACGCACGCGCGACGTTGAAGCTCTTCTCGGGGAGCAGTTCGTCGAGGTTGTAGCCCGACACTCGCCGCGGCAGCCGGTCGACCGGCTGATAGCGCTCGCGGATCAGATCGGCGTAGCGATCGCGCAGGTCGCGCAGCGCCCGGTAGATCTCGGCGCGCCGGCCGCCGTCGGCGACGATCCGCTCGTACTCGTCGTCGCTGGTCTCGCCGACGGTCATGCGGATGCCGTCGTAGGTCACGATGTCGAGCGAGTGGATGTTGTCCGACGTTCGCGGGCCCGGTCCGTACAGGTGCGCCTGCACCGAGTGGATGCCGCACGAGTTGTTGCCGACGTTGCCGCCGATCGTGCACCGCGAGTGCGACGACGGATCCGGTCCGAACACCAGGTTGGCCTTGCCGGTCTTCTCGTTGACCTGCTCGTTGATCGCCCCGTTCTGCACGGTGACCAACCGGTGGTCGGCGTCGGGCTCGCCGATGTCGGTCAGGTACTTGGAGTGGTCGATCACCACCGCGTAGTTGACGGTCTCGCCCGACAGGCTTGTTCCGCCGCCGCGGCTGAGGATCGGCGCTCCGTACGCCCGGCAGATGCGGTGGGTTTCGACCGCGTCGTCGAGGGTCCTGGGGATCACCACGCCGATCGGCACCTGCCGGAAGTTCGACGCGTCAGTCGCGTACAGGCCCAGCGCCGACCGGTCGAAGCGCACCTCTCCGTCGATCGCAGCGGTGAGATCGCGCTGCAGCCCCTCGGCGTCGACATCGGTCGAGCCGACCATGCCGGTCGCCGCCGACGGCACCGGCTTGCTCGGCACGGTCACCGTTCTGCGGTCCCGTGGTGGTCGTGATGACAGGGTGGACATGATGCTCCAGTCCGCAGCACGGTGGTACCTGGTCGGTCAGTGGGCAACGCTCGCCAGTGTGCTCCGCGGCAGCTCAGCGTCGCCCATCCTGCCTCCCTTCGTGGACGTCAGACGAGGGTCACCTCGCACGTCCTGTACAGACGTCAGACTCGTCGGCTGACGGTCGGGGCTTGGCCTTGACAGGCGGCGGTCAGTCATCGTCGGGATCGTCGTCATGCGCGATCGCCGGCTGGGCCGTCCCTACACCTTCATCGCCGGTGAGACCAGCGTCGGCCTCGCTGGTGGCATCGGACTCCTCTCGTGGCCCGCCGCCGCCGGTGTCGTCCTCGGGTTGCTGTGGATCGCTCATGTCGGCTCCTGTGTTCTCGGCTCAGCTGTTCGTCGTGCCGCGCAGCATGCCCGAGACGTGGACGCAGAGACACGGATCATCGACGGACCTGTACGGCGGGCGGTGGTACGGGCCGTGGCGGTGGCGGACTGCCTGATCGAGCCCACTACCGGCCCGAGCTCCTACTCGGCAGGCTTGCGCCACGCGACCACGTCGCCGTCGATGTGCTGACGATCGTGCTGCGGGAGGTCAGCCTGCTCGAGGCGGTCGAGCACGAGGTCGATCTGGCGCTGCAGCGGATCGAGCCGTTCCGGCAGGTCGGTCTGGGCGACGGCGTCGGCCAGCATGCGCAGCGCGGTGAGCAGCGCCGAGGCGATCGCCGGATAGCCGGCGCCGGACAGGCGGATCTGATCGAAGGCGGTGTTCACGTAGTCCTCGTACGTCAGCTCGGCCATGCGCACGACTCGTCGGCCATCGTGTCCGACGTACACGTCGTCCGGGAGGTCGCGCAGCAGGATCTCGTGCACGACAAAGGCGAGGTAGTTGATCGCCTCGTAGCCACTGGTGGTGTCGCGCGTGCCCACGGCCAACGCCTGCAGCGCGATGTCGATGAGTTCCCGCATCCCGAGCTCGACGTCGTTGGCGACGTCGCGGGTGCGGCCGATGTCGAGCGCGTTGCCGACTGCGGATGGATCGACATCACCACCGGGCTCGACATCGCCGACGATGCTGTCACGCACGACGAACGTGCCGGCGCGTGTCCAGATCCGTACCGTCGTGTTCGCGGGCAGCGTGGCCGCGAGGCGTGCGTCGTCGATGTGGCCCACCCATCCCGACGCTGGCGCGTGCACGAGAAGCCGATCGCCTGACCGCGTGGCATCGCCTGCGCTGCTGTCTGAGCGGCGGGTGATCCCCTTTCCACGCTCGGGATGCGCGTCGCGGACCGCGCCGATGGTCCGCTCGGCGATCTGCGCCATGACCCCGGTCAGCTCTGTGGCCCGTGCGCTGTCGGTGATGGTGACGATCACGACGATCAGCGCGCACAGTGACAGGCTCACGGCGACGACCGTGCTCAGCGCCGGTGCGGTGGGGCTACCGCCGAGCGTGAGCGTCACGCCCGTCACGTAGCCGAACACGCCTACCAGGAAGTCCAGCACTCGCTGCTGGTAGTTGTCCGCGAGGTACCAGCGGAGCACGCGCGAGGAGAACTGACCGGCCGACAGTTGCACGAACATGCCGCGGACCCAGAACACCAGTGCGCTGACGGTGATGATCGAGCTGAGCACCGCGCCCAGCACGGCCCGTGTGCCGGCGACGGGCGGCTGCAGGCCGAACAACCAGCCGGATGGCAACGCCGCGTCGAGCCGCAGGGTCACGACCGCCAGGAGGAGGCCTACGACACCGGTGATCGCGGGTCTGCGCAGCGACGGGTTACGCCAGAAACTCATGCAGCGCTTTCCGTTCCCTGTCACGCCATGGTCATGCCGATGAGTCGGCCCGGTTTGTGCTGCGCGTCGTCGGGAACCGACGGACTCCCGGTGATCACCGATCTCGTTCGAACGGAGACATGATGGCGGAGTTCGGGTACTTCCTGGCGACGGAGGAGCAGGGTCCCCGGGCGTTGGTCGACATCGCCTAGCAGGCCGCGGCCAGCGGGTTCTTGTCGGTGTGGATCTCCGACCACTTCCATCCGTGGACCGACGCGCAGGGCCAGAGCCCGTTCGTCTGGACGCCGATCGGCGGCATCGCGGCGACCACGCAGCTGCGCATCACCACGGCCGTGACGTGTCCGACGGTCCGGATCCACCCGGCGATCATCGCCCAGGCCGCCGCCACGGCTGCCGTCGCCACCGAGGGTCGGTTCCGGCTGGGCGTCGGCGGCGGCGAGAAGCTCAACGAGCACATCCTGGGTGACGTGTGGCCGTCGGTCGACATCCGGCTGCAGATGCTCGAGGAGGCCGTCGAGGTGACGCGCACGCTGTGGACGGGTGATCTCGTGACACACCAGGGGCGTCACTATGTCGTCGACAACGCGCGGCTCTACACGCTGCCCGAGCAGCCGCCCGAGGTGCAACGTGTCGGCGTTTGGCCCCGAGGCGATCTCGTTGGCCGCGCGCATCGGCGATGTTTGTGCAGTTGGCCCGTGGGCACATCCCATACTCGCAAACCGCATGCGGCTCCAGGACCTCGACCCGCCAATCAAGTCACAGGGGTCACGAGGATGCTGGACGACCACAATCTCTGGGGATACTGCGAACGCTGCGATCGGTGGTTCGGGTGCCCGACCGACGTGACCGAGCCGTGGGACTGCCCCACATGCGGTACGGAGCCCATACGCATCGAGAACCGGACCCGTCGCGAACGGTCAGGCCCGCGGCGCGCTCACTCGGCGTAGGCGATCGTCGACAGCACCGCGTTCTCGGCCTGGCGCGAGTCGAGGCGGGTGTGCTGAACGACGACCGGTACCGACGACTCGATGACGCTGGCGTAGTCGGTGTCGGCCGGGATCGGCTCGGGGTCATCGAGCTGATTGAACCGCAGGTGCAGCGTCCGCCTGGCGGCCACGGTCATGCAGTAGGGGCCCGCGGGTTCCCGGTCGGAGAAGAGGACGGTCAGCTCGATCGACGCGTCCTCGTCGGCGGGGTTGAGGATGCACGCCGACTCGTGGCTGGTCATCTGCGGTTCCGGCCCGTTGCTCCAGCCTGGGATGTAGCCTTCGGCGATGGCCCAGCGGCGCCTGCCTAGCGGTTCCATGGATGGTCCTCCTCGTCGCTGCCTGCGGTCGGATCTGTGACACGCGGTCGGTCAGGACCACCGGGCGCGTACGTGCGCTAGAGCGTTCCGATCAGGTTGATCGGCGCGTCGACCACGGTCGTGGGTCCCCGATCTGCCAACGCGCTATCACCGAAGCCTCCGGTGCGCACGGAGATCATCTGCATCCCCACCCGTCGGGCCGCCGCGACATCCCATGGACTGTCCCCGATCAGCACGGCGTGGGCTGGCTCGACGTCGAGCTGATCACACGCGGCCAGCAGCAGGTTGGCCGCGGGCTTGGAGTCACCGACCGCATCGGCGTCCGTCGTCGGGATATCGGGTTCGCCGAGTGCGGCCATCAGTGCGGCGCGCACGGACGACTCCGCTGAGGTCGCGATGACCGTCGGTACGTTCCGTCGCCGGAGGTCGTCGAGGAGTGCGGTCGCACCCGACGTCGCGCGGAGCCGGTCGCGCTGCTCGAGGAAGAGGCGCTCGTGTTCGTCGGAGATCGTGTCGAGCTTGTCGGGCGGCCTGCCGAGCAGCCAGGTGACCAACCGGCTGCCGCCGATGCCGATACCGCGGTGGATGTCTGCCAGCGGCACCGCGTGCCCGCACGCGGTCAGCGCTCGGTCCCACGCCAGCACATGGTGGTAGACGGAATCGACCAGCGTCCCGTCCAGGTCGAGCACGACTCCGAGTTTCACCGTTGCTCCATTCGTGCGGGCTGTGTCCGACTTACCCGCACGTCGCGTGCATACCCAAGCCAGCTCGAGTCGGTGGTCATGCTGGACGGAATAGGCGAGCCACCGTGTAAGCGCGCCTCCGTTGGGTACCCGGGGGCAGATCTGAAGACCGTCACGTACCGGGAGACAGCAATGGCCCAGACAGTCGGTGACCACATCCTCCAACGGCTCCGTGAGTGGGACGTCGATCGGATCTTCGGCTATGCGGGCGACGGCATCAACGGGATCCTGGCGGCATTCGGGCGTGCCGACAACGACCCGCGGTTCATCGAGACGCGCCACGAGGAGATGGCGGCGTTCGCTGCGACCGGCTACTCGAAGTTCACCGGCAAGGTGGGGGTGTGCATGGCCACCTCCGGGCCGGGCGCGATCCACCTACTCAACGGCCTGTACGACGCCAAGCTCGACCACGTGCCCGTGGTCGCGATCGTGGGACAGCAGGCTCGGACTGCGCTGGGTGGCAGCTACCAGCAGGAGGTCGATCTGCAGACGCTGTTCAAGGACGTCGCCGCGGAGTATGTGCACACGGCGATGGTGCCGGCGCAGTTTCCGAACCTGATCGACCGGGCGATGCGGACGGCGATGGCGGAGAGGACCGTCACGGCGGTCATTGTGCCGGCCGATCTGCAGGAGACCGAGTACTCGGCGCCGGAGCAGGCCTTCAAGATGGTGCCATCGTCGATGGGGTTCAGCCCGCCGGAGATCCGTCCTCCCGAGGACGAGATCGACCGCGCGGCGCAGATCATCAACGAGGGCAGCGAGGTGGCGATCCTCGTCGGTCAGGGCGCCCGCGACGCCGCCGACGAGGTCGTCGAGCTGGCCGAGCGGGTCGGTGGCGGGATCGCCAAGGCGCTGCTGGCCAAGGACGTGATCCCCGACGACCTGCCGTTCTGCACCGGGCCGGTCGGGCTGCTGGGCTCCCGGCCGACGTGGGACATGTTCCAGGCGTGCGACACCTTCGTGATGATCGGGTCGTCGATGCCGTACAGCCAGTTCCTGCCGCCGTTCGATCAGGCGCGCGGCGTGCAGATCGATCTCGACCCCAAGTTCATCGGCATGCGCTACCCGATGGAGTCGCTGCTCGTCGGCGACGCCAGGCTCACGCTGCAGGCGCTGCTGCCGAAGCTGCAGCGCAAGGACGACCGGTCGTTCCGCGACGACATCGAGCAGAACGTCTCCGACTGGTGGGCAACGATGCAGCGCCGGGCCAACACCGAGGCGGATCCGGTCAACCCGCAACGGCTGTTCTGGGAGCTGTCGCCACGGTTGCCGCAGGACGTCATCGTCACCGGGGACTCGGGCTCCACCGCGAACTGGTACGCCCGGTACCTGGTGTTCCGCAAGGGGATGCGCGGGTCGCTGTCGGGGACGCTGGCGACGATGGGTCCCGGCATGCCCTACGCGGTCGGTGCGAAGTTCGGTCACCCCGACCGGCCGGTGATCGCCTGCGTCGGCGACGGCGCCTTCCAGATGAACGGGATGAACGAGCTCATCACCGTGTCGAAGTACTGGCAGGAGTGGGATGACCCCCGCTTCATCGTGCTCATCCTGCACAACAACGACCTCAACCAGGTCACCTGGGAGATGCGCGCCATGGGCGGATTCCCCAAGTTCGAGCAGACCCAGGTGCTACCGAGCGTCAACTACGCCGACTACGCGAAGTTGCTCGGACTCGACGGCATCCGGGTGGAGAAGCCCGACGACATCGCACCCGCGTGGGACCGCGCCCTGGCGGCGCAACGGCCGACCGTGATCGACGCGCTGTGCGACCCGGAGGTCCCGCCGATCCCGCCGCACGCGACGCCCGAGCAGATCAAGGAGGCGACGCAGGCGGTGCTCAAGGGTGACCCCGATGCCTGGCACCTGATCAAGACCGGCGCCAAGCAGAAGGTCCAGGAGTTCCTGCCCGGCGCCAGCCGGTCGTCCTGATGTTCGCGGAACCAGGCTCTGCGAAGTTCCTGCCCGGCGCCAGCCGGTCCTGAGCGTGTCCGTTCAGGTCCCGGTCGAGTCGGTCGATGTCGCGGCGTACGAGATCCCCACCGATGCCCACGAGTCCGACGGGACGCTGCAGTGGGACTCGGTGACATGCGTCGTCGTGCAGGTGTCCGCCGGGGACCACACCGGCCTGGGCTACACGTACGCGCACCAGTCGGCGGCGACGCTGATCGCCGACAAGCTCGCCGACGTCGTCATCGGTCGCGACGCCCTGCAGACCGGCGACGCGTGGGCCGCGATGGTCGGTGCGATCCGCAACCTGGGTCGGCCGGGCATCGCGTCAACCGCGATCTCCGCGGTCGACATCGCGCTGTGGGACCTCAAGGGCCGGCTGCTCGACGCGCCGGTGACGGCGCTGCTCGGAGCGTTCCACGACGGCGTCGAGGTGTACGGCAGCGGCGGGTTCACGTCGTACCCGGTCGAGCGGCTCTGCGGGCAGCTGGCCGGGTGGGTCGAGCAGGGCATCCCGCGGGTCAAGATGAAGGTCGGACGCGACACGCCGGCGGACCCCGAGCGTGTCGCCGCCGCCCGCGCCGCGGTCGGTGACGACGTCGAGCTGTACGTCGACGCCAACGGCGCGTGGACGCGCAAGCAGGCGCTCGCGATGGCCTGGCGGCTGGCGGAGTTCGGCGTCCGCTGGCTCGAGGAGCCGGTGACGTCCGACGACCCCGAGGGCCTGCGGTTGCTGCGTGACCGCGGCCCGGGGCTGATGGACATCGCCGCCGGCGAGTACGGCTATGACCTGCCGACGTTTCGCGACATGCTCGCCGCCGGCGCCGTCGACTGTCTGCAGGCCGACGTCACGCGCTGCGGCGGCGTTACCGGGTTCCAGCGGGTCGGCGCGCTGTGCGACGCGCACACCATCGACCTGTCAGCGCACTGCGCGCCGTCGGTCAGCGCCCACGTGTGCGCCGCACAGTGGCACTTCCGTCACATCGAGTACTTCCACGACCACGTGCGCATCGAGCGCATGCTCTTCGACGGACGACCCGAGCTGGTCGACGGGTGCCTGGTCGTCGATCGATCGCGTCCGGGCATCGGCCTCGAGCTCAAGCGGGCCGACGCCGAGCAGTACCGGGTCGCCGGATGAGTCCGCGGCGGTGCGGCGTGTCCCGCCGGTCGTCCGTCAGCTCCGCTTGACGAGGCGGTTGAAGTTGCTCTCCTGCCCGTCGGTCGTCGTGTCCTGGTAGACGAGCGCGAGGTTGCCTTCCTCGAACTTGTCGAACCACTCGTCCCACGAGACCGGCTCAAGCGACTCCTCGTCCGAGTATCCGGATCACGCCGGCGTCGTCGCCCGACCGCGTCGCTGACACGGTCGCCGGGCGACCGTCACGCGCCTCGGCCCATGCGCGGATCTCATCGTGATCTGTGGTGGTCCTGGCCTCGCCAGCCATGGCGCTCCCTTCGTGTTGGTCCCGGCTGCCGTGGTCACGGCGCGCAGCAGCATTGGCCGGGAGAGATCCCACAAACGTGTGGTGATTCACCGCCGCTGACCGTCCCGCGCGTCATCCGTCATCGCGTCCGGTTATGCGTGCGAGCGGCGGGTAGCCCACCTGCATGGCTGTGGAAATCCAACAGGTCGCTGACGGCGTGTATCGCTGTGCCGACGGCCTCGTCAACTGGTATCTGATCGCTGACGATGGCGAGGTCACACTCGTCGACGCCGGCTGGCCGCGGAGCTGGCCCCAGATCGAAGCCGCCGTCGGCCGCGTCGGTCGTGCGCTGCCGGATCTGCGCGCGGTGCTGCTGACCCACGGACACCCGGATCACCTCGGTGCCGCCGAGCGCGTGCGCACGGAGGCGGCCGTCCCGGTCTACGCGCACCGCGACGAGGTGGCGCGGGCGCGCGGCGAGGCGTCGGGTGCCTCGCCGTTCGCGCTGGTTCCCGGCCTGCTGCCGCACCTCTGGCGGCCGTCGGCCTTCGCCTTCGTGGTCCACGCCACGATGCACGGGTTCATGACGCCGCGATGGGTCGGGGAGATCACCGCGTTCGACGGCATGTCGCCGCTGGATGTCCCCGGCACGCCGGAGCCGGTGCGAACGGCCGGGCACACCGCCGGCCATGTGGTGTATCACCTTCCCGACCGTGGCGTCGTCCTGGCGGGCGATGCGCTCGCGACGGTGGACGTGCTGACCCGCGAGCGCGGTCCGCGGCTGATGCCAGACGCGTTGAACGCCGACCCGGTCAACGCACGAAACAGCCTGGCGCTGCTCGCTGAGCTGTCGGGCGACGTGCTCCTGCCTGGCCACGGCGACCCGTGGAGGGGACCGATCGCGGAGACCGTCGAGCGGGCCCGCCGCGTCGATCTCGCCAGCAACTCGTGACGACTGGTCCGTCCGACGCCGGTGATCTGTTCCATGCGCCCGCTGACGGCGTCGGCGGCTCGGTCCTTGTACCGACGCTGTTGACCCAAGGTCGCGTGCGGCAGCCGCGTCGGGAACATCTGTGCAAGAATGGGCGGCGTCGCCGTCCGGACCCCGCGGCTGTTGACGAGCTCGGTCAGCTGTGCGCAGACGTGACCGGGCTGCTGGCCGTCGACGGCGCCGGTGTGATGGTCGAGGACGCCCAGGGCGATCTGCGGTTCCTCGCCGCATCGGACGATCACATCGGAGAGATCGAACAGCTGCAGGTCGAGACCGGCGAGGGTCCCTGCGTGACCGCGCACGCCACAGGACAGGCCGTCACCATCGACGATCTGACGGCGGTCGACTGGCTGCCGCGCTTCGCGCCACGCGCGCTGGATCACGGCATGCACGCGGTGTACAGCTTCCCGATGCGGGTCGACGACACGAAGGTCGGCGCGCTCAACCTGTACCGCTTCGAGCCCGGTCGCTTCGCCGATGACGTCGAGCATGCGGCGCAGCTGCTCGCCGATCTGGGGACCAGCTACATCCTCAGCGTCGACGCGGCCCAACGGACCACCAGGCTGGCGTCACAGCTGCAGCACGCGTTGGACAGCCGCGTGGTGATCGAGCAGGCCAAGGGCAAGTTGTCGGGGGAGTGGAGTGTCACCACCTCCGAGGCGTTCGAGCGCATGCGCCGGTACGCCCGCAATCACCAGCGCCGGCTGCATGACGTCGCCACCGACATCGTCGACGGCCGAATGCACGCCCGCCAGCTCACCGCTGACGAATCCGGTCAGCCCGCCGGCGATGCGCTGCCGTGAGCGACACCGGTGCGACCGGATCGTGTCCGCGCAGCACGTCGGTCATACGTCTGTTGCGGTCTGTCAGGCGCGCTGCCCGGACCCCGTGGAGCGCCTGGCCGGCCGACCGCAGCTGGTCGACCATGACGATGTAGGCGGTGGCCATGTCGGCCAGCAGCTGTGCCGTGGTCAGCTCCTCGTCTGACCAGGGGCGCGGTTGGTCGGCGTAGACGCTGAGCGCGCCGATGGTGGTGCCCTCGAGGTGCATCGGGATGCGAGCACCGCGAACAGCCCGTGGTCGGCTGCCGCGGGCGCGAACTTGGGCCAACGGTCACGCTCCATGCGCAGGTCGTCGACGACCATTGGCGATGCGGTCGACGCCGCGTGCTCGCACGATCCCTCGCCGAAGTGATCCTGAAGCCGCTCGACGTGCTCGACCTGCTCGCTGGTCGCGGACACGAACCGCAGCGTGTCCTCCTCCAGCAGGGACACGCCGCTGCCCGTGACCTCCAGGACGGCGGTGACGTCGTCGCTGAGCTGGTACAGCACGTGGCCGACGTCGTAGCGGCGCACCAGGGTGTGAGGGAATGCTCGGAGTACGGTCTGCAGACGTTGACGGTCGACCATGGCCTGTCCTCGACGGGATGCGTAATGCGGACCATTCGGGTGAAGACCCGGGTAACGCATCCGTCAGGCTCGACAGGCACGGAACTCGACGAGGTTGTCCTCAACCAGGAACTTGCCCGGGGGTCGAAGTCCTCGCTTCCGGACGCGAGATCTAGACGCCTGAGTCCACCGTAACGGCTGTACCGGGCAACGGTAAGGAGGATCGTGCAGCGCTGAGTGCAGCCCATCGCGGACGTCGACGCCGCGCTGCATCGGTCCGCCGCGTCGTTCGTGGGACCGGGCTGAACGACGTTTCATCGCACCGGTGAAGGACACGCTGCGCACCCGTGCGGCGAAGCGCCACGGCAACGACGACAGGATGAGCAGCATGGATCGCATCGCGCGCAACATCGGCAGGGGAGTGGTGGCAGGGTTCGTCGGCACGGTCGCCATGACCGTATCGAGCACCCTGGAGGCCAAGCTTCGGGACCGCGGCGGCAGCAGCGCGCCTGGCGACGCCGCGCGGACCGTGCTGGGAATCGAGAAGTTCAACAGCGATGCTGCCGAGCAGCGCTTCAGCCAGCTCGTGCACTGGGGCTACGGCACCGGCTGGGGTGTTGCCCGCGGGCTGCTGCGCGCACTGGGCCTCGGCCGGGGGGCGGCGTCGGTGACGCACTTCGCGCTGGTGTACGGCGGCGAGCAGGTGATGCTGCCCGCGCTGGACGTCACCCCACCGGCCACGCAGTGGGGCGCCACCGAGATCGCGATCGACGCGTGGCACCACCTGGTCTACGTCGGCGCCACCGCCGCGGCGTTCGAGTGGCTCACCCGCCGCGGCGAGGCCGGCTGACGTCGGACAGCGACTACTCGGCGCTCATCCCACCGACCGCCGCACCGATCAGCAGCGGCAGATCCTGCACCAGGACGACGACCGCGACACCGAGGCCCGCGACCGCTCCCAGCACCGGCAGGTCGAAGGCGCCGAGCACCAGCACGATCAGGATGCCCACCGCGACGGCCGGTAGCAGCGCCAGCAGAACACCGCGGGCAGGACTGCCGGCCATCCGCCCGCCCACGCCTCCGGCGATCGCCGGTCCCAGGATCGGCAGCCAGAACAGCAGGAGGGACAAGCCGAGCATGGTCGCGCCCGCCGCCAGCAGCGACGACTGCGGAGGGCTGCGTCGGTCGGTCGCTGACATCTGCCGGGACACCACTACAGCCGTCCCGGCATACGCTCGATGAGGCGCTCGGCCTCGTCGGCTCGCGCCTCGTCGACCTGGACCTCGTACTCATCGGCGCGGTAGCCACGGACCGACGAGAAGTCACGCCGGCCGCCGGTGGCCGCGTGCGCGGCGGCGCCGAACGCGGCGCCGATGAGCGCGCCGATGAGCGCGCCCCACAGCGCGAGCACGAGCCCTGAAACCAATGGGTCGACCAGCGAGAACAGCCCGAAGAACCAGCCGAGCAACGCGCCGAGCACCAGTCCCGTGAGCGCTGCGTCGAGGATGGCCCTGGGAAAGTCACGACGGCCCGTGACCTGCTCCTCGTAGCGCAGGCCGATGCCGACGATGGCGACGTGCTCGACGGGGAAGCGCTCGTCGGACAGGTAGTCGACGGCGCGCTGCGCACCGGCGTAGTCGTCGTAGCGGGCGATCGTGCGCCGTCGGGTCGGTCGGACGTCGGGGGACGGGGATACGCCGAGGTCACGTTCCGACCCTGGCGGGACGTCGCGCCCGGACGCCGGCTGCACGTTGAGGTCACGGTCGGATGTCGCCGGCACATCGACGTCACGGTCGGACGCCGGGTCCACCCGTCGGGGCCGTGGATCGGACGACATGGCAGCCTCCTGTGCTCATCGGTCATCGCTATCCGTGTCTGGTTGCTCCCTTCCCGCTGCGCCGCGCGTTACACCGCTCAGTTGAGGTGTGTGGCGGATGTGGCCGGGTATTCCAGCGGCTCCGCGAACGACAAGGAGCAGCCATGACGAGTGACCACACACCCGCTGACGACATCGTCTACGACCTCGTCAGCATCCAGTACCACGCGTTGCAGGCGTCCCAGCTGTACGACACGTATGCGCAGGACGCGCAGGGACACGACGACGTCGAGTCCTTCATCCGGGAGTGCCAGGAGCAGGACGCCCAACGCGCTGTCCGCTGTCACGAGTTGCTGACGGCGCTGACCAAGGACAGCGGACTGTCGAGCTGACGCCGTCGGACCCGGACCGCGCCGTGGGGCTTGGCGCGGTTCGGTGTCGTCCTGCGATGCCGCGGGTGGAATGCATATGTCTGGCCCAGTCGGAGATGTACGCCACAGCAGTGATCGCAGGAGCGCACAGTGGACACCGGGATCAGTGGCGTTGACGGCTCCCGTCAGTGGCGGGTTCTCGCGAGCTGGGCGCTCGCGATCGCGCTGGTGGCCGGGTGCACCGCGCCGATGACGCGTCCCCAGCAGGTCGGCAGCGGGGAGCCCGAGATCGGCAGGCGGCTCATCAGCGACTACGGGTGCGTCAGCTGCCATGTCGTACCCGGCGTCGACTCGACGCCGTCCTACGTCGGTCCGCCGCTGGACCACTGGGGTCAGCGCTCCTACATCGCGGGGTCGTTGACGAACAACGAGGAGAACCTGGTGCGGTGGATCGCCAACCCGCAGGAGGTCGAGTCCGGAACGGCCATGCCGGATCTCGGCGTCACCCAGCAGGACGCCGTCAACATCTCCGCCTACCTGCTGTCGCTGGAGTAGACGCGTAGACGCGCTGTTGTCGACAGAGCGGCGCTGCGTCCGGCTGCGGCGTCCGCACCACAGTCGCGTGCCGGTCAGTGCGAGCGGTCGCGCAGGCCGCGCCGCACCAGTGATCCCACGGCGACCGCCGCACCCAC
Source organism: Actinomycetota bacterium (assembly GCA_019347695.1). GTDB lineage: Bacteria > Actinomycetota > Nitriliruptoria > Euzebyales > JAHELV01 > JAHELV01. The sequence goes on along the minus strand of JAHWKT010000003.1, from coordinate 11,824 downwards.
CGCCGCGATCGCACCGACCAGCGTCGTCGGTCCGCTGTCGCCGTGCCGGACCTCATGCCGACGGTAGGCCACGGCGTCGGCGGCGACGCCCGACGACCCGGCAGGTGCGTCCGCCGGCGTCGGCTCGGTGGATGCCGGCGCCGCGGACCGGCGGTCTGGTGGATCGGCACGCGACAGGTCGCGGGCCGCCTTCCACACGCCCAGCCCGACCAGCACCGGGAGCACGAAGAACAGCACGCGCTCGACGTTGCGCACCGGGACGATCGACCAGTCGAAGGTCGTGACGAAGACGTCGTCACTGCCGGCGAGCAGCAGCACCACGAAGCCGGCGATGGCCGCAGCACCGAGCGCGGTGCGCAGCGGCCGGTCGCGCGGACGGTCCAACAGGTGGTGCTCGCCACGGTCGCCGGTGACGCGCGCCTCGAGGAATGGCCACAGGTACAGCAGCGCGAACACCACGCCCGGATACAGGACCGCCGGGAAGAACTGGTTGGCGACGGTGTAGGGGCCGAGCTCCAGGCTCACGCCCGGCATCAGTCGCAGCGCGCCCTGCAGCCACAGGAAGTACCAGTCGGCCTGCGATCCGCTCGACACGACGAACACGTCGTAGGGCCCGTAGAGCCACACCGGGTTGATCTGCAGGAACCCGCCCATCAGGTTGAGCACCGCAGCCACCAGGAAGAACAGCCCGACCGACAAGGTGGCGTACGACGGCCACAGGCGCAGGCCCACCACGTTGTCCTCGCGTTTGCCGGGGCCGGCGAACTGGGTGTGGTGCGGCCGTGCCACCAGGAACAGATGCACGCCGATCAGCGCGGCGATGACGGCCGGGAGCAGGAAGATGTGCACGGCAAACAACCGCGACAGGAAGCCCTCGCCGGGATACTCGCCTCCCCAGATCCAGTACGCGAGCCACGTGCCCACGACGGGGATCGATTCGGCGATCGAGTAGGCGATCCGCACGCCGGTGCCGCTCAGCAGATCGTCGAGCAACGAGTAGCCCGCGAAGCCCTCGGCGATCGCCACGACCATCAGCGTCACGCCGGTGATCCAGTTGAGCTCACGCGGCCGGCGGAAGGCGCCGGTGAAGAACACCCGGCACAGATGCAGGAAGATCGCGCCGAGGAAGATGATCGCCGCCCAGTGGTGGGTCTGGCGGAACAGCAGACCGGCTCGCACCGAGAACGACAGGTCGACGACCGACTCGTAGGCCTCGGTCATGGCCACGCCGCGCAGCGGGTCGTACGTGCCCGCGTAGATCACCTCGGCCTCGCTGGGCGTGTAGAACAGCGCCAGGAAGATGCCGGTCCCGACGAGCACGACGAACGAGTACAGCGCGATCTCGCCGAACAGGAACGAGAAGTGCTTCGGGAACACGTAGTCCAGCGTCGAGCGCGTGAACTTCGCCGCGCCGACCCGCTGGTCGATCCACTGCGCGAGACGACCGATCGGCGTCGTGGTGTGATCGGTCATGCGTCGCCGTCTTTGACCTCGCCGAGCCGCCACCGGTCCGGTCCCACCGGACCGGAGAAGTCGCCGGCGGCCAGCAGCAGGCCGTCGCGATCGGCACGCAGCGGCAGCTGCGGCAGCTCACGCGGCGCGGGCCCGAAGACCGGGACCGCGCCCTGCACGACGTCGAACGTCGCCTGGTGGCACGGGCACAGCAGCAGGTAGCCGACGTCCTGGTAGAGCCCGACCGGGCAGCCCGCGTGGGTGCAGACCTTCGAGAACGCCACGTAGCCGTCCGGCGTCCAGTTGGCGCGCCCCTCCGGCAGGTCCAGGTCCTCCAGCGGGATGCGCATGAGGACCACCTGGTCGTCGGCGGCCGGATCGCGTCCCTCCGGGAACACCGTGACGACACCCCCGAAGTCCAGCGTGTCGATCCCGATCCGGCGACCGGTCTCGTCGATGAGGTGCACGCCCTCGCGCCAGCCGGTCTGGCGGAACCCCGATGACGGCGGCGGACCCAGGGAGCGGGCCGGCCAGACCGTGCCAAGACCCAGTGCGCCCACCGCGGCCGCCAGCAAGCCCCCGAGCAATCCGCGGCGGCGGATCCCACGCCTGCCGGCCTCGAACGTCTCGGCGGTCTCGCGCTCCTCCTCCGGTGGCGGCGCGAGCGTGGGGCGCGCCTCCTCGGAGGACTCCTGCGGCATGAGTCGCCGCGACCACCACGCCAGGCCCGCACCCAGCGAACCCAGCGCGATCGACAGCGACAGCGCGAGCCACTGGGTGCCGGCGTCGAGCTGGTAGGCGCCGATGAAGCCGACGCTGGCCGCCATGCTCACGAGGAAGGCGAGGGCCACCCGCACGGTACCGCCTCGCTGCTCAGCCACGGCGACGTTCTCCCAGCCAGGCGGTCACCAGCACCAGCACCAGCATCGCCACGAACCCGGCGACCGTCTCGGTGGAGGGTCCCCAGTGGGCGAGCCCGTACCCACCGGCGTCCTGAGGGGTCCGCAGATAGTCGGCGTAGGCGACCACGTCGTTGAGCTCCTCGTCGTCGAGCTGGCGTTCGCTGAACTGGGGCATCGCGCCGGGGCCGATGCGGATGGCCTCGGCCAGCTGCCGGTCGGGCACCGGATGCAGCGGCGGGGCGTTGCCGCGGTTGACCAGCGCGCCGCCCTTGCCGTCCCAGTTGTGGCAGGACGCGCAGTTGAGCCGGTACAGCTCCCCACCCTTCGCCAGATCGACGTCGGTCAGATCGAGCTCCGGGATCTGCGGACCGTCGCCGAGGCTCGCGACGTAGTCCACCAGCTCGCGGATCTGTAGGTCGCTGAACGCCGGCTCGCCCCGCTTGGCCTCCTGGCCGGGCTCCCGGATCGGCAGTGGCATCCGCCCGCTGCGCAGCCAGTAGTCGGCGCTGGCCGCCCCCACGCCGATCAGGCTCGGGCCGCGAAAGGTGCCCTCGCCCCGGTTGCCATGGCAGCTCGCGCAGTTGGCCTGGTACAACGCGGGGCCGCGCTCTGGCCGGTCCCCGTCGCCGTCCTCCTGTCCCCGCGCCGGCTGGAAGACGAGCAGCGCGCCAGCGGCGGCGAGCACCACCGCCCAGCCGAGAAGTGCTCGGGCGCGGTCACGCCGGTCGCCACGAGCGGCCCGGCGCCGGGTGACGGCGTCGGAGTACGTCATGGGCGCGGGCCTACCCCCCGCGCCGCCGGACAAACGATCGGGATCGTCGTGCGATCGACCGCGATGGTTCCAACGGGGCGCGCGTCGGGTACGCACCGGCGGACCATGTGTCTCCTCCTTCCGGTCGGGAAGTGGTGATGCACAGGATCGCGCACCGCCGGATCCAGGCGACGACGAGGAGCGGACATGGCGGACCCCGACACGACGGTGGTCATCACCGGCGGGACGGCTGGGATCGGACGGGCCACCGCACGGCGGTTCGCGCAGGACGGCGCGCGCATCGCCCTGCTCGCCCGCGACAGCGACCGGCTCGAGGCGGCGCGCAAGGAGCTGGAGCAGCTCGGGGCCACGGTGCTGTGCCTGCCGACCGATGTCGCCGACCCCAACCGCGTCGAGGCTGCGGCGAGCGCCGTCGAGGAGGGCCTCGGCGAGATCGACGTGTGGATCAACGACGCCATGGTCACGATCTACGCGGAGTTCCTCGACATCGAGCCCGACGAGTTTCGGCGTGCGACCGAGGTGACCTACCTGGGGACCGTGTACGGCACCAGGGCGGCGCTGCAGCGCATGCTGCCCCGTGACCGCGGCACGATCGTCCAGGTCGGATCGGCGATGGCTTACCGCAGCATCCCGCTGCAGTCGCCGTACTGCGGCGCCAAGCACGCCATCAAAGGCGTGACCGAGTCGATCATGACCGAGCTGCGCCACCGCGGCAGCAACGTTCACCTCGCCATGGTGCAGCTGCCCGGACTGAACACCCCCCAGTTCACGTGGGGCCGCACGAAGCTTGACAAGCAGACCATGCCGGTGCCGCCGATCTTCCAGCCGGAGGTGGCCGCCGACGCCATCCACTGGGCGGCGCACCACCGCCGACGCGAGGTGTACGTCGGAACCTCGACCGTCTACACGATCCTCGGCGAGAAGTTCGCGCCATGGCTCGCCGACCGCTACCTGGCCAGGACCGCCTACAGCGGCCAGCAGACCGACCAGCCATTGGACCCCACCGACCACGACAACCTGTACGAGCCCGCGTCCGGCGACCGCGGCGCGCACGGCCCATTCGACGACCAGGCGCACGACGTCAGCCCGCAGCTGTGGCTCACCAAGCACCGCGGGCCCGTCGCACTCGGCGTGGCGGCCCTGTCGGCCGCGGCCGCCGCCGCGGTGGCGCGTCGGGCGTAGAGGTCCCCCGGTGCGCGTGACCATGCTCGTCGCCGTGATGGCGGTCCTCGTGACCGCCTGCGGCAACTCGTCGCCCCCGTTGGCGGAGACCTCGACCGACCGCCTGCAGCTCGAGATCGTGACCTCGCCGGATCCGCTGATCACCGGAGAACCCGCCACGTTCGACCTGCGGGTGCGCAACGTCAGCGACCAGCGGGCACTGCTGACCTTCGACACGACACAGCGCGGCGACGTGGCGTTCCTGACCAACGGCGTCGAGGTCTACCGTTGGGCCGAGCGCCGGGCGTTCGCGCATGATCCTCACCGTGTGGCGCTGGTTCCCGGCCAGCAGGTGCGCTTCGAGCTCGACGTCGGGTCGCTGCCCGTCGCGCCCGGCGAGTACGAGGTCATGGCCACGGCGACCGGGATGCCCAAGCTGCGGACCGTTCGCCGGCCGATCACCGTCACCGGTGACGTCGCGAGCGAGACGGCGTCGCCCGAGCCAACCGCCACGCCGTCGCCATCGCAGCGCTACGAGCAGCTCACGTCCGCGGTGGAGACGACCACCGCCGACCTCGCGCTGCCGTTGGCGTCGGCACTCGCCGACAGCGACGCCTTCGACGCCGAAGGCGCGGTGGTCCGCCAGGAGATCGCGGACGCGTTCGCTCGCCTGACGTTTGCCGAGCTGCTCCTGGCGTACCAGGTGGTGACCGACGGCGACGTCGAGGGGGCGCGCGTGCTCGCCGAGTCGGCGGCTGGCCAGGTGGCGGAGACGATCGGCCGATTGCGCAGCGTGCAAGCCGTCGATCGCCGCGCGGTCGTGCGGCTGCTCCGCGACCACGTTGCGGTGGTGGAGGAGTACGCCACCGTCGTCGACGCAGGTGGAGGCGAGCCGCTCGAGGCACCGCGGGCCGAGCTCGAGCAGATCTCGGCCGAGCTCGGACCACTCATCGCCGTGACCGCCGGCGAGGTCATCGAGACCGACGCCGCCACCGAGCTGTTCCGCACGTGGACCGACGCGGTGCTCGAAGCGGTCCGCGAGGGTGCCCAGGTGGACACGACAGTCCAGCGCGCCCATCAGGCGGCGACCGAGGCGGTGGAACCGCTCGGGCTGGAGGTCGCGCGGTCGTACGTGGAGCACCTGGACCTCGACGGCTTCGAGACGACCACCGCCGTGCTACGCCAGGAGATCGCCAGCCAGCTCATCGACGAGGTGTTCCTGCTCGCCACCGCCGTGGACGTCGGGGAGCTCGACCGCGCGGCAGTCGCCGATGTGCTCGACGAGAACGCCGACGAGCTGGCTGAGGCGATCGGACGCGCGCCGGCGATCGACGCGTCCGAGGAGTCTGCGTTCCTGCAGCTGTGGAAGGAGCGCGACGCGGCGCTGCTCGACGTCGCCACCTCGTCCGGCGGGGAGATCTCCGACGAGCTGGCGACGACCGACGACGAGATCGCGCGACTGCTCGCCGACGCTGCTCCCGACGCCCTCGACGCCGACGAGCTCCGGTCGTGGCTCGGGACCCAGCGCCGGGCACTGATCCGGGGACTCCGTGGCCTGACGGGCTGACGTCGGCCGCCCAGAGCCGGCGGATAGCTGTCTGACGTCGCGGCGTGCTCGTCGGTGGGCGCGTCCGACTGGAGCTCGGTGTCGGGCGGCCACTGCCGCCCCTCGAAGGCCAGGAAGCCGCGCAGCACGCGACGTCGGTCGTCGAACTCGTCGACGGCGGCCTCGAAGGCGTCGGGCTCGCGCATGGGCAGGCCCGCTCGGCGATCCACCAGCCGCCGTCGGCCACCTGCAGCGACGAGGTGCCACGCCCCGGCGACCGTGGTCGCGGCGAAGTGCAGGCGCTGGCCGAAGCCCACACCGCCGCTGCCATCGAGCGCCCCCGGCGCGCTGAACAGCAGCGCCCAGCCGACGCTCAGCAGGACGCCCACGTCAGGACGATCCCGAACAGGATCACCAGACCGCGACCTGGATCAGCCGGTGGCCGGGTGTGCAGGTGTGCACTGCGAGCACGACCGACCAGACGCGCGCGGCGACCTGGGACGACAGGGGACCTCGGCCGCTGGACACCGACGTGGTGGTCACGACGATGTCGGCGGCGGTGACCAGCAGGACCACGGTGCCGGCGACGAGCTGTACGATCAGCATCACGAGCTGCCGTCATGCTCGAGACGGTCGGCGCCGCGCACACCGTCCACGAGGTCCGGCTCGAGTGGCCCGTCGCCGTGCAGCACGCTGATGTCCCCGGTCGTCTCGAGCACCACCGCGCGGACGTCGGCACTGCGCAACACGTTGGCCTCGCGCAGCTTCGCCTTGACGTCGTCGACGCTCACCCGCGCGGCGCCCAGGTTGTCGTGCAGCATCTGATCGCCGGCCATCAGCAGCAGCGGTGCATTCTCGACGACCGCGCTGATCCTGTCGTTGCGGCGCAGCTTGGCGAACGCGGCCTGGATGCCGAACAGCACCCCAAGTGCGACGGCACCCTGCACGACCGAGGTGCTCGACGACGTGATGGTGGTGGCCAGCACGGCGCCGCTGGCGATGGTGACGGCGAAGTCGACCGCGGCCATCTTGGAAAAGGTGCGCAACCCGGTGACGCGGACCGTCAGCAGCAGCCACACGAAGATGACGATGGCGGAGACCGCGATGCGGGCGACGCTCGTCCATGACGCGGTCAACCAGTCCCATGGCACGGCGAGGCCTTTCGCTGGGTGGGCTGTCCAACCGTGCCCGGGTTCCAGCCAGCACAACCGCGTGCGCGCGCCGCCGACGGGTCAGCCGCTGTCGGCCTGCTGCTCCGCCGCCGCCTGGAGGGGGAGTTGCGGGCGGCGCAGCGAACCGAGGCTGACGACGTCCCGGCCGAACGCCAGGCGCAGTGACCAGTCGGCCCACACCTGGACCTTGCGGCGCGCGCTGGGTACGCGCGCGATGTGATACAGCCGACGCAGGTACCAGGGCAGCACGCCGTGCAGGTGGCGGCCGAGCACTTGGGCGACGCCATCGTGGTCGCCGAGCGTCAGCATCTCGCCGACCATCCGGTGGCGGAACGGTTCGATCCGCTCGCCACGCACGGTGGCGACGAGGTTGGTGGCGAGCTGCTGGGCCTCGCGCAGCGCGTACTGCGCGCTGGGGGGACACGTGCCGCCGTCGACGATGTTCGGCACGGCGGCGCAGTCGCCGGCGGCCCACACCCCCTCGACACCACGGACCCGCAGCGCCGCGTCGACCTCCACCGCGCCGGCGTCGTTGACCGGCAGACCGAGCTCAGACATCAGCGGACTGGGGGTCACACCGGCGGCCCACACGAGCGTGTCCGCCTCGAGGACGTCGCCGTCGGACAGGCGCATTACGCCGTCCTCGGCGGAGTCCAACGTGGTCTCCAGCCGAATGTCGGTGCCCCGCTCGCGCAGCGCCTGCGTGGCGTCGTCCGCGAGGTCGCCGTCGACCATCGGCAGGATGCGATCGGTCGCCTCGATCAGCACCCAGTGCTGGTCGGCGGGGTCGATCTGCGGGTACAGCGCCACGGCCTTGCGCGCCATCATCTGCAGCTCAGCGAGCGCCTCCACGCCCGAGTAGCCGCCGCCGACGAACACGAACGTCAGCGTCCGCCCGCGGGCGCGGGGATCCGGCAACTGCGTGGCGGCCTCCAGCCGCGACAGCACGTGGTCGCGCAGGAACAGCGCCTCGGGCACCGTCGTGAAGCCCACCGCATGCTCGGCGAGACCGGGGACCGGCAGTACCTTGGTTTCCGAACCGAGCGCGAGGACGACGTGATCGTAGGTCAGCTCGGTCGACGGGCCGTCGGACGGCGCCACCGTGATCGCCCTGCGTCCGGTGTCCAGCGCCGAGAGGCGACCCACGACGACGTGCGTGTCGCGCAGCACCCGCCGGAGCGGCACGACGACGTCGCTGGGCTCGAGCATGCCCGACGCCACCTCCGGCAGCAGCGACTGATAGACCATGTAGTTGTTCGGGTTGACCAGTGTGACTGCGGCCTCGTCGGCGCCGAGCCGGCGCTGCAGGCGCCATGCGGTCGTCAGCCCGACCAGGCCGCCTCCGACGATCACGATGTGCGGTCGTGTGCTC
>JAHWKT010000003.1:0-3347 GCA_019347695.1 Actinomycetota bacterium | reverse complement strand
CCATGTGCGGTCGTGTGCTCTCCATGTGGCGACACTTCCCGTATGGTCGGTCGCATATACCGGGCGTGTCGCCGGGTATGGGACGGCTCCATGGAGACCGTCGTCGTGCTCTTCACCCGTGATCTGCGTGTCCACGACCACCCGGCGCTGGCCGCCGCGTGTGCCGACGCCGACCGTGTGATGCCACTGTTCGTGTTCGATGACGCGGTGTTCGGCCGGCGCATCGCCTCGCCGAACAGGACCGCCTTCCTGCTCGACTGTGTCGCCGATCTCACCTCGACCATGCGGGACCTTGGCGGAGCGCTGTGCAAGCGTCGCGGCGACGTGGTCGACGAGGTCGCCGACGTCGTCGCGACCACCGGTGCCGCCGCGGTCTACCTCAGCAGCGACATTACCGGCTACGCACGGCAGCGGCTGGACCGGCTCACCGACGCGCTCGACGTCGACGTCCTGACCCACCCGGGGGTCACGGTCGTCCCGACCGACGAGCTGCGTTCCTCGTCGGGTGGCCACTACGAGCGGTTCACGCCGTACTGGCGGCGCTGACGGGAGGTCAACCACCGCGTGCCAGTCGATCCGCCCGACGCGATCTCGTACCCGTCGACGTTGGCGGTCGGCTCGGCGCCGGCACTGTGCGACCTCGTCGACGCCGAGACGTCACCCGAGCTGCCAGCCGGCGGGGAGACCGTAGGACGCCGACTGCTCGACGCCTGGCTGTCCGACGGCGTCGCGACGTACGACGACGGCCACGACGACCTCGCCGGTGACTGCACATCGCGGCTGTCGCCGTACCTGCACCTGGGCTGTGTGTCACCCGCCGAGATCGTCGCGCGCGCCGACCGGCGGCGCTCCGGCGTCGACGCTTTCGTGCGTCAGGTCTGCTGGCGCGACCACCACCACCAGGTGCTGGCCGCGCGGCCCGACGCGGCGTGGTCCGACTACGCCGGCCGCGGCGACGACTGGCGCGCGGCGCGCAGCACTTCCTGTCGCTGCTGGTCGACGGTGACATCGCCAACAACCAGATGAACTGGCAGTGGGTATCGGGCACCGGCACGCACTCGCGACCGAACCGTGTGCTGAGCCCGCTGCGGCAGGCCGAGCGGTTCGATCCCGACGGCGACTACGTCCGGTGCTACGTCGCCGAGCTGGCGGGTATCGAAGGAGCAGCGGTGCACCGACCGTGGAACCTTGACGCAGACATCCGCGCCGACCTCGACTACCCGGACCCGATCGTCGACCACGACGCGGCGGTCGAGCGGTTTCGCTCGGCGCGCGGGCTCGATTGATGACGCACCTATCACCCGACGGCAGCAGACGCACAGGAGCGCGACCAATGACCGACACCCCGGGCAGCACCACCTCGATCGACGCGGCGTTCGCCGACGCGGCTCAAGCCGAGCGGGCGGTCGCCCAGCTGCAGGAGCACGGCGTCGATCCCGACCGCATCGACATCGACCATGGTCACACCGCGCGGCCCGGTCGCACCGCCGCGGAGGATCGGGACACGCTCGATCGCATGTCGGGTTCGTGGTGGTTCGGGTGGGTGGTTGGTGCGCTGTCCGGCGCGGTGGTGGGGGCGGTGATCGGTGGGTTCTCGATCGGCTGGGGACGGCCGGTGTTCTGGGGTATCGTGGTCGGGCTGACCGTCGCGTTCGGTGCGCTCGGCGGGCTGTGGGGGTTCTTCGCTGGCTTCGCCGCACGCGCGAACCGCCGGGGCCGTACCGGCGACCGCACGGACCCTGCCCAGGCACGGCAGCGCGCCGCCGCCGAGCCGCCGCAACCGTCGGGCCAGCCCGAGGTGCCCGACGCCGTCCGCGTGATCGTGCGTGTCACGCCCGACGAGCACGACACGGTCCTTCGCATCCTGCGCGCGGAGGGTGGCGCCAGCTAGCCTCTGGCAGCTCGACGACCTGACCTGGTCGTGGCGGACGCGGCCGATCTCTACGGGATTACGCGTGGCGAACGGTAGACGCGGATCAGCGTGCGAGCAGCAGTTGCAGGACCATGGCGCCGACGATCACCAGCAGCAGCGCGGTGATCGCGATCGTGGTCGCCGGTCGCACGTCAGCGTGCCCCGCCGGGTGCCCAACCCGACGGTGGGCCGGCACGCACGCCCACGCCCGTCTCGTCCAGCTCGAGCTTGCTGGCGACGAGCGCCGCGGCCGGGTCGGGCGGTGCATCCCGGGAGGGCAGGTCACCGCGCAACCACCGTTCGGCCTTCGCGTGCTCCCCGGCCAGGAAGTCCACCAGCCCCGCCCGGTCGTCGCCGTACGGACGGACGTCGAGCTCGAGCGTGATCGTGCCCGTGTAGCCACTGCGGCCGACGTGCGCCAGGAACCGGTCGATCGGCAGCACGCCGGTGTCCAGCGGCGCATGGCTGTCCTTGCCGTTGCCGAGGTTGTTGGACACGTGGAGGTGGACGACCCGGTCGCCGAGCGCGTGCCACGCCTCGAACAGATCCACCCCGGTGACCGCGAAGTGGCTGGTGTCGAACACCACGTGCCGGTACCGGCCCAGCTCGTCAGGCCGGACAACCGACGAGAAGTCCAGGCCCCACACCGGGTAGAGGTTCTCCATCGCGAAGCGCAGGTGCCGCTCTGCGGCCTCGTCGGCCGCGCCGGACCTGGCCCAGTCGGCGTGCGCCCGTTCCCACCGCAGCGGCGCGTGCGCCACCAGCGTGGTGGCGCCGACCTCGTCGGCCAGCTCCAGCGAGCGCCGGCTCTTCTCCACGTAGTGGCTGCTGAACACGTTGCGCAGGAAGAGCATGTAGGGCCCATGGACCACCGGCACCGACAGCCCCGCCTCGCGGGCGAAGTTGCAGATCTTGTCGCTGTCGCGCGTCTCGGCGTTGTGCGAGAACAACACCTCGACGCCGGTGAACCCGGCATCGGCGAAGAGGTCCATCGTCCAGCCCAACGGGCTGAACATGAACGGCCCGGTGGCGCCGAGCAGCTGGGGTCGGCCCGCCTGGGGATCGGCTGGTTCGGTCATCGCTGCCAGGCTAGCTGGCGGGTCCCGGGTCGGGTGCGCATGAGATGGTGGCCGACGCCGCCGCGTGGGTGTGTCGGATGGGACCCGCATGTGGGTGCTGGACGACACGGCCGGTCGGCAGACTGGTGGGTGTGTGGGTTCGGGCCCGCATGTGGGTGCTGGACGACACGGCCGGAAGGAGGCAGCGCGCGGTGACGATGCGACCGACCATCACGGTCTACACGCGCGCGGGATGTCACCTGTGCGACGACGCGATCGGCGTGGTGCGACGGGTGGCGGCCGGTCGGGCGCGCATCGAACTGATCGACATCGACGCGGACCCGGAGCTGGTCGCGCGGTACACCGTGAGGGTGCCG
>JAHWKT010000071.1:7957-17298 GCA_019347695.1 Actinomycetota bacterium | reverse complement strand
ACATCGCCAGGTCCCCGGGCAGATAGCCGACGTCGCGACGGATCGCCAACGTGTCCTCGCGGGTGTCGAGCCCGAGCATTGACGCCCGCCCGCGGGTCGGCTTGAGAAAGCCCATCAGCGTCCTGATCGTCGTGGACTTGCCCGCGCCGTTGGGCCCGAGGAAGCCGAAGACCTCACCGCGGTGGACCTCCAGGTCGAGGTCCACGAGCGCCTCGACGTCGCCGTAGTGCTTGGTGAGCCCCTCGGTCCGGATCACCGTGTCGTTGCCGCTCATGATGCCGGTTCCTCCTCCTGCTGAAGGGCCTGTGCATCGCCGTCGACGAACACCGTGCGCATGGCCGCCGCCACCTCATCGGCGATGAGGCCCTTGGTGAACAGCTCCAGCATCGGCCCGATGTAGGCGGTGGCCAAGACGGCGTCGTCGACGCGGGACATGTCGCGGGTGAGATCCACACCGAGGAGACGGTCCACGTGCTCGTGGAGCACCAGCATCCCCAGGGACATCAGTGTGACAATGGCTGCTCGCGCGTACGGGTACTCGGTCGGTCGCAGCATGCCGGTGGCGACGCCGTCGGCCATGTAGCTCGCGGCGTCGTCGACCAGCTCGTCGATGAGCTCCGCCACGTGCGGTGAACCGTCGATGACCGTGCGGGCGAGGTAGCGCGTCAAGGGCACGTGCGACTGCGCGGCCCGTAGTGCGGCGACCGGATCGAACGACGCGCCGGACACCAGCACGTCGTGCTTCTGTTGCCGGATGACTGCGGCGACGTACTCGTCGCATTCGTGGCGTAACGCGTCCTTCGACCCGTAGTGGTGGATCACCAGTCCAGGAGACACGTCGGCGTCGGCCGCGATCGCGCGCACGCTGGTGGCCGCGACGCCGTCGGCCGCGAACCGGGTGATCGCGGCATCGCGGATCCGAGCTCTGGCCGTGCGGTCATCGATGTCAACCCCGTCTGCTGAACGCATGATTAGTATCATAAACGAACGTTCAGCTGGGTGCCACCCTCGTGCCGAAAGCACATGGCGTTGGGAAACGGCGTGGCTCGCAGGTCTCCGGTACCATCGGGTTGGCCAGGCTCATCCTGCGTTCGTCACGTCACCGCGTGTCAGCAGCGCAGTCGCGGGTCCGGCGCGATCCGGATTGGCAGCCGTCCCGTCTCTTCGGACGCTGACAACCCGAGACGCGGCGTGCGGAGGGCCATGGTGACACAGGACGCGGCTGCTCCGGATCCTGCGGCGCTCGCGAGCGGCGCGGACCTGCCGGCGGCGTGGCAGGGCTACATGGCGCACGCCTACACGATGACGGGGCTCGTGCTCGTGCTGGTCGCCACTCACCTGGTGCTCGCCGACCGGTTCGCGCTGGCGATCATCGCCCTCGTGCTGTGTGTCGTGATCGATGCGACCGACGGTGTCCTCGCCCGTCGCATGCGGGTCACCGAGACCGCCGCGCTGATCGACGGCCGTCGGCTCGACGACATCATCGACTACCTGTCCTTCGTGTTCGTGCCGCTGCTGCTGGCGGTACGGGCGGAGCTGCTGCTCGAGCCGGCCCTCGTCGTCGTCGCGATCGTGCTGCTGTCGAGCGTCATCGGGTTCTCGCGGGTCGACGCCAAGCAGTCGGCGGAGGGCTTCTTCCTGGGCTTCCCCTCCTACTGGAACGTGGTGATCGGCTACCTGTGGCTGTTCGACACGCCGCGCACGTTCAACACGGTGTTGCTGGTCGTCCTGGCGGTGCTCGTGCTGCTGCCGGTGCGCTTCCTGTATCCCACACATCTGCCGCTGCGGGCCGACCGTCGACGCCACTACCTGCTCGGGGCCATCTGGGGCAGCGTGTGCGTGATCGCGCTGCTGCTGCCGATGGGCGGCCCGGCTCAGCTGGCCGTCGCCATCGTGTCGCTCGCGTACCCCGCCTACTACGTCTGCGCCTCCGTGCGCAGCGACGTCGCCGCGCGCAGGGCCACCCGGCGCGCGGTGGTGTCGAACCGGCTCAGCTCGCGCCACTAGGTGACCCATCCCACCGTCGCGTAGGCGCGTAGCTCCGAGCGGATCTCGAACACGTCGCCGTTGTCCTGTGCCGCGTCGATCCGCTGCTCGATCCGGGCGATCCCGGCCTCGTAGGTCACGTCGTCCAGGAGCGTCAGCTGCGAGGTGGCACTGCGGTCGAGGTACCTGCTGTCCAGCGCGACACGTGCGGGCATACGGCTGCGTAGGTGCATCGCGACGAACGTCTCGGCGCGCGCGAACCCCGCCGAGGTCATCCAGGCCCGGATGGTCGCGGTCGGCGGATAACGGCGACGGTCTGTCGCCAGCGTGTCGTCGAACATGTCGTAGACGACCCACCGGTCCGCGCCCACGTGCGGGTCGAGCCCGAACGCGATGAGGCCACCGCTGGCGGCGAGCACACGGTGCGCCTCACGCACGAACGCGGGTTTGTCGGTGAAGTGGTGCAAGGCGTTGACGCACAGCACGCGGTCGAACGACGCAGTCGGCCACCGCAGTGAGCTGGCGTCCCCGTGACGCAGATCCGCGGTGTCGACCTTGCACGCTGCCGCCGCCAACATGCGCATCGACGCATCGAGTCCGGCCAGTTGCGTGTAGCCGCGCCGCGCGGGCCAGGCGAGCCAGTAACCCGTGCCACATCCCACCTCGAGGATCCGCGGGTCACCGCGCGCACCAGCAGCTCGAGGTGCGAGCTGTCGCCAGCCGGGCAGAGCGGGTGAGGGGAATCGAACCCCCATAACCAGCTTGGAAGGCTGGGGCTCTACCATTGAGCTACACCCGCGGGTTGTGGCGCAGCCGACAGCCTACCGCTGCGCATCCGATCGTGACATGCAGCGATGGCGCTTCAGCGGTTGCGCTGGCGCCAGCGTTCGAGCTGGCGCCGTTCGCGCTTGGTCGGTCGGCCGGCACCGCGATCGCGGCGGGCGATCGGGATCTCGGGCACCTCGGGTGGCGGCGGTGAGTGGTCGATGTAGCACTGTGACGCGATCGCCGCGCCGACCCGTTTGTCGATCAGCCGGCCCACCTCAGCGACGCGCTCGCGCCGGTTGACCCGGGCTTCCACGCGGTCACCCATCCGCACTGCGCTCGACGGCTTGGCAGCTCGTCCGTTGATGCGCACGTGGCCGCCGCGACAGGCGTCCGCCGCGGCCGAGCGCGTCTTGAACAGCCGGACCGCCCACAACCAGCGGTCGACGCGTGTGCTGTCCATGGCGCCCAGTGTGGCAGGCGGGGTGGTGGTTGCGGCCGGTCAGTCCGCCAGGTGCGCCCGGCCGGAGGCGAGTGCGCGCTCCAGGTGGTCCCGATCGATCTCGACCATGGCCTTCGGCGGCGGGGGAGTAGGACCGACCGGTGGCAGCGGACGCTGCCACCACGCCACGTCCCACCAGGCTCCGAGCTTGTAGCCGACCGACCGGTACACACCGACGAGCGAGAACTCGAACGACTCGTGCAGGGCGACGCTGGCGTCGTTGGGCAGCGCGATGCCCGCGAACACGTTGGCGTATCCCTGCGCGCTGAGCAGGTCGAGCAGCGCGGTGTAGAGCCCGCGTCCGATGCCGAGTCGGCGGGTGCCGTCGGCGACGTAGATGGACACGTCGGCCGACGAGGCGTACGCGGCCCGTCGCCGATGCCTCCCGGCGTAGGCGAACCCGGCGATGTGATCGTCACGCTCGGCGACCAGCCACGGCAGCCGCATGGCGGTGTCGATGATGCGGCTGCGCATCTCGCTGGCCGACGGCACGTCGACCTCGAACGTCACAGCCGTGTCGCGGACCAGGGGCCCGTAGATGCTGGCGATCTGCTCGGCGTCATCGCTGTGGGCGAGTCGGAGCGTCGGCCGCTGCATGGCCGCGGATTCTGGCATGACGACGCGCGCGCACCGTGGAGGCGCGACGGGTCGGCAGGGGGGCGGTCACCCGGATGGCTCGACCGGTGCGGCATGTCGTGCGAGCCATCGGGCAAGTGGCGTCGGCAGCGTCGCCTTGCGGTCACCCCAGTCGTAGACGACCGTCGAGCCGGCGGCGACATCGTGCAGGCCTCTGCGCTCGCGGTCGACCACGATGCCGATCAGGCCGAGGCCCAACAGCGCGATGCTGAGCGGCAGCACCAGCACCCTGACGGACGCCCGTCGACCCGACAACGGCAGACCCTCCCGCGTGACGATCCGCAGGCCGACGACCGCCATCCCCGGCGTGCGTCCCGCGACCGCCGTACCCGCCCACCAGTAGAGGAACAGCCACGCGATGAACGCGGCGACGAACAGCACACCGCCGCGGGTGATCTCATCGACGGGCACACCAACCGTCGTCAGGAGCGACGACAGCGCGCCCGACGTGAAGGTGAACGCGCCCGCGGCGACCGCAACGTCGAGGACGTGTGCAACCAGTCGGGTGACGGGTCCCGCGTAGTGTCCGGTCACGTCCGTGACGGCTGCGGTCGGAACTGGCAGCGAGTGCGCCGGACCACCGTCACCGGCCAGGAGCGCCGGCCCCGCCGGCAGGGCCGCGTCGTCCCGGCCCAGCAGCCTCATCACGCCGCGGGTGATCACGACGTCGAGGGCGAGCAACTGGCGGCGAACCAGGTCCAACGTCGACACAGCCACGCTGGTGGTGCTCTCCGCCACGATCTCGGGTACGCCGGCCCGTCGTACCAGTCGTTCGACGTCGACCCGGTCCATAAGCCCATCGACGTCGACCCGTGTCAGCAACTGATTCACATCAGCGTCCGCGAGCAGCCGGTCGACGTCCACGCGCGCCAGTAGCCGGTCGACGTCGACGCGGTCGAGCAGCTGGTTGACCTCGACGCGGGCCAGCAGGTCGTTGATGTCCACCCGATCGAGGACCGCGTTGACATCGACACGTTCGACGATCTCGTCGGGTCCGACCACATCGAGCATCCGGTCGCGCACCGTGCCGGCCAGACGACCCAGCGGACCGACCGGTGCCCGCTCGCCGTCCAGCGCGACGAGCACAGCGAGCAGCACCACCCCCATCACACCCTCGGCCTCACGCATGTGCACCCTCCACCTCGTGGCGCGGTCCAGACGCTAGGGGATCAGGCGGTCGCCCGCCACGGGTGCACCGTCGGCATCGCCGTTGCCGACTCAACCTCGCACCAAACCGCCTCGCGGTCAGCTCTCCAGATCGAACGCATCCACGAAGGTGTGGCGATCGCTGGGAAACACCGAGTCGACGACCTCGATCGCCTGACCGGCGGCGTCATACGCGGCGTAGAGCACACGGATGACTGGGAGCGCCGAGCTGATCCGCAGCGTTTCCGCCTCCGCCGGCGTCGGCACCCGCGCGGTCAGCTCCTCCTGGATGTGGTGGTAGGTGCGGCCGAGCTCGTCCTCGATGTAGCGCAGCACACCGGACGCCAGCGGCTGATCGGTCGCCAGGTCGCTGTCCGCGGCCAGATCGTGCGGGAAGTAGCTGGCGCTCATCTCGACCGGTTCGCCGCCGGCGAACACGATCCGCTCGCGGATGAACACCGACGTGCCCTCGTCGATCGCCATCCGGGCCGCGACGTCGGCGGGTGCGCTCACGGGCCCGGTCCGGATGATCTGCATGCCAGGGGTCTGGCCGTGCCGGGCGGGGTAGTCGAATCCCAGCGGGCGGCCAGCCGCGCGGGCGTGACGATGCCGGCTGCGGGCGTGGCGCTGGATCAACGGTCGGCGTCGCACGAATGCGCCACGACCGTGCTCGACGTCGAGCAGTCCCTCGCTGCGCAGGATCGCAACCGCGTGTCGGACGGTCGGCCGCGAGACGCCGTACGTGTCGCAGAGCTGTGATTCCGACGGAAGGACGTCGCCCGGCTGGTGGTCCCCGCGATGGATGGCTGCGCGCAGCTCGTCGGCGATCCGCTGGTACTTCGCTGGGCTCATGGGGTCCTCGATCATCGACCCGCAATACGTACGGATTGTGGACGACTCATCACTGATTGTCAGCATTCATGTTGACTAGGCAGTCTAACGTCATATGATGAGTGCTAACGAGTTGTCCAATCGTTCGGGTGGGCAGCATGACCGGCTGGGGGCGTCGTGTCGGAGTGGCGGGACGACGCCGGGGACCGCGGAGCGATGATGGGGCTTGACATCCGTGGCGAGCACTACTCGACGCAGGATCGGCTGCTGCTGATCGCCGCGGGTGACGCGTTGATTGCCTGGGCGCGCGACATCGCCATGCACGAGGGCGACGGCCATCGCTGGGACCGCTCACCCAACGACGACGCGGTGCTGATGGCGGCGGAGCTCGGCTGGCTGCTGTCGGCCACGACGACCACGCTCCAGCAGGCGCTGCAGTGGTATCGCAGGGCGACCGATAACGCTCGCGACCGAGCGGCCGACGAACTACAACGGTGAACACGGCCATGACACGGTCGTTCGTCCTTGGCGACGACGACCGCTTCGCACCGCTGCAGGAGCAGTGGCAGGATCACGTGCGCCGACGGTTCCGCCGTGGCCCCGATCCTGCGCAGACGACGCTCGACATGGTCGTAGAACAGCGCCCAGACGCCGTGCTCGAGGTCGGCGGCGGCAGCGGTCAGTTCGCGGCAGCCATCGGTGATCATGTCGAGGGCTCGGTGCTTCTCACCGACGCCAGCCCGCTGCTGATCGCCCAGGCCGCCGACATGCGACAGGTGGTCGGGGTCGTCGCCGACGCCACCGCGCTACCGCTGGCATCCGCACAGTTCGACTGCGCGGTCGCGCGCCGCCCGCAGTGGTCGCACGACCGCGTGGGACCGGCGCTGACTGAGCTCACCCGCATCCTTGACGACTGCGGCGTGCTGCTGCTGTCGGTCGGGTCGTCGCGGTCCGACGGACACGAGCTCGACGAGTTGCTCGGCCGCACCCTTCGCCGTCGCAGCGTCGGGCTGACCAGCGACACGGCGCATGCCGCGCTCGCGTGGCACTTCGGCCATGTCGAACAGACTCGACTCGATCACGCATTGGTGTTCCCATCCGGCACCGAGCTGGCGTCCTACCTGACAGCGATGCCGGCACGACAGCATCTCGCGGATCGGGTGCGCGATCTGTCGGGCCCGTTGCGCCTGACCTACGACGTGCGGCTGTTCGTCGCCACACGCCCGCGCCGCCGCCCTACGTCCGCCAGCTGACGACTCGGGCGGTCGTCACGCGCCGGATCGATGTCCATTTCGGCGACCCTACGCTGCGTTCCGGCTCGTCGTGCTGACTGGTCACGGGCTGCGGAGCATGATCGCGAGTGCGGTCACCCTGGGGCTCTTCGGTGAACTCGCCACGATCCAGCGCCGCCTCGAACTCGTCGATCGACATGCTGAACTGCAGGCGTGCCCGTCGGTCGAGCAGCCCGCATCTGCGGTCGGGTCAGCGACTCGTACGGGTGGTCCTGCTCGTCGATCAGGTTAGGTGTCGCCATCGCATCTCCCCTGTCGGCACGTTCGACCTCGACACGTACGACGCGGGTGTCGGGGAGCGCGGTCTCTACGTCGCTGATGGCCGACCGTAGAGCCGTGTCCAACGTGTCTTCTTTGCGGTCGACAGCGACGAATGCGCGACCGCCGGACGAGCACAGCATCAGCTCGTTACTGATTGCTGCGACCGCGTCCATCTGCGCGTCGGTCGCATGTGTCGCGTCGAGGATCAGGGTGAAGCCGTGCATCGTCATTGGTCGGCCTTCCGTGCCGTGGTCGTGACCGGCCGCAGTGAACGCCCTACGGTCCATGATCGCACTTGTCGACCAGGCGAACCAGACGCCTCGCGTGCTGCTCGGGGCCACGGGGCGTCGAGTAGACCGGTACGCGGCATCCATCGCGGTCGCGTCGGGTGCACAGCAGCGTTGTCCATCGGTGGCCGCTGGACATCTGCACCGTCCATCCCTGCAGCTCCGCGCGGCGAACGGCGCGCTCGATGTCCTTGTGTTGGTGTTCGGGGCCGCTTCGTCGCCATCGATGTTCAGTATGTACTGTCAGATCTGTTAAAGGATGGATGATGTACGGTATACGGTACGTAGAACATCAAAATATGGCAGGCATGCGCGTATGGCAGGCATGCGCGCGTCGGGCGGTAGCCATGACCGGCATAGATCAACGGGTTCATGCGGCTGAGCGCTGTGCTCGAGTAGGCGGGTCAGCGTCGAGCGCAAATGCTGGTCAGGCGGGTTGGTCGGGACGGCGGGATTCGAACCCGCGACCTCCTGCTCCCAAAGCAGGCGCGCTAAACCAAGCTGCGCCACGTCCCGTGCCGTCAAGCATCGTACTCGGCCGCGGCGGGCTGGACACCGACGTCGGGTGCGCGACCGCGTCGCATCCGCACGAAGATGCACCTGACGTGCTGCAGCTCGACTGGGCGGGACGGTCCTGACGACGGCGCGGTATCAGGAGAGATCGAGCACGGTCTCCAGCGCCAGATCGACACCCCACATTTCCGCCGGTGCGAGGTGACCGGCAAGATCGCCCAGCCGCGTGACGTCCACTGCGCCCATCTGCTCGACCAGCACCCGGGTCGGGTCGCCGTCGACATCGACCTCCGGGCGGAAAGAGGCCCCTCGAGCGGAACGCGACGTTGGAGCTACGAGCACTGTTGAGCGTGGGAGGAAGGCATCTGACTGGACGACCACGCCGTAGCGGACACCGTGCTGCTCGTGACCTTCGCGCTTTCGCAACCGCAGGCGGTAGACATCACCACGGCGCACGCAGGTCCTCCATCACGTCGGCGAAGTCGCGCAGCAGTGCGCGGTCGTCGGCGTCCGCTTC
Organism: Actinomycetota bacterium; assembly: GCA_019347695.1. GTDB lineage: Bacteria > Actinomycetota > Nitriliruptoria > Euzebyales > JAHELV01 > JAHELV01. The sequence continues at coordinate 8,562 of JAHWKT010000071.1, read as the reverse complement.
GAGCGCGGCGACCTCGTCGGCAAGGCGCCGACGGTCGCGCAGCCGGCGGGCGGCAGCAACCAGTGCTGTCCGAACCGCGTCGGAGCGATTGAGCCCGGTGGCTTCGAGCTCGTTGAGAGCCCGCGCGGCATCATCGTCAAGGCGGACGGAGATCGCTTCAGTCATGAACCCAGTGTATCACAGAACGTCATACGGGGGTGCAGGCTGAGGCTGAGCGTCGTAGCCCGGCCATGACAGGCAGCAACATCCCAGGCGGCGTCACTCTGCGTGAGCCTGGGATCGAGGATCTGACCGCACAACTCGGCGAGCAGACTCACAAATGACCTGCACGGAAGCCGGTGAGCAAAGCGTTGAGCGTGTGCTAGTCCCAAGCAGGCGCGCTAACCAAGCCGCGCCACGTCCCGTGATGCCAGCGTACGGGTCGAGCGGCTGAACGTGGCGAGAACCTGAAAGACCTCTTCGCGCGCGCCGTTGCACACGAGCTCGGCCTGCGAGCCCCCTGTTGTCATGGGGTTGGACGTGGTCGAACGAGCGGCGCATGGCATGTGGTCGGCGAGCCCCGAGCCGACAGTCGGGTGGTATGGGCCGATGAACCCCCTCATCTT
>JAHWKT010000071.1:0-7857 GCA_019347695.1 Actinomycetota bacterium | reverse complement strand
ACCACGACGTCGTGTCCTGTGGCGTGACCGCATGTGGCGGTCGCGTCGATCCATCGCGTGACGGTACGTGATCCAGACCGATCACCGTCCGTGCTCTCGGGCTGCGCCACGTCCCGTGATGACCGGCGTACTCCACTGGACCTCGTGCCACAGGTGCCGTGTCTGCTCTCGAGAGATCTGACGGTTGCCCGACAGTGGTCCGCGCCGCGCCGCTGCTCGGTGTCGCGTGCGTCACGGCGGGAGTGGAAACCCGACGTTGCACCCGACGGTGGGCGGCGAGCCGTGCGGCAGCAGGCAGCACCCAATGCCAGGCGAGTACCGGGGGCGTCAGGAGAGATCGAGCACGGTCTCCAGCGCCAGATCAACGCCCCGCATCTCCACAGGCGTCAGCTGGCCAGCGAGATCGCCGAGACACGTGACATCCACCGCGCCCAACTGCTCGACCAACACCCGCAGGTCCTCCATCGTGGCCGCGACGTCCCGCAGCAGTTCACGGTCGTCGGCGTCCGCCTCGAGCGCGGCGACCTCCTCAGCGAGGCGCCGACGGTCGTGAAGCCGACGGGCCGCAGCAACCAGTGCCTTCCGGACCACGTCGGATCGATTGGGCCTGTCGCTTCGAGCTCGTACGGCGTCGTCGTCGAGGCGGACAGAGATCGCTTCCGTCATGAGCCAACTGCATCACAGACGTCATACAGTCGGCGCAGCTGTTCGCGGCAACAGGCCGCGGTCTTCGGACTTGTGGCGCCGCCGTGGACCTGAGATCCGCAAGGACGCGATGCTGGTGCGCGTGGATGAGCATGCGCGCTGGAGGAGACCGCGGAGATCCTGGCCGACGAGGACACGCTCGAGGCGATCCGTCACGGGTTGGAGGACATCGCCGCACACGACGTGGTCACGCTCGAGCAGACGCGTGGGGGAGTTCTCTCGACGCGCAACGTCGTAGCTCGACCGGCCTCAGGTCGAGGGTTCGCTCGTCCCAAGGCGCGGAACTCAAGCTGCGCCGGACCCGTTGGCATGGCGACCGGACAAGATGCGGTCATCACGCCAGGGATGGTTCGGCTGACTGCTCCGTCGTTGCCAACGGTGCGATGTCGCAGACCGACGCGCGTAACGGCGAGCTGCCGCTGATCGGATCGCTGGGCTGCTGGCGCAGCACCAGGTTCAGGTTGGCGCTGTCGGGGCCGAACGGAGGGTAGCCGGGCAGGCCGACGTCGTCGCTGGCCTGCCACCAGCCGTGCTGACCGCACACGACCTGCGGATCGAGGCTGGCGTTGAACTTTGCGCGGGCGCGAATACTCCCGTGGGGCGTGTCGAGCCGGACCCAGTCGCCGGCTGCGATGTCGCGCTCGCGCGCCGTGTGCGGGTGCAGCTCGACCTGCGGGTCACGGACCTTGCTGCGCAGGCTCGCGATGTTGCGGTGCTGGGTCTCGCAGAACCACAGCGACTTCGCGCAGGTCAGGATCAGCGGGAAGCGCTCGGCAAGGTCGGTCCGCGACCTGGGGCTCGTACGCGGCTCGTTGAACTCGGCCAGAGGCGGATAGCCGTGCTCTGCGAGCACCTCCGAGTAGAGCTCGATCTTGCGCGACGGCGTGCGGAACCCGAGCGGCACACCCTCGTCGTCAACCGCGGCGTACTTGCGGTGCCGCGTGGTGAGCGCGACGCGCACACCGGCGGGTTCGGCACGGAGCTGCTCGAGCGTGACGTCGCTCGGCGCGAGCTGGTGGCGCCACGCAGCGTCGAGGTCACCGTCCCAGAAGTGCTCGCCCAGGCCGAGGCGCGTCGCGAGTGCGAAGACGATCTGCAGGTCCGAGCGTGCCTCGCCGCGCGGCGGTACCAGGGGGGCGCGCAGCTGGACGAGCGATTGCGCCGCTTCGTTGATCTCGAAGCCGATCTTGAGCCCCTCGGCCTCGAATGCGCTGGTCACCGGGAGCACGACATCGGCTTGCTCGGCGGTCGGGTTCATGAACAGGTCGGCGTGGACGAAGAAGTCCAGCGCTGCGAGCGCGTCGCGCCCACGCGCGCTGTCGCCGTGGGCCATCGCCAGGTTGGCGCCGAAGTTCACGAGGCCGCGCACCCGGTACGGCCGGCCCTCGAGAGCCGCGGTGTACACGTCCTCGCCCGTTACGAACTCGAAGCGTGCTGGACCCAGGGGGCGCTGGCCCACCCCGACCGCCTTGGCCCGCTGCGCCGCGGAGAGCAGCTCGGCGCCGTCGATCGGGTTGGTGGGCACGCTCGGGAACAGCACGTTGCCGCCCCGCGCGTCGAAGCTGCCGGTCATGGCGTAGAGCTGGTTGATCGCGCGCACGATCTGGGTCGTGTTGCTGTGCTGCTCCAGCCCGCTCCACGTGTAGAACGCGACCGGGCGCGACTCCCACAGCGTGCGTGCGGTCGCTTCGATGTCCGCGGCGGGCACGCCGGTGATCGCCTCGGCCGCGCCCGGTTCCATATCGCGGCACTGCTCGGCGACCAGGTCGAACGCAGGCCGACACGCCACCGGCCCGGCCGTGGTCGCGATCTCGTACGTGCCGAAGAGCGCGAGCCGAGCCTCGTCGACCGCGTGCCGCCCTCGTGCCGGGTCGTAGATGACCCGATGTCCACCAGCCTCGTCCCAGGCGACGTAGTGGGCAGGATCGCCCGTGGGCGAGACGTCGCTCGCGCGCAGCAGGCCACCGGTATCGGTGCGGACGAGCAGCGGCGCGTTGGTCCAGTGCCGGACGAAGTCGTCGTCGAACCAGCCACGTTCGATCATCACGTGCGCGAGCGACAGCGCCAGCGCGGCGTCGGTTCCCGGACGCACGCGCAGCCAGTGGTCGGCCCTGCCGGCGAGGCCCGCCCGCCGGGGGTCGACGACGACCAGCTTCGCGCCGCGGCCCACCGCGGCGACCGTGCTCGTCGCATGCGCGAGCCGCGACACCGACGGGTTGTAGCCCCAGTACAGGACGCAACCGGCGTGGTCGAGATCCGGCATGTAGGTACCTGGCACGGGCGCGCCGTACGTGAACATCGACGCCAGGTACCGCCCCCAGCCACACAGTTCCATGTACACGCACTGGTTGGGGCTGCCGAACGCGCGCCGTAGGCGCATCACCCAGTCCATCGCGTCGCTCATCGCCGAGGTTGATGGCGACGTGGCGCTGAACACGACGGACTCGGGGCCGTGCTCGCGGGCGAGCGAGCGTAGCCGCGTCGCGACCGTGTCGAGCGCCTCATCCCATGTGATGCGCTGCCAGCCGGGATCGCCGCCCCCTTTGGGCTTCGTGCGCTTGAGGGGATGCAGCAGCCGCTCGCGATGGTTCACGAGCTCAGGCGCCGCCTTGCCCTTGACGCACAGCGCCGTGCCGGTCGGGTGCGATGGATCGGGATGCAGCGCAACGAGTTCGCCGTCGGCGATCGTCGCCTTCGCACCGCAGCGCGACACACACAGCGCACAGAACGTGGAGACCTGCGTTGCCGCCTGCTGGCCGGCCATCGCTTCTCCGTCCCGGAGCACTCGAGCAATGACTCGCGCACCCGGCCAAGGTCAACCGGACCGCGTCTCGATGGTACGCGGTGGCCGGGCGCCGGAACAGAGGCGACCGCGGGAGGACCGCACGGTCACGGCGCCTGGCCCGCGCACCACCTGCTGGCGGAGATGTGTGCCCGGCATGCGGGCAGGTGCTCCCGGACTCGTACCGTGCACATAGACGGCAAGTGTCCACGTCAGTCGACGCGCAGGGCGGGCGAACGGGTCGCCCCCGACGACGCGATCAGCGGTGCAGCCACGCCAGCAGGTCGGCTGGCGCGAGCGTGGCGGTGCGTCGGTGGTCGCGCGCGAGTTGCTGCCCGAGCTCGCGGCCGCGTCGGTGGTCGCGCGCGAGTTGCTGCCCGAGCTCGCGGCCGCGTTGGCGGTGTGCACCGGCGCACGTGCTGTGCGACGACCGGCGCCGTGGCGGTGATCGACTGGTCGGACATGGCGGTCGCGGATCCGGCGATCGACCTCGCCTGGCTGCTCAACGGTCTCGACGGCAGCCTGCGACAGCCGCTGATCGAACGTCTGGACCTCGACGCCGCGACCGTCCGCAGGGCCGACGACATCCACCAGCTCGGTCCATGGTGGGAGGCGTACTACGGGCTGGTCGAGGGCCGTCCCGAGTTGATCGCCGGCGGCATTGCGGGCATCGTCGACCGCCTCGGGCCGAACGTCAGTTGACGAGGGTCCGCAGCGCCTCGGCGCGGTCGGTGGCCTCCCACGGGAACGACGCGGCGGAGCGGCCGAAGTGACCGTACGCGGCGGTCGGTGCGAAGATCGGTCGACGCAGGCCGAGATCGCGGATGATCGCCGCCGGCCGCAGGTCGAACACCTCGCGGACGGCGTCCAGGATCTTGTCGGGGTCGGCGGTCTCCGTGCCGAAGGCGGTCAGGCCCATGCTGACGGGCTGGGCCATGCCGATCGCGTAGGCAACCTGCAGCTCGACGCGGTCCGCGAGCCCAGCCGCGACGATGTTCTTGGCCACCCAGCGGGTGGCGTAGGCGGCGGACCGGTCGACCTTCGTCGAGTCCTTGCCGCTGAACGCGCCGCCGCCGTGGCGGGCCATGCCGCCGTAGGTGTCGACGATGATCTTGCGGCCGGTCAGCCCGGCGTCGGCGCTGGGTCCTCCGAGCACGAACTTGCCGCTGGGGTTGATGATGACGTCGTCGCGCTCCCACGGTGTGTCGTCGGGGATCACGGGGGCGATGACGTGCTCGATCAGGTCCGCGGTGAGCTGCCCGTTGTCGTCGACGTCGTCGGCGTGCTGGGTTGAGATCAGCACCCGCGCGACGCGGACCGGCCTGCCACGGTCGTACTCGATCGTCACCTGCGTCTTGCCATCGGCCCGCAGGTAGCCCAACGTGCCGTCCTTGCGCACCGTCGCCAAGCGCTCCGCCAGCCGGTGGGCCAGATGGATCGGCATGGGCATCAGCGCATCGGTCTCGGTGCACGCGAACCCGAACATCATGCCCTGATCGCCTGCCCCGAGACGGTCCAGCGCCGAGTCGGCGTCGCCGGTGCGCGCCTCCAGCGCCTCGTCCACGCCGCCGGCGATGTCGGGGGACTGCTCGTCGATCGCGACGAAGACGCCGCACGTGTTGCCGTCGAAGCCGGCGTCCGGGCTGTCGTAGCCGATCGCCTTGACCGTCTGGCGGGCGACGCCGGCGATGTCGACGTAGCTGGCCGTGGAGATCTCGCCGGTGACGACAACGAAGCCGGTGCTCACGAGCGTCTCGCAGGCCACCCGTGCACTGTCGGGATCGGGGTCGGCGCGCAGCACGGCGTCGAGCACGGCGTCGGAGATCTGATCGGCAACCTTGTCGGGATGCCCCTCCGTCACGGACTCGGATGTGAAGAACCTCAGATCGGACACTGCCGTGCTCCTTGTCGGTCGCCGGGTGATCGCCGCCGCTGTCTCTGGGCGTCACCGGGCCGCGTGCCGCGTCACGGTCCGTCGCCTCCCGTCTGGCGGTACCGGACGCGTCTGGTCAGTAGCGGTACTGGTCGGACTTGTAGGGGCCGTCGACGGGTCGGTCGATGTAGTCGGCCTGCTCCTTGGTGAGCTCGGTCAACGTCGCACCGAGCTTGCCCAGATGCAACCGCGCGACCTGCTCGTCGAGGTGCCTGGGCAGCACGTAGACGTCGAGATCGTAGTGGTCGCGGCGGTTGTGCAGCTCGATCTGCGCCATCACCTGGTTGGTGAAGCTGGCCGACATCACGAAGCTGGGATGCCCGGTCGCGCAGGCGAGGTTGAGCAGCCGGCCCTCGGCGAGCACGATGATCGCGTGCCCGTCGGAGAAGACCCACTGGTCGACCGTCGGCTTGATGGTGATCCGCTCGACGTCGTCGGCCTTGGAGAGCTCGGCCATCTGGATCTCGTTGTCGAAGTGGCCGATGTTGCCGAGGATCACCCCGTGCTTCATCGCACGCATGTGGTCGAGGGTGATGACGTCGCGGTTGCCGGTCGCGGTGATGAAGATGTCGGCGGTCTCGACGACATCTTCGATCCTCGCGACCTGGTAGCCCTCCATCGCCGCCTGCAGCGCGTTGATCGGGTCGATCTCGGTGACGATGATCCGCGCGCCCTGTCCCTTCAGGGCCTGCACACAGCCCTTGCCGACGTCACCGAACCCGCACACGACGGCCACCTTGCCCGACAGCATCACGTCGGTCGCGCGGTTGAGACCGTCGAGCAGCGAGTGGCGGCAGCCGTACAGGTTGTCGAACTTGCTCTTGGTGACCGAGTCGTTGACGTTGATCGCCGGGAACAGCAGCGTGCCCGCGTCCCGCCGCGGGTAGAGGCGGTGCACGCCCGTGGTGGTCTCCTCGGACACGCCGATGATCTCGGCGCCGATCTCGGTCCAGCGACGATCGTGCTCCGCGAGGCTGTCGCGCAGCACCTCCAGGATGACCGCCTCCTCGGTGGTCGCGGCCGCCGACGCCGGCGGCACCGCGCCCGCCTGCTCGTACTCCACGCCCTTGTGGAGCAGCAGCGTCGCGTCACCGCCGTCGTCGAGCAGCAGGGTGGGCCCGGTGTGCTGCGGCCACCGGAACGTCTGGTCGATGCACCACCAGTACTCCTCGAGCGTCTCACCTTTCCAGGCGAAGACGGGCACGCCGCGCGGGTCGTCGGGTGTGCCGTCGGGTCCCACCGCCACCGCGGCCGCCGCGGAGTCCTGCGTGGAGAAGATGTTGCACGACGCCCACCGCACCTGGGCGCCCAGTGCGACCAGCGTCTCGATGAGCACCGCCGTCTGGATGGTCATGTGCAGCGAGCCGGTGATCCGGGCGCCGGCGAGCGGCTGCTCGTCGCCGTGCTGCGCGCGCAGGGCCATCAGCCCGGGCATCTCCTCCTCGGCGAGCTCGATCTCGCGCCGGCCGAGCTCGGCGAGCGCCAGATCCGCGACCTTGAAGTCGTGTGTCTGCGCGGATGGGCGGTCGTGCACGTCGTTGCCTTCCCTACGTTGATGCGTGTCGCGGCGGGTGCCGCACGGCGTGCGCCGGCGAACCGCCATGGACGTCCCGGTGGTCCCGCACCGCGAGCCGGCTGGTGCCGGCATGCGGTGCGCGCGTCGGAACCGCGCTGGCCTTGCGTCGCCATCAGGGTAGCTTCCCGCGTGGCACGCACACGCCGGGGTGGTGGTGTCGGGTGCCGAGCCTTGGCCCCGGTGTTCAGCTCAGGTGGCGCCCAGCTGCCGGTACCCGGGCTTGATGACGTCCTCGATCAGCGCAAGGCGCTCGTCGAAGGGCCAGAACGCGCTCTTCATCGCGTTGATCGTCAGCCATCGGATCTCGTTGATCCCGAAGTCGAACGTCTCGGACACCGCAGCCATCTCCGACGACAGCGTGACCCCGCTCATCAGTCGGTTGTCGGTGTTGACGGTCACCCGGAACCGGAGCCGCCGCAGGAGGTCGAGCGGATGCTCTTGCAGCGACGGCGCCGCCTGCGTGTGGACGTTGGACGTGGGGCACATCTCCAACGGGATCCGCCGGTCGCGGACGAACGCGGCCAGCTTTCCCAGGGTCGGCGGGTCGGTGGTGGTGTCGATGTCGTCGACGATGCGCACGCCGTGCCCCAGCCGTTCGGCGCCGCAGAACTGCACCGCCTCCCAGATCGACCGCAACCCGAACGACTCGCCGGCATGGATCGTGATGTGCGAGTTCCCCCGCTGGATCAGGTGGAACGCGTCGAGGTGCCGCGTGGGTGGATAGCCGGCTTCGGCGCCGGCGATGTCGAACCCCACCACGCCGGCGTCGCGCCAGCGGACCACGAGCTCGGCGATCGCATGCGAGCGTGCCGAGGTGCGCATCGCGGTCACCAGCGTGCCGATCGTGACGGCCCGGCCCTT
>JAHWKT010000204.1 GCA_019347695.1 Actinomycetota bacterium | reverse complement strand
ACTCGGCGTCGCCGTCGATCAGCGACCAGATCCGTCGCGCGCTGTCGGCGGGATCGAGCAGGTCACCGTCGCGGTGGAGCTGGCGGAAGCGCTCGACGTCGGGGAAGTCGTGCTCGTCGGTCGCGCGGATCCGCTCCTGCATCCCGGTGGCGACGACGCCCGGCGCGATCGCCAGCACGCGGCGCCCCCGGCCGCGCCGGGCCTGCTCGGCGCCGGCGGTGCGGACCCACATGTCCTGGCCCGCCTTGCCGGCGCAGTAGATCGACCAGCCCTCGATCGGCCGTTTGGCCGCGCCGGACGAGATGAAGACCAGATCAGCGGTGCCGTCGAACGTCGACGCCTCCAGCGCACCGAGGAACAGGTCACCGAGCACCGCTGGCGCGGCGCCGTTGAGGATCGCGGTCTGGCGGTACGCCTGATGGTCGACCTCGCCGGCGAACCCGATCGGTTCAAGCGCCGCGGCAGCATGGATGAACGCCACGTGGTCGCCGTCGAAGTGCTCCAGCTTGGCGTACAGGTGCGGCCCGACGACACTCCAGCTGGCCGGATCGGCCAGATCCGCGGGGAGGTGCTCGGTGCCGGGGGCGCCCCCGGAGCGTGAGATGTCGATGATGTGCACGTCGTCGTAGGGCACGGTCTGCGCCAGCGCGGCGCCGATGCCGGAGGACGCTCCGGAGATCCACAGCAGCACGTCGGTCAACGGACATCCTCTCGTGTCGGTCGGCGCGGGGTCACCGCTGGTCCGCGTGGGGCGCCTAGGCTACGCGTGATGAGGCATCTGTTGCTGCTGGACACGTCGAGCCTGACCTACCGCGCCTTCTTCGCGTTGCCGGCGTCGATCACCGACGACGCCGGCCGGCCGGTGAACGCGGTGCGAGGCTATCTGGACATGACCGCCCGGCTGATCGTCGACCACGAACCCGACGCCGTGCACCACGTGTTCGACGCGGACTGGCGCCCCGCGGCGCGGGTGGCCGCCTATCCCGGGTACAAGTCGGAACGCGCGCCCGATCCGGATGGACTGCCGGCCCAGTTCCCGTTGCTTCGTGAGGTGCTCCTCACGTTCGGTCAAGAGTGCATCGAGGCCCCGGGGTGGGAGGCCGACGATGCCATCGCGGCGCTGTGTGCGCAGGTCGACGCCCCGGATCAGGTCGACGTCGTCACGGGGGACCGCGACCTCATCCAACTGGTGCGCGATCCGGTGGTGCGGGTGCTGTACACCCTGCGCGGGGTGTCGCAGCTGCGGATCTTCGACGCCGCGGCCGTGCGGGAGCACTACGCGGTCCCTCCGGAGCGCTACGTCGACTTCGCGATCCTGCGCGGAGACCCGTCCGACGGGCTGCCAGGCGTGCCCGGCGTGGGGGAGAAGACCGCGCAGCAGCTGGTGGCGCGGTACGCGACGCTCGACGAGCTGCTGGCCGACGCCGACGCGCAGACACCCAGGCTCGCCGAGCGGCTCCACGCGGCAGCTGACTACGTCGCAGCCATGCGGCAGGTGGTGCCGTTGCGCCGTGACGTCGAGCTGGTGCGGACCGTCGGCGACCGCGACGACGCGGCCGTGGACGGGCTTGCCGCCGACCACAACCTCGACGGCCCGACCGGCCGGCTGCGGGCGGCGATCGATGGGATGCACGGAAGACCTCAAGTAGCGAAGCGGTAGGCACATCCCATGACCTCAAGTAGCGAAGCGGTAGGTCACATCCCATGACGATCGACGAGCTGCGGCAGCTGTGTCAGGAGGCCGCCCGCGACCTCGTCGCCCGGGGTGCCAGTCCGGTGCCGGCCGTGGTCGTACTGCCCACAGCGACGCAGACGCGGGTGACGGTGCTCGAGGGCTTCCCAGACGACGATGACGACCGTCACCTCGTGCTGTCCCATTTCGCTGCCGACCGCATGGTGCCGTCCGGCGCGCCGTGCTTCGGATTCATCGCCGAGGCGGAGCTGGTCGACGGCACGGCGGCGCAGGACGTGGTCGTCGTCGCGTTCGGCGCCCGGCAGCGAGGCACGTGGATCACCGCGGCCACGCTCGACGACGCGCAGCTCGGACCGTTCAGCGCGGCGGAGCAGCTGGACGCGGCCGCCCTCCCGTTCCTGCGGCCCCTGCAGCATGCGGCGGACATGGCGACGGCAACCGACGGTGGTGACGACGTGCTCGGCCTGTCGTGAGCGGCGGCACCGCCGTCGTGGCGGTGCGGCCCATGCGCTTGTACGCGAGCAGAGCTGCTACTGGCCCACCATGAGCAGCACGAGCCCGAGCGCCACGACGGCCAGCGCGATGCGCAGCGTCGCGGTCGTGAACGCGGCCCTGAAGTCGCGCTGCTGGTCGGAGTAGGCACGTGCCGCTGGCTGTTGGCGGGTCAGCGGCGCAGGTGTTCGTGGGACACCACCCGGTGCCTGCCGGCGGATCTCGTCCCATGCCTGGTTGAGCCGACGCGTCCGCTCCTCGGCGGCGGCGTCACCCGGCCGGACGTCGGGATGGTTGGCCCGTAGTTGCGCCAGGTACGCGCGCCGGATCGCTGCGGGGTCAGCGTCGCGCTCGACGCCGAGCACCTGGTAGGGGTCGTCGGCCATGTCGGGAAGGATAGGCCGGCCGCCAACCGCCCGCCGGGTCCCGGCTCCCAGGGCCGTTGGGAGTCGAGCGCCACCCTGGGCCGTTAGTCGCGCAGCCCGGTCTTGGCTGCGCGACTAAGGTGTGGCTGTGAGCGACACGCTGCGGGTGCTCGTGCTGGGTGCGACCGGCTACGTCGGCGGCCGGCTGGTCCCGCGACTGCTGGAGGCCGGCCACGACGTGCGCTGTCTCGCGCGGGATCCGGCCAAGCTGCGCGACGCGGCGTGGGCAGACCGGACACAGATCGTCGACGGCGATCTGCTGGCGCCCGAGACCCTGCACGGCGCGTTCGCCGACATCGACGTCGTGTACCACCTCGTGCACTCCATGGGCGGCGGCCGCGACTTCGCGGGACGCGACCGCCGGATCGCGGCGACGGTCGCGCGGGCGGCCGCCGACGCCGGCGTTGGCCGCATGGTCTACCTCGGTGGCCTCTCGAGCGACGCGGGGCAGGCTTCCGAGCACATGCGCAGCCGCGCGGAGGTCGCCGACGTCCTGCGCGCCGGCGCGGTGCCGGTGACCGAGCTGCGCGCCGCGGTCATCATCGGCTCGGGCAGCGCGTCGTTCGAGATGCTGCGCAACCTGGTCGAGGTGCTGCCGGTCATGGTGACACCACGCTGGGTCGAGTCGCGGGTTCAGCCGATCGCTATCCGCGATGTCTTGCGGTACCTCATCGGTGTGCTGGTGGTCGATGACGACAAGTCGCACATCTACGACATCGGCGGTCCCGACGTGCTGACCTACCGGCAGATGATGCGGCTCTATGCCGAGGTCGCGCAGCTGCCGCATCGGATCATCGTCGGCGTGCCCCTGCTGACGCCCCGGCTGTCGAGCCACTGGGTGGGCCTGGTCACGCCGGTGCCGGCAGCGATCGCCAAGCCGCTGGTCGACAGCCTCGTCGTCGACGCGGTGGCCGATGACGGCACGACGGCGATCGAACGGTTGGTGCCCGGTGCGCGCATCGACTACCGCACGGCGCTGCACCTCGCGCTCGCGCGTGTGCGGGATCACGACGTCGAGACGTCGTGGCGCGAGGCGGACCTGACGGACCGCGGTCCGGCGGAACCAGAGCCCGGTGACCCGGCGTGGAGTGGTGGAACGCTGTACGCCGACGTGCGCACCGCCCGATCCAGTGCGCCGGCGCTCGAGGTGTTCCGGGCAGTGTGTGGGGTGGGCGGTGACCGTGGATGGCCGAGCCACAACTGGGCGTGGCGCATCCGGGGTGTGCTCGACCGTGCGATCGGCGGCATCGGGCTGCGTCGCGGACGGCGTGATCCCGACACGCTGCGGGTCGGTGACGCCCTGGATTTCTGGCGGGTCGTGGCGGTGCGGGCCCCCGACGGCGACCAGCCCGGGGTGCTGCGGCTGTTCGCCGAGATGCGGCTGCCCGGCAAGGCCTGCCTCGAGTTTCACATCGTGCCCACCGAGCGCGGCAGCGTGCTGCGGCAGCGCGCGTTGTTCGCTCCGAAGGGGTTGCTCGGTCGGCTCTACTGGTGGGCGGTCGTGCCCTTCCACGGGATGATCTTTCCGACGATGGTCACCACGCTGGCCCGTCGGGCCGAGGTCGGCGCTACCAGTACCGGTGTGCCGACAGGGCCGCCCTGGGGGCGCGACGGCGTCCCAGCGGCAGCAGACCGCGGCCGGCGGCGCGCACGACGAGCCGGATGACGCGGCCGCGTTGGCCGCGGTACGGCTCGAGCAGTTCGAGCATCGCGGCGTCGGTGCACGCGTCGCCCTCCATCCCGGCCAGCGCGCGGCACACCACACCCGGCAGGTTGTAGTCGCCAACGCTCACGGCGTCGGGGTCGCCGAGCGCGAGGCGTGTCTCTGCACTCGTCCACCGCCCGATGCCAGGTACCGACCGCAACCGCCGGTCGAGCAGGTCGACGTCGTCGCGCGCGTGTTCGAGCTGGTGGTCGTCGAGGGCGCACCGGTGGAGCGCCAGCGCCGCGCGCAGGCTGATGCCGCAGCGGCGCATGGCGTGTGC
>JAHWKT010000070.1:14465-17414 GCA_019347695.1 Actinomycetota bacterium | reverse complement strand
CGCACACCGCCGCGCGGCGCCTTGGCCTTCTCGCCGTCGTTCACGCGCAGCGCCTCGTTCCGCGCGACGCGCTTCGAGATCTGCCGCGCCTCCGACATGGCGACCGACGCCAGGAGGTCGAGCATCATCTCGTCGATCACCTGACCGTCCCACTGCGCGACCTTGACACCGACGTCGAGCCGCGCGAGGTCGCGCCGGTTGCGCAGCAGTCGGTCGACGTCACGCACGACGATGACCTCGACCGCGCCGCGCTCCGCCAGCTCGAGCATGCGGTCGAACGCGGGTCGCGGCTTGCGCTTGGACGCGCTCAGACCGTCGTCCGTGAACGTGTCAAGCGCGCCATCGGGGACGAGCGTCCACCCGCGCTCGCGCACGATCGCCAGTCCACGTCGCTGCTGCTCGGCGATCGTGACGTCTGAGGTGTCGGTGGTCGCGCTGATGCGCGCGTACACGGCTGCCTTCACGGTGTGACTCCTTGTCGTTGTTTGATTGTAGTCGACGAACACCCCGTGGCGTTCCTCCTTCCACCACCGGCTCGTCGCCAGCTCGGGTGCGCGCCGCGCGACCTCGTGCGCGAGCGCCTCGGCGGCGCGGCGTACCTGGGAGAACGTCCAGCGACGGGCGATCCGGCAGACGATGTGGAACCCGCGCGATCCCGATGTCTTGGGCCACCCGATCAGCCCGGCGTCGGCCAGCACGTCGCGGACGACCAGTGCGACCGCCGTGATCTGGCGCCACTCCACGCCGGGGACGGGATCGAGGTCGACGCGCAGCTCGTCGGGATGATCCAGATCATCGGATCGGACGGCGTGCGGGTTGAGGTCGACGCAGCCGAGGTTGACGACCCACGCCAGCTGCGCGGCGTCGCGCACCACGACCTCGTCAGCGCTGCGACCCGACGGGTAGGCCAGCGTGACCGTCTCGATCCACTCCGGCCGCGTCGTCGGCGCGCGCTTCTGGAAGAACGGTGGCTGTCCGACGCCCTTGACGAACCGCTTGAGGATCAGTGGGCGTCCGCCCGCGCCGCGAAGCGCCCCGTCGGTCACCGCGAGGTAGTAGCGGACGAGGTCGAGCTTGGTATGACCGGTGCGCGGGAAGCAGAGCTTGCCCGGGTTGCTGATCCGCACCGTGCGGTTGGCGATCTCGATGAGCTCCGCGGAACCCGCCATGCGTCGCAGCCTACGCGACCGCCGTACCTCTGGTCTGCGCGCGGCTGTCTGCGGGCGGCCCTAGAACAGCACGCGGGTGGTCAGCAGCCCATCGCCGTCGGCGCGGCCCGACAGGATCCGGCAGAACTCGACCGCGTCGAGCGTCAGCGTCGGCCCGCCGGTGCCCTGCACATAGGTGGCGCCGGCGGGACCGGTCAGCTGCAGCTGAACAGGCTGGCTGTGGCGGGCCGCCCACTCGGCCACGATGTCCGCCACGATCCTGCGATCCGCGTCGGTGTCGACATCCGGCTGCTCGCCGATGGCGCGGGCGATGTCGATGCGGTGCAGCCAGACATCGCGGGTGAGGACCACGTCGAGCAGCTCCCCGAGCTGGATCGACGTCGGGGTGCCGGGCGCGAGCGAGCCGCTGGCTGCGAGCGGCAGCCGCAACCGGCGCAGCGGCGCCGGCGTCCTGCGACGACCCCGCACCGCGCGTGGCGCCAGTTCGCGCAGCGCGGCGACGAGCTCGTCGTTCGACAGGTGTGCCTGCTGCTCGATCTGGTAGGCGTTCATCGCGTCGAGGTCGTTTCCATCGAACGCCGCCTTGCGTCGCTGGCCCTGCAACCCCTGCCGCATGAACTCGATCGGTGAGGCATGGGCGCGCGCCGCGCCGACCATGTGGGCGACCATGTCGCGCACCGTCCAGCCGGTGCAGTCGGTCGGTCGCGCCCAGTCCTGCGGCGACAACCGCTGCACCACTGCGATCAGCCGGTCGTACACCTGCTGCGCGAGGCGGTCGGCTTCGGGTCCACGGCGGATCCGCGAGACCTCGGCGATGTCGGTGCGAGTGGTGGTCATGGCGTGCCTTTCTGCTCGATCTCTCGCAGGAACATCCGCACGGCCCGATCGGTGAGGTCGATCCACCGCCGGCCCGTCGGCTCGTTGGCGATCTGCTGGGCGGCCAGCCCCGCGACGGTCGCCGTCCACAGGTCGACATCGCGCTCGTCGGTGACGCCCGCCTGCGCCAGCCATTCGCGGGTGCGCGCGAAGCTCGCGACGCTGGCCTCGTAGGCGTCCGGCGATGGCTCCCAGCCGGGGATCACCCGCGTGTACATCAATTGGTAGCGCGGGATGGATGCCTGGCACCGCGTCAGCCAGTGGCGGGCGCCGAACGCGAGCCACGCCTGAGGATCGGCGGCGGGGTCGATGTGGGCCTCGGCTTCCGCGGCGCGCAGCGCGGCGTCGGTCTCGCGGTGCGCCTGGGCGAACATCGCGTCGTAGATGGCGACCTTGCTGTCGAAGTAGCTGTACAGCGACGGCGCGCGCATGCCCACCTCCGCCGCCAGGTCGCGCAACGTCAACGACGCCAGGCCGTCGCGTTCCGCCAGCCGCCAGGCCGCGTCGACGATGTCGTCGCGCGTGCGGCGACGACGCTGCGCGAGGCGCTGGCTCACTAATGTCCTAACGACGTTAGAGCTATCGAACATCGTTAGGATGCGGCCGGTGGCCGCGGCTGTCAACCCCCGCAACATGCAAACTCCTGGCCGGTCCGCACGAGAGCGAGAGCCGCGGCCAGCGCGTGAAGCAGGACTCGGCGCCCGAGGGGCCCTTGTCGTCGCCGACGAGCACGACGGGGTGGTCGGCGTCGGCGGTGTACCGGCGGATATGCTCCTGCTCACCGCCGGCGACGTAGAAGTCGCTGAAGGTGGACCGGTTGTGGGTGCCGTTGATCCAACGGATGCGGACCCGGAACTGGCCCTTGGCCAGCTCGCGCTGTCCCTTGACAGCGTCGAGGGTGGCG
>JAHWKT010000070.1:1776-14365 GCA_019347695.1 Actinomycetota bacterium | reverse complement strand
AGGGTGGCGGTATCGACGCCGTTGCGGACGGCGTCGTCGACGGTGATCTCGGTCATGGTGGATCTCCCGTGGTGGGTGGACGACCAGGTTGATCACACGGTGATCTGTCGCCGCGCCGTCCCCATCGGTGGCCACCACCTATCTCGCCGCCCACACCACCTACCTCATGCGACCACCCCGACCGCACACGACCGCCTCTGGGAGCGAACTTCGGGGTGGTCGACGAAGGTCGACCATAGCCCTCCTTCCGTCGACCACCCCAAAGTCGTGTGACCAATGTGCTCGGCGAGGTGGGCCGCGTCCGCGCCGACGCCGTGGATGGTGTCGGAGGCGCGGCGCTGCATCCAGCGCAGACCGAGGAAGTACAGGCCGTCGGCGGCGGTGACGCCGCGGCGCTGGACGGGTTCGCCGGTCGCGTCGAAGACCGGCGCGTGGATCCACGAGTAGTCACGGCGGTAGCCGGTCGCCCAGATCACCGAGCGGATGCCCATGCGATCGAGGGGCACTCGACGTGGTGCGGTCTCGAGCCATGATCCCAATGGCGCGGGCGGATCGTCGGGGAGCCCGGCGATCATGCCCGTGCGGGCGACGAAGTCGTCGACACTGGCGCGGAAGGCATGCAGGTTGGCATCCGCGGCCGCGGCGGACGCGGCGAGATCATCGGCGAACCACGCGGTCGGTCCGGTCAGTCCGGTGAGCCTGCCGGTGGGGATGACCCCGTTGGCCACCAACCGGCGCAGATCCAGGTTACGACAGCCGCCGGCGAGTACGAACGCCGGCGCGTTGCGCACGGGCCGCGGGATCGGCCATGTGTCCACGGTCCGCTCGAAGGAGCCCATGCGGTCCATCCACCAGTGGGTGTCTCGCACCTGGTAACGGCGGGGCAGCGTGCGGTGGCGTCCGACCGACAGCACGACCCGCCGCCCGGCGAGCGCGATCTCCTCGGCGATCTGCTGGCCTGACGGTCCGGCACCGACGACCAGCACGTCGCCATCCGGCAGCTGTGCCGGGTTGCGGTAGTGGCCGGTGTGCAGCTGGAACACACTCGACGGCAGGCGCGTGGGCGGGCTCCATGGGGATGCGGGGGGTGCCCGTGGTGACCGGTGGCGATCACGACGTTGGCGACCTCGAACACCGCGGCGTCGGAGACGACCTGCCAGCCGGAGTGTGCGCGACGTACACGGTGGACGGCCACGCCGGTGCGCACCGGCGCGTCGAAGGACCGGGCGTAGCGTTCGAACAGGTCGATGACCTCGGCCTTGTCCATGAAGCCGTCGGGGTCGTCGCCGGCGTAGGCGAGGCCGGCAGGTTCGTCTGCCAGTTGAGGGTGAGCAGCCGGAAGGAGTCCCAGCGCTCGCTGCGCCAGCGCTCACCGACCCGGCCACGCTCGAGCAGGAGGGTGATCCCTGCCGAGGGCGCTCAGGTGGTAGCTGAGTGCCAGACCGGCCTGGCCGGCACCGACGATCAGCGTGTCGACGCAGGTGTGCATGCTCGTGCTCCTGCGGTGCGCGGCGGACCTTGGTGGAGACCTGTACGCACGGTAGGCAGCGCGATCCCCGCGACCGTCGGCAGCGTCTGCCCATGTCGCGCCTGGCCCCTACCTACACACCGCAGCCGACCCCGACAGCGCGGACGTGGACCGAACTATGATCGCGGGCACGGATGTCACCCGATCCCAGGGCGTGGTGTGCGATGAGCGAAGTGGTCGTGCTGTCGGCGCTGCGGACGCCGATCGGGCGGATGGGCGGTGTCCTGGCCGGTGTCCGGCCCGACGATCTCGCCGCCGGCGTGATCGACCGGGCTGTTGTGACCGCGGGCGTCGATCCGTCGGCCATCGGGGAGGTGGTGCTGGGCTGCGCCAACCAGGCCGGCGAGGACAACCGCAACGTCGCCCGAATGGCCGGACTGCTGGCGGGCCTGCCGGTGGACGTCCCGGGCGTGACGGTCAACCGGCTGTGCGGGTCCGGCATGGAGGCGATCGCGTCCGCCGCGCGCCGGATCGCGGTCGGGGAGATCGACCTCGCGGTCGCCGGTGGGGTCGAGTCGATGAGCCGGTCGCCGTGGGCGATGGCCAAACCGCAGCGGTTCCCGCCGCGTGGCGTGCCCGAGCTGGTCGACACCGCGCTGGGCTGGCGGTTCACCAACCCCCGCATGGTGGACGCGGGCCACACCGACCCCTTGGGCATCACCGCCGAGCACGTCGCGGAGGAGCACAAGATCGGGCGCGAGGATCAGGACGCCTTCGCGCTGGCAAGCCACCGCAAGGCGGTCGCCGCCTGGGACGCCGGCCGCTACGACGCCGATGTGGTCGCCGTGCCCGTCCGCGGTGGCGAAGTGACCCGCGACGAGGGACCGCGACCGGACACCTCGCTCGAGCAGCTGGCGGCGCTGCGCCCAGCGTTCACCGCCAACGGCACCGTGACGGCGGGCAATACCAGCTCCCTCAACGACGGCGCCGCGGCGCTGGTGCTCGCCTCCCGTGCGTACGCCGACCGCGAAGGCCTCGAGCCACTCGCGTCCTTCCGCGGCGCGGCGTCGGCCGGCGTGGCACCCCGGGTGATGGGCATCGGGCCGCTGCCGGCCACCCGGCGGCTGTTGGACCGCCTCGACCTGACGACAGACGACATCGCCGTGATCGAGCTCAACGAGGCGTTCGCGTCGCAGTCACTGGCGGTGATCCGCGGCTGGGATTTGAACGACGACGATCCTCGGGTGAACCCGAATGGCGGGGCGATCGCGCTCGGCCACCCGCTCGGCTGCTCGGGTGCCCGTCTGGCGGTCGGTGCGATCCACGAGCTGCGTCGCCGCGGCGGCGGGCGCGGACTGGCCACCATGTGCGTGGGTGTCGGGCAGGGCATCTCGGGGCTGCTCGAGGTGACGGGCTGACGTGACGTGCGACGGCGCAGAGACGGCGCAGCGCTAGGGCAACGGACGTGACCTCAGACAGCGCAGCGGTAGGTCGTCCGAACATGACCTCAGACAGCGCAGCGGTAGGTCGTCCGAACATGACCATGCCCCTCGCTGTCGCGCCGCGTGTCCGCGAGACCATCGATCGTGCGGTGGTAGCACTGCCGTCGCCTGGCACGTGGTTGACGGGCGAGCAGCGCGTCGCCGTCGCGAACCGTGCGCGACGGTCGATCGACGCGGACGATGTCGACCCGGCCGACGATCCGGTGCTGACCGCCGCCCACCGGGTGGCCGCGGCACCTTCGTCGATCACCGTCGGGTGGATCGATGGGCTCGAGTCGGATGGGGCTGGATCGGCTGGCGTATGTCGAGGTGGTCGGCGTGGTTGCCAGGATCTGCGCCATTGATGTATTCCTGTGGTCGGTCGGCCAGCCGCGAACCCCGCTGGGCGATCCGCTCGACGGCCAGCCGAGCCGGACCGTCGTGGACCGGGCCCCGACGGACGAGCGCGTGGGTGCCGATCGCCGGACCCGCCAACGCGGTGACCGCGCTGTCGGCGGTGGCCGACGAGTCCCGCGACCGATCCCAGCTGTCGGAGGCGCTGTACCTCGACGACGACCGGGTGCACACGGCCGCCACCGGCGGCGGCACCCGCGACATTACGCGCGGAGCGCTCACCGACACGCTCGGTCACGCTCCCGCCGCGAACGCCGCCGGCGTCGTGGCGAACTTCGAGATGATGAACCGGATCCTCGACGCGACCGGCGTGCCGATCCCACGACGCAGGTTGGCCATCCTGCGCGAGCTCGGGCGGTCACCGGACGCCGACTGAGCCGCCGCCGGTCAGGCGCCGTCGGTGCCCCCGTCCTGCGCCGCGTCGATCGTGGCGAGCGTGCGCTGCACGACACCGATCGCCGAGTTGGCCGCGGGCACACCCGCGTACACCGCGGTGTGCATGAGCACCTCGACGATCTGCGTCGGGGCCACGCCGTTGCGCACCGCGGCGTGCACGTGCAGCGCCAGCTCGTCGTGATGTCCGAGTGCCGCCAGCAGGGCCAGCGTCAGACAGCTCCGCGTCCGGCGGTCCAGCGCGGGCCGCGTCCACACCTCACCCCACGCAGCGCGGGTGATGTACTCCTGGAACGGTCGGGTGAGCTCGGTCGCGTCCGCTCCTGCCCCATCCACGTGGTCGTCACCGAGCACGGCGCGGCGGATACGCATTCCCGCCTCGTACCGGGGGTCGCCTGTCGGATCAGCGTCATCGCTCACCGGGGCTCCGTTCTCCCGTCGCCGACACCCGACCGACCCGGGCGATCCGGTGTGCCGCGGCGAGCCAGGGCGTGGTCCACCAGCCGGCGTGCGGCGTCGGTCGCGGCCGCCGGATCGAGCAGCGCGCGCAGCGCCTCCTCGTCGAGGACCGCGGTCACCTGGGTGGTCGTCCTGAGCTGGTCGAACAGCGTCGTGTGCTGCGCCAGTGCGCGATGGCTGGCGTCGGTGACCGCGTCGTGCGCCGCCAGGCGGCCCAGCTCGTCGGTCAGCGCGGTGGTCACCCGTTGGGCCAGGGTGAGGTCGCCGGTCAGTTCGAGGTTCGCCCGCACGCGGTCGCGGTCGACCTGCAGGTGCTCGAGGCAGTCACGCAGCCACGCCGCCGCCGATCCGGTCGCCCGGAGCAGTTCGGTGCACGGTAGCCACTCGGCGTGCCACGCGCCCGCGGCGCGTTCGTGCTCGTGCGCCATGGTCGCCAGCAGCGTCGCGACCAGGCCGGGGGTCACCGCCGACGCGGCCAGCACCGAGACGGCGGCGACGGGGTTGCGCTTGTGCGGCATGGTCGATGAGCCGCCCCGGCCGTCGACGCCCTCGGTGACCTCACGGACCTCGGTCTGTGCGAGCAGGGTGACGTCGCGGGCGACCTTGGCGCACACCCCCGACGCGGTGCCCAGCGCTGCGGCGAGATCTGCGATCGGGACGCGGTTCGTGTGCCACGGCAGCACCGGCTCGGCCAAGTCGAGCTCGACCGCGAGGTGCGCCACGACCGCGTCGCCGGCATGTCCCAGGGACGCGCGCGAGCCCGCCGCGCCGCCGAGCTGGACCGGCAGCTGGGAGTCACGGACCGCACGGAGCCGGTCGACGGCCTGGTCGAGCCCCATCATCCACCCGGCCGCTCTGCGCCCGAAAGTGGTCGGCACCGCGTGCTGCAGCAGGGTGCGCGCAGCGGCCGGCAGGTCGCGGTGGGTGCGCGCCAGGTCGGCGGCGGCGTCGGCGGCCGCGGACAGGTCACCGACAATGACGTCCAGCGATCGGCGTGCCACGAGCATCAACGCGGTGTCGAGGATGTCCTGACTCGTGGCTCCCCGGTGCACGTACGCCCGCGGGGGGTCGTCGACCCGGGCGGTCAGCTCGCGTACCAGGGGCACGACCGGGTTGCCGCTCGCCGCGGCCTGCCGCCCAAGCGCCGCGACGGAGAACAACGCGGCGTCGCACGCACCGGCGATGGCGTCGGCGTCCGCGGCTGTGATCATCCCGGCGGCCGCGCACGCGCGGGCGAGTGCGGCCTCCACGTCGAGCATCGCCTGCAGCCACGCGTCGTCGCTGGTCGTTGCCCGCACCCCGCCGCGGAGCAGGATCGCACCGAACAGTCCCGCCGACCGGTCCTCGCCCGCCGCGCCCGCCGCGCCGGCAACCGCCCGCGCGCCGCGTTCGTCGTCGGGTGCCACGGTCGCGTGCTGTCCTCGGTCGTCGGTGCGCTTCGGCGGCACGGTCGCAGCCGCCGTGGCGCATCGTACTCGCGCGACCCCTGCGGCAGCCGTGGTGAGCGGCCGTGACCGCGGTGGGCACCGTCCATCGCGGTCACGGCACCAGCGGTGGCCGGCTGTCGGCGAATCACGACCGCTCCGGTGCCGACGCGGCGACGGTGTCAGCGACGTGTTCGTGCGCTGAGCGGATGTGACGGGCTGTCGGTTCGTCCTCCCGACGGCGCGGGTCTAGCCTGTCGCGCATGGCTTCTTCGCCCAACATCATGATCCTGGGTCTCGCCAAGACCGGGAGCACCGGCCTGTACACCAACGTCAAGGCCGCGCTGGCCGCGTCGAGCCACGACTACTACTGCCTGTTCGAACCGACGCGCGCCGATCAGCTGCACAACCTGCACCGCTATGCGCCGGAGCTGCCGGTGCTGACCAAGGTCATGATCGCCCGCGAACCCGATCTGCAGTTGCGCTACGACCTGTTCGACAAGCGTGTGACCCTGCTGCGCGACCCGCGGGACATGATCGTCAGCTTCCTGCTGTTCCGCCCGTTCATCCGCGCTGACATCCCGTGGGCACAGGTCGAACCGTTCGTGGAGGCGATCCGCGACAAGGAGCGCGATCCGGGGTCGCGGTCGGTGCACTCGCTGCATCTGCTCGCCGACGAGTTGGGCCTGGCGTCGTACCGGTTGGAGCGCGTGGTCGAGTTCATGGAGTGGCAGGAGGCATTGATCGACCGACACGACGTCTTCGTCGTGCGCTACGCCGACTTCATCGCCGGGCGCCTCGATGAGCTCAGCCACTATCTGGGCGTCACGGTGCCAACGGGCGTCGACGGATCGCCGTGGCTCGACCACATCCTGCGGTCGGCCGGAACCGGCGACTGGCGCCACTGGTTCACGGATGAGGACGTCACGTTCTACCGGCCCCACGCCACGCGCTACATGAAGCGGTTCGACTACGACGACGACTGGCAGCTCGCCGACAGCCCCGTCATCGAGACAGCGACCGCGTCGGCCTACATCGAGGGCAAGTACCGCAGACGCCGCGCGCAGCAGGAGGAGCGGCGCAACGGGCTGACGATGGACACGGCGGCCGACGCGCACCGTGCGCGGTTGCACCACCTGGCCGAAGACGGCAACTCGCAGGCGATGTACCGGCTTGCGAAGGCGGCCGACGGTGGCGGGGACGATCCCGCCGGCACGTTCCGACTCGCACACCGCGCGGCAGCGCAGGGCCACAAGCCGGCGATGCGGCTGCTCAGCGAGCTGTACCGCACCGGGCGCGGCGTGGAGGCCGACGCGCAGCGCGCCGAGTTCTGGGCCGCCGAGGGTGCCGGCCAGCGCCACGAGCGTGGCGGACTGCGGCGACTGTTCGGCCGCCGCTGAGCGTCCCCGGCGTCGTCGGGTCCGGTGGGGCGGACGTCACTGCGGGCGAGCATCACGGCGGGTCGGGGCGCCCGTCGCCCCGACCGGGCGCCTGGTCGCCGGTGGCGGCGCTGCGGACCCGGGCGCCACCGGCGCGTTTCGCCCGGTACAGGCCCTCGTCGACCTCGCGGTACAGCGTCACACCGTCGCGTGCACCCCACGCCACGCCGACGCTCGCCGCGACCTCGAGCGAGGCGTGCAGCTCATGCCACGCCTCCGTGGCGATGCGGTCGCGCACCTCGTACCCACGCCGCACCGCGACCTCGCGGTCGGCGGCGTCGAGCACCAGCATGAACTCGTCGCCACCGAGCCGCGCGGCGAGGTCACCCGGGCGCACACAGTCGAGCAGGATGCGACCGATCCGCCGGAGCACCTCGTCGCCGACGTCGTGGCCGAACCCGTCGTTGACGGGCTTGAACTGGTCGATGTCAACCATGATCAGGGTCGTCGACGGCGTGACCGCCTGCAGGCGGCGCTCCAGCGCGCGGCGGTTGGCCAGCAGCGTGAGCGGGTCGGTCAGCGACTCGTGGGCAAAGCGGTCCCGCTCGGCCCGCAGCCGTCCGGTCTGCAGCCGCGCGCGCACCGACGTGACCAGTGCTGCGCGGGCGTCGTCGCGGGCGCGCAGCAGACCGCGGTGGTATCGGCGCATCGCGTCGCGACCCGTGTCGTCCATCCCGCGGTTGTGGACGCGGGCCAGCAGCCACAGCGCGAAGGAGCGGAACGCGGCGTCGGCCGTCTCCGCCAGCACCTGCCCGCCCTCGAGGATCAATGGCTCGGCCTGCGCTGGACGACCATGCCGCATGTGGTGCCACGCCAGGACGCACTGCAGCAGCGCACGCACCTCCTGTTCGTCGACCGCCTCGCCGGGCTTCGCGTCGAGGCGGGCGACCAGCAGGTCCGCGTCGGCGTCCTCAGCGAGCACGTGGCAGATCGCGGCGTAGTCGTCGACACCCTTGTGCCACTCCGGAGGGATGGCCGGGTTGCGTGGCTCCGCGCGTAACGCGTCGACACGATCGGCGCGGCGGTGCACCTC
This sequence comes from Actinomycetota bacterium, assembly GCA_019347695.1. Lineage (GTDB taxonomy): Bacteria > Actinomycetota > Nitriliruptoria > Euzebyales > JAHELV01 > JAHELV01. Next base: position 6,254 of record JAHWKT010000070.1, on the reverse strand, counting down.
GGCCATGCTCCCGGCCTCCCGGGCGTGGAGCAGCTCACAGGCAAGGGTGTAGAAGCGGTTGAAGGCGAACGATCCGATGAGCGCCCGTGGCGAGCGCAGCCCCGACGACAACCGCTCGACCTCGTCGTAGATCTCGGTCGTGAGCTCCCACAGGCGCAGTTGGTGGAAGGCGCCGGCGATCTCATGCAGCGCGAAGGCGCGATCGACGGTCGTGCGGATCCGCTCGGCGGCCTCGTAGGCGTGCACGAGATCGTCGATCTGGCCGGCCGGATCGGTGGCGCTCCGATCCGGTGCGTCGACCCGCGCCCGCAGGGCCAGCGCGGTCGCCAGCGGATCGCCGGCGCGGCGTGCCCAGCCGACGAACTCGTCGTGCAGCCGCGTGGCCGCGCCGGGTGGCGTGTTGTCCACCAGGCTGCGAAAGGCGAGCGCGTAGTCGACGAGGGCCCGCACGTCGTACCACCTGGCGTCGCGTGCCTGCCGCAGCAGGTCCTCGGCGCGTTCGGCGACGTCGCGGTCGACGACCTGGGCGTCGATGAGCAGCTCGTACGCCTGCCGCCGGGCAGCGGCATGGTCCGGGGCGGCGATCGTTCCCCCGGTCGGCGGTGGTTCTGCCTGCGACTTCGACATCGTGTGCCAGTGTCGGTCGGTGCGCCAATCTCTCCAGTCGTCCCGGGCGACGTCGATCTGCGCGGGGACGCCGAACTCACGCTGGAGGCGACGGCGGTGACCGTCACCGCCGTCACGCAATCGTACGGGCAGCGGTGACCTCGACGGCTTCCCGTCCGCACGTGCGAGACTGCGTCGATGACCGACGACTCGTTCGCCGCTGCCGTCGTCGCGGTGTTGCGTGCACTTCCCGCCGGGCATGTGGTGACCTACGGCGAGGTGGCCGCCGAGGCCGGTCACCCCGGTGCCGCCCGTGCCGTCGGCAACGTACTGCGGTCGGTGGACGACGTCCCCTGGTGGCGCGTCGTGGCCTCGACGGGACGCGTGAACCCGAACGCCGTCGCCGAGGCGACCAGACGGCTGCGCGCCGAGGGTGTAGAGGTTCGCGGGGAGCGGGTGGTCTCCACGCGGTGACGGCATCGCCCGTGCCCGGGCATGGGTGTGGTCGCCGGCCACCAGGTGCCTGCGACGGCCATCCGGTCCGCGACGAGGTCGCGAGACGAGGAAGCGAGGAGCTGCGATGCACGCTGATGGTGGAGAGTTGTCCGATGACACGGCGCCGGTGCCTGAGCGCAGCGGACCGAAGGTCGACGCCGCGGTCGACGAGGCGGCCGACGGCGAAGGAGGCGGCGTGCTGCGCCCGCCAGCGCAGTCGCAGCCTGGCACCGCTCCCGTCGAGCCGACTGCCGACGACGACATGACCGAAGGACAGTCGGTCGGTACAGGCGACGGGGGCGACGGGGATCCGCCGGTGCCGCCCGAGGCGCCGCCGCAGGAGGCAGCACGCAGCGGTGGCATGCAGTCCGATCCCGGTGCACGTGTCCCAGATCGCACGGCCGCGACACCCGACGAGGACTGAGATCAGCCGGTCACGCCCGATCGTGACGGATCGCCACGGCGACCCTCGTGGCGGCCGCCAGCAGGATGGCCGTGAACCCGAGCCAGGCGGCGGTGTAGCCGCCTGACAGGTCCTGGATCGCTCCGAACAGTGGAGGACCGGCCACGATGCCGAGCTGGTTGCCGGTCATCGCCAACGCGAGCGTCAGCCCGGTGGCGTTCCCCGGTGCCACATCCGCGACGTGCACGACCCAGGGTCCGTACCAGCCGAACGCGAAGAATCCGTAAGGCACCATCAGCGCGACTGCGACCGGGAGCGGCACCGTCGGCAGCACCGCCAGTCCCGCGGTGGCGGCGGCGGTCACCAGCAGGCTGATCAGTACCGGGCGCAGCCGGCGGCCGGCGCCGTACCGGTCGCTCCAGCGTGCGAGCACGATCCTGCCGACGACGCCAGCCATCTGCGCGGCGAACAGGCAACCGCCGCCGGCCGCCAGCGGGATCCCATGGCGGTCCTGCAGATACAGCAGCAGGTACGAGACGGTCGCGAACTGCGTCGCGACGTGCACCGTGCCGGCCCACAGCACGGGACGCAGCTCCGGAACGCCCAGCAGCCGGTGCACGTCGTGCCACAGTGCGCCCGTCGGCTCCGCAGCCCGCGGGTGGTCCCGGTAGACGACCGCGAACAGCGCGGCGCCGACCACGGCGACCGCGCCCGCAGCTGCCAGGGCGGTCTGCCACCCGACGCGATCGGCGACCGTCGGCAGGATCGCCGCGGCGGCGGCCCCACCCAGCGGGAGCCCCGTCTGTCGGATGCCCATCGCCAGCCCGCGGCGGCGACCGGTGAACCATCCCGCCACGGCGCTGCTGCCGCCGGGTTGGGAGGTGGCGTAGCCGGTGCCGGCGAGCAGCAGGAGCACGGCGATCGTCCAGTAGCGGTCGGCCAGAGTGGCCGCGGCCGCCCCGGCACCGAGCAGCACGCCCCCGCCGGCGACGAGCCAGCGCTCCCCGCGGCGATCGAGCAGACGGCCCACCGGGAGCAGCGTGAGGAGTGGCACCAGTCCGATCGCCGTCACCAGCAGTCCCGTGCGGGTTGCCGAGAGACCGAGATCGGACCGGACGAACGCCGTCAGCGTGCCGACGCCGAGGAAGACGAACGCCGATGCCGCCTGTGTGAACGTCGCGACGGCCACCACCGACCACTGGAACGTGCTGCCCGCACCTGCAGCCGCGTGGGCGTCGGTGGCGGTGCCGGTACGGCTGGAGTCGGCTACCAGCGGCGTGCCTGTGCGGCCGTGACGCTCGCGGCTGCCCGCTCGATCGCGGTCGTGGTGGGCGACACGATCGTCCCTTCGTCCGTCGGCGGCTCGACGGATGGTAGCGGTCGGTGCGGGGCGAGGCCGCGCAACTGCGCGGGGCATCCGCCGACGAAGGACTTCATGCGTGTGCCCGGCCCGCAGCGAGTCGCACTGATCGTCGCGCTGACCGTTGTCGCGGTCGGCGGCCTGATTCTGCTATCGAACGGCGCGGCCCCGGGGCCGTGGGCGCGCGTGGTCGCTACCTCGTTGTGCTCGCTGGGCTCGCTGGGCGTCGTCTGGATGGGGCTTCGTGGCCGACTCGCGGAGGTGGCCGTGATCGGCGTCGTGCTGCTGCTCGTCCCGCTGTTCGATCTCGTCGCTGCGCTCGGTTCCCTGGGATCACCACCCACGCCGCAGGGCGCCGCGTTCGCCGACACCCTCGCGGTGCCACTCGCGGCAGCAGCAGGGGGCCCCCTGCTGCTGCCGGACACCTGGCTGCGAGCCGTCGTGTCGCGGCGCTGGCGGCTGTGGACCGCTGTGTGGGTCGGGGCGGGGCTGTCGCTCGCGACGCTGCTGGCGCACACCGCGATCCGCCCGCCGCTGCCGCCGACGTGGTTCGTCATCGCCGGCGCGATGGCCGGCTCCGTGGTGTTCGCCTGCATCGGCCGTCGCCATCTGCTGCTCTACCAGGTCGGCCGGCAGTGGGTCTCGCTGCTCGTCGGGGTGACCTTCGTGACGGTGGCGGTCATCGGTGTCGTGGGGCACGGCGTCGGCGTGCCGTCGCACCTGGCTCTTGCGGCGGTGGTCACCGACGTCGCGTTGTCGTTCGCGGCCATCGTCGGCATGGCGGTCATGGCGCGACGGCTGCGGCACATCCCCGATGTGCTGGCGCCACTGGTGGCCCGGGACCCGTTGGTCGTGCTCGCCCTCGGCCTCGATCCCGTGGTCGAGGAATTCGTCGGGAGGGTCGGGCGCAAGGACGCCGGCACACGCGACCACATCGTCCGCGTCGGGGAGCTCGCCATGCGGGTCGCCGTGCGGGCGGGCATCCGCGGTCGCCAGCTACGTGCGCTCGGCATCGGCGCGTTGCTGCATGACGTCGGCAAGCTGGTGGTGCCCGACGAGGTGCTGCGCAAGCCCGGTGCACTGACGTCCGAGGAGTACGAGATCGTCAAGCGGCACGCGAGTGCGGGCGACGAGCTGCTCACCGGATCACCGGCTGCGATGCCTTCGACGCCATGACCCAGGACCGCCACTACCGCCGGGCCATGACGACGGATCGCGCGCTCGCGATCCTCGACGAGCACAGCGGCACACAGTTCGACCCGGCGGCGGTCGAGCTGCTGCGGGCCGAACTCGCCGTGAGCCCACAGATCAGCACGGTGTTCGCGACGGTGGGTGACACGGCAGCCCAGGATGCGCAGCTGGCGTGCGATCACGCACTGCCCGCTGGGTACATCGGGGGACATGCACGCTGACATGGAGTTCTTCTTCGACCCGGTCTGTCCGTTCTGCTGGGTGACATCACGGTGGGTCCGCCACGTGCAGCGCCTGCGTGAGCTGCAGGTCCGCTGGCGGTTCGTCAGCCTGCGGATGCTCAACGAGGGCCACTACGACGAGAAGCCACCGGGCTATCCGGCCGCGCACCAGCGTGGCCTGGAGCTGCTCCGCGTTGCCGCG
>JAHWKT010000070.1:0-1676 GCA_019347695.1 Actinomycetota bacterium | reverse complement strand
TCCTGTCGTTCGAGCCTCCCGACGGCCCGGCGTTCTTCGGGCCGGTCATCAGCGAGGCACCGGGCAGCGACGAGGACGCGTTGACGCTGTGGGAGGCCGTGGAGACCCTCGGCCGCTGGCCGGGGTTCGCGGAGCTCAAGCGCTCGCTGCGCAAGTACCCGATGACGCCCGTGACCGCCGACATCGCCGGTCGGGAGACCCGCGTGTCCTGACCCGCGAGGGCCGTGGCCGCCAGTTGTCGGACGTGGTTGCTCGCGGCCACATCGCACCGGTCGCGACGCGGCGCGGTGCGACAGGCAGCGACGGTCAGGCCGAGCCGATCGCGTCGAGCAGCGCCCGCATCCATGGGCCCAGATCCTCCGGCGTGCGGGCCGAGATCAGGTTGCCGTCGACCACGGTCTCCTCGTCGACCCAGTCCACACCGGCGTTGACCATGTCGTCGCGGATTGCGCCGACGCTGGTGGCACGGCGGCCCTTGAGGATCCCGGCCGAGATCGGGACCCAACCGGCGTGGCAGATGAACGCGATCGGCTTGCCGTCCTCATCGAATGCGCGCACCAGATCGAGCACGTGCTCGTCGCGGCGCAGCTTGTCCGGGGCGAAGCCGCCGGGCACCACGAGTGCGTCGAAGTCGTGCGCGCGCATCCCGGCGATGTCGGCGTCGGCGGCGACCGGGCCGTGACCCTTCTTGCCGGTGACCTCGGCGCCGCCGGCGCTGGCGAGCGTCACGTCGGTCCCTTCTTCGCGCAACCGGTACAGCGGGTAGAGCAGCTCCATGTCCTCGAACAGATCGGCGGCGAGGATCAGCACACGGGCGTCGGACGGTGCGGGCATCTTCGGCACTCCTTCGCGGGGTTTCGGTATCACCGCGATGGTGCCCCGCATCCGCGTTCCATACGCGAGGTCTACTGCTCGCGGTCGGCCCAGGTCCTCGGTTGATGCTCGGGGCGGTCGTCATCCATCGGCGCGACGTGCTGCGCGTACGCCGCCGCCGCCGGCCGCGCGGATATCCCGTGCGCGAACACGCTGAGCAGCACCGTCCAGCTGACGATCGTGAGGATCTGCGTTTGCACTGTCAGGTCAGCCTCCTCGAGGATGAGCACGGCGAACAGGATGGACGCCAGCCCGCGCGGTCCGAACCAGCCGAGGAAGCCGACGGTCGGCACGGTCAGTCCGGTCCCGACCAGCGACACGGCGACCGGCAGCATCCGCACGACGGTCAGGCTGAGCAGCGCGTACAGCAGGGTCTGCGGCTGCGGCGCGTCGGCCGACTCGGGGCCGGCCAGCGCGGCACCGAACACCAGGAACGTGAGCAACGTCAGCAGCTGGCCCTCGTCCTCGGCGAAGTCGGCGGCATGCGGGCGCTGCTCGCGCGCCACCTGCCCGAACGCGATGCCGGCGACGAAGGCGGAGATGAAGCCGTTGCCGCCCACGACTTCCGCGGTGGCGAACGCGCACACCGCGACCGCCAGCGTCGACAGCTGGCGGAACAGCCCGTCCATCCAGCCGCGACGCACCGTGTGGTCGATCAGGCGGCCGCCGACGAGCCCGACCGCCGCGCCGACCAGTAGGCCGAACCCGAGCTGCGCGGCGACGAAGCCGACGACGCTGCCGCCGTCGACCAGCATCTCCTCCTCCGCGGCCAGACCCAGGAACACGGTTACCAGCGGCAGCGC
>JAHWKT010000069.1 GCA_019347695.1 Actinomycetota bacterium | reverse complement strand
GAGCACCGGCTGGACGCACCGCGGACGCTGGCGCTGCTCGCCGCGATCGCGGTCGCCGCCGTGAGCGTGATCCTCGCATCGTCGGCCCTGCCGGCACTGCTGTGGCTCGGCGCCGCGGCGTTCGGTGCCAGCTCGGGCTCGTGGAACTCCGTCGGCATGTTCGCGATCATCGACCGGCTGCCGCAACGCGCCGCCGGCGCCGCCTCGGGTGTGGTGATGTTCGGGTTCCTGGTGGGACTCGGCGTCGGCGCACCCGCCTTCGGCTGGTCGGTCGATGTGAGTGGCGCGTACATCATCGGCCTCGTTGCCAGCGCAGCGATCCACGTCGCGGGCCTGGCGATGGCCGTCGCGCTGCGCGGCGCGCCACTGGGCGCGCCCGCGACGACGTGATGAGCGCCCGAGCATGGCGGGTCCCGCCGCTGCAGACCGGCGAGCCCGCGCGGCTGCTGGCTGACGGCATCGCGCAGTTCGATCGGCTGGCCGACGACCCGACACCGGTGCTCCGATGGTACCGCAGCACCGTGCCCGCGATCGTGCTGGGCCGCGGACAGGGTGCGCTGACCGTCGATGGCGACGCCGTCGAGGTGGTCACGCGCTTCTCCGGTGGTGGAGCGGTGTGGTTGTCACCGGACGTGCTGGCCCTCGACGTCCTGGTGCCCACCGGCCATCCGTGGGCCGGCGACCGCTTGACCGAGCTGTTCGATCACGTCGGTCAGGCATGGCTGGCCGGGCTGACGGCGCTGGGCGTGCCCGATCTGGTCAGGCACAGCGGACCGTCCACGGCCCGACGGCGTGGCACCACCCGCGAACGGTTGCTGGCAGCGGTGTGCTACGCGACCCGCGGCCGGGGCGAGATCATCTGGCACGACCGCAAGCTTGTGGGGCTGGCGCAACGGCGCCGACGGCACGGCGCCATGGTGCAGTGCGGGCTGCTCCACCGCTGGCTGCCGCAGACGCTGCTCGCAGGGCTCGGTGCGGATCCCGGCGACGCCGAGATCGGTCACGCCGCCGCCGGCCTGGCCGACATCTGTGCGGACCCGCCGTCGGGCGACGAGGTGATCGCCGCGGTGTCGCAGGCATTCGCCGATGCGCTCGACGCTGGGGCCGACGCGTCAGCGAGCTGACCAGTCGATCGTCATCGGTCCGCCGTCACGACCGCGTTCGACCGCGACGATCTCGGCGACGATCGACAGGGCGATCTCCCCTGGCGCGCGACTTCCGATGTCCAGGCCGCAGGGGGAGTGCAACCTGGCGAGCTGGGCCTCGTCGACGCCCTGGTCGCGCAGCCGCGCGACCGCCTCCGGCGCGTGGCGGCGGCTGCCGAGCATGCCGACGAAGGTGACGTCGCTGCGGAGTGCGAGTCGGAGCACATCGTCGACCCAGGGGGCATCGTGGTCGCTGACCACCACTGCGTCGGTGGCCGACAGCGCCCGCGCCCGGAGCGCCTCGGTCGGATCACCTGCCACGACGTCCACACCTGCCGGTGCGTCGGCGTCGTCGCCTCCGGTCAGCAGCCGCACACGCCGCCCAGCGGCGACCGCCACATCGGCGATGGCCCACCCCACGGGGTTGGCACCGACCACGGTGATGCCTGGCTCGGGCTCGGCCACCTCGGCGAAGAGCTCGATCGCGCGTTGTTGACCGTGCCCGGGGAAGTCGAGGCGTCGCCGGACGGTACGGCGCCCGTCGAGGGCCTGTCGTGCCAGGTCGAGCCCGGCGGTGTCGAACTCCGAGCACCCCAGCGTGCCCGCGATCGGGCCGGTGGCATCGGCCAGCAGCTTGGCGCCGGGATGTGACGGGGCATCTCCCTCGACTGCCAGCACGGTGACGAGCGCGACCCGGCGCCCCTCCCGCCGCGCTCGGGACAGCGCGTCGATCGCGTCCATCGTCGTCCTTTCGGAGGGCTGTCGCGACCAGCCTAGGGTGCACGCCGGCAGCGGGCGCGACCTCCTATGACCGCACGGTGGTGCGTGGCGGCGGCGCGAAGTGCTCGACCGGCCTGCGCGGGGTGTGGGCGACCTCGGTGGCGACCGCGACCTGCGCCAGCAGCTCGAGCTGCCACCGTTCGCGCTCGACGAAGCGTGGGCCACCACGTCTGGCCACGAGGACCGCCGAGGTGGTCTGTCCCAACGGCGCGGCGGCGATCTCCAGGTCACGGTCCCATTCGACGCCGCCGCCGAGATCGACCGGATCCAGCCTCCTCGTACTGGTCAACGGCAGCCACCCGCCATGGACGGGCGGCAGCGCGCCCGCGCTCGCAGCGAGCACCTCCATCCCGCTCCAGCCGTTGGCGACCGCGACCGCCCACGATGCCCACAGTGCAGCCGGAAGGCGGTCGACCAGCAGACGCACGGCGCCGCGCCCTCCCGCGACGAGCGCGGCCGCCAGCGCGATCGCCCCGTCGACGTCCCGCGTCGTGGCGGTCGGTCGCACGGATGTGACAGTGGTGCCGGGCAGTGCGTCGATCGCTCCGCGCAGCGCCGTGGGGTCGACGATGCCGGTGACACACAGATCGTCGATCGCGAACCCGCCGCTGCGTTCGATGACCGCGAGCGAGACGATGTCGGCGCCGGCGTCACCGCAGATCCCGGCCACCGCGTGCAACGACCCGGGGGTGTCCGGCAGCGACACCCGAAGAACATAGTGCATTGCCATCCCTACTCGGTGTGATATCGCCACGACGATAGCGTGCGCGTCGTCGTCGGGGGCCGTCGCACGGTTGGTGTCCGCTGCGTATCCTCCCGTTGCGCACGGGGTGCTGCCGGACACTCCGAGAGGGATCGGACGGGGTGAGCGATCGTGGAACCATCGGCGGGGCGGCTGGTGGTCGCCACGCACGAGCTGACCGAGCGTACGTTCCGCCGCGCGGTGGTCCTACTGCTGGCCTACGATCGCCATGAGGGCGCCGCAGGTGTCGTGCTCAACCGACCCACGGGCGTCGACCTGCCCGACCGGCTGCGGCGGTGGGACGAGTTGGCCGCGCCGCCGGCCGTCGTGTTCATGGGCGGCCCGGTCGGCCGCGACGCCGTGATCGGTGTAGCGCGCGCCGACAGTGACGTCGAGGTCGATGTCGCCGGCTGGCAGCAGGTCGGCGAGGACCTGGGTGTGCTCGACCTGTCCAGCGACCCCGACGCGGCGGACGGCCTGCAGGCCGTCCGCCTGTTCGCCGGCTACGTCGGGTGGGGCGAGGGTCAGCTGGAACGCGAGATCGTCAGCGGCGCGTGGTTCGTCGTCCCGGCCACCCCGGACGATCCACTCACGGCGACACCGGCTGGTCTGTGGCGTGCGGTGCTCGCGCGCCAGGGAGGGTTGTTCACCACCGTTCCGGACGACCCCGGGCTGAACTGAAACCTACGGCCGTGCGCCGCTCGGCCACGGTGGACGCGTCTCGACGAGGTGCCACCACAGGCGTCGGCTGGACAGCTGCGGCCTCATCGGCTAGCGTCGGATCGAACACACGTTCGAGTTCGATGGGAGCCGCGATGGGCGCGATCATCCGCCTCGAGGAACGGCACGCGCGAGCATACGTGGCCGAGCCCGACGAGGCGGCGCGGGGACGCGTGCTCGTGGTCCACGACGCGTACGGACTGCTGCCGCACGTGCGTTTCCTGTGCGACGAGCTCGCGGCACACGGCTTCGTGGCCGTGGCGCCCGACCTCTTTGCCGGCGCGAGCACGCGGTCTGCTGACGAAGCGTCGCGCCTGCTCGAGACGTTGACAGCTCCGCGGGCCGAGCGTGTGCTCGATGCCGCGATCGCGACCTACGGCATGCTCGGGCACGACGACGGCGCCGACGTCGCCGTCGGGTTCTCCATCGGGGCCGAGTTCGCCTTCGCGCTCGTCGCTCGCCGCCGCCTGCGTGCCATGGTCTCCTACTACGGCGTAGCCGGCGGCGACCATCGCGACCACCTCACCGGGCCGTTGCTCGCGCACTGGGCCGACGATGATCGCTGGGACCACGAGCTGTCGCCGCAGGGCGTGGTCGAGCAGCTGCGTGCGCGTGGCGTCGATGTCGTCTCCTACACCTATCCAGGAACACGACACGGCTTCGCCAATGCCGACATCCCTGCCTTCGACCTCGACGCCGCAGAGCAGGCCTGGCGTCGCACCCTCGACTACCTGTCAGCCGTCGCCGCCGCCTGAGGCCCGCGGCGCCGACCACTGCCCGAGGCGCGGCGGTGGCCGAGCGCCGCATGTACCTGACCGACCCGCGAGACCGTGAGGCGATGTGACCGAAGCACCCGAACTGTTCGAGCTCAAGGTGATCGTCGAGGCCGACGGCTGGCGCGACCTGTCCGGGCTGATGGCGGCCGTCGATGACGCGCTCGAGCCGCACCGCCAGACGTCCGAGCGCGGTCGGCGGTGGTCGGTCGTGGCCGCCCGCCTGCCGGCGGGCCACGCACGCGAACTGCTGTGGTTCATCGACCAGTGCGAGGACCCCGAGCCGGCCGATCCACCCGCCGACCGGATGAGCGCGTGACCGGCAGGTACGTGCCCGACGGCCCAGCGTCGACCCGATAGCATCTGCGGCATGCCGATGTACGAGTACCGCTGCCGGACGTGTGACCGGTCGTTCCAACGGCTGCGGCCGATCGCCGAGGCCGACGCACCGGTGGCATGCCCAGAGGGACACGACGACGTGGCACGGGCGCTGTCGCTGGTCGCACCTCGCGGGCGCAGCGCGGCGGCGCCCCCGCGAGGTGATGGCGGATGCTGCGGCGGTGCCTGCGGCTGCGCCCGTTGACCCAGAACCAACACCCCGCTGGAGTCGGATCATGCGCATCACCAAGTATCCGCAGTCGTGTCTGGTCATCGCGCACCCCGACGGTGCCCGGTTGCTGATCGATCCGGGCAACGTCGCCATGGACGCCACGCCGTTCGACGAGTTCGGCCACATCGACGCGGTGCTGTTCACCCACCGGCACCCGGATCATCTCGATCCCCGTGCGCTCGACGCGATCCGCGAGCGCGACCTGCCGATCTACGCCAACGCAGACGTGTGCGCGCAGATCGACGGCGGCGCGACCCAGGTCAACGATGGACAGTCGTTCACCGCTGCCGGCGTCGCGGTCGTCGCCCACGACATGCCCCATGTCGCGATGGTCGACGGCACACCGGGACCGCCGAACACGGGATTCGTCTTCGACGGCCGGCTGCTGCATCCGGGTGATGCGGTCGAGGTCGCCGGCGTGCGGGTCGACGTGGTGGCCGTTCCGATCGCCGGACCGAGCATCAGCTTCCGTCGCGCCTACCAGATGCTCGAGGCGTCGCAGGCCACCGTGGCGGTGCCGATCCACTACGATGTCTTCCTGGCCGATCCCGCGCTGTTCACCCGGTTCTGTGACATCGCGGACGTCGTCGTGCTCAACGCCGGCGAGTCCGCCGATGTCTAGGGCCCGCCTCCCGGTCCCGGCCGGCATTCGGTCGCAGCTGCACCCTCGGTGCACGGCCGGTCCGAGAGACGGACCCTGCGTGTGAGCCCTCGCGGATCAGCCGCCGACAGCCCGGGCGAAGTGCATGATCGGCTGCTGCGATGGCACGGCCAGGTACGTGCGGCGATCGCGTCACAACGGCTCGACCTGCCGTTCGCCAGGGTCTTCATCACCGACGACCTGCCCGAGGTGTACGACCTCAACCTCGTGGCGGTCACGACACAGGTGCCACCCGCGGTGTTGCTGCGCTCGGTCGAGCGGATCGCCGTGACCGCGCAGTGGGAGCACCGCAGGGTGGAGATCGACGATCCCGCGGTCGCCGCGACGCTGCGCGCGCCACTCATCGACGCCGGCTACGCCGAGCAGCGGTTCGTCACGATGGCGCTGACCGGTCCATCCGAGCTCGGTGACGACCTCATCCCGTCGACGGCTGTCGTCGCCATCGCGGCCCAGCGCGACCTCGGCCGGCGATTGATCGCGGAGGAGCCGTGGGCCGACAGCGAGGCACTGATCGACCAGATGACCGATCGTGAGCACCGGCTGGGGCGCGTGGCCGGCGGACGGGCGGTCATCGCACCACCCGACGATCCGGTGAGCCGCTGCCTGCTGCTGGTCAGTGACGGACTCGCGGAGATCGACACCGTGAGCACGCTGGACACCCACCGCGGACAGGGCTGGTCCCGTGCGGTGATGCGTCGGGCCATCGATGCGGCACGCGACCTGGGCGCCGAGGACGTCGTGCTCGTCGCGGACGCCGACGACTGGCCGCGGGCCTGGTACCGGCGGCTGGGCTTCCGCGAGGTTGGGCGGTCGTTCGCCTACCTGCGCGCGCCCGAGCGCTGACACGGATCGCGCCCGGCGCTGGGATCCAGCGATGCGCCCGTGGCTCGACGTGGAGCGGACGACGGGATTCGAACCCGCGACCCCCACCTTGGCAAGGTGGTGCTCTACCAACTGAGCCACGTCCGCGTGGGGACCAATCCTGCCGTGTCCGCGCACGTCGCGCAAACCGTTCCGGCAGGCACCGCACACGGCCGTGTCACCGACGTGGGCGACGGGCGCGACGACACCGACAGCCGGACCATCGCGAGCGCTGAACCGCCGTCGTGCCGGGTGCTCTGGTGTCCGTCGTCGCCCCTTCTGGTCTAGGCGCGCACCGCCGCCAATACCACCAGCACGGGCACGACCCGCTCGGCGGGCACCTGGTAGCGCCACGCCCGGTCTGGCGCAGCCAGCCGGCGGCGATCAGCTGGTTGAGGTGGTACAGGCGCCCCGTGGTGCCCATCACCTCCAGCGCAGCGAGCTCCGCGGCGGCGTGCACCCCACGGAGCACATGTCTGAGCAGCTCGACAACCCCCACTCGCAGCGGCCAGATATCGACTGGTTCGCTGGACGGCGTCGCTACCGGCATGATGGCGCGGATGTCGACGGAAGCATGAACGTGGTGCAGACGAACGTGGACGTGATCGTCGTCGGGGGCGGGCTGGCGGGGCTCGTCGTGGCCGCCGAGCTCGCGGACGCAGGCAAACGCGTCATGCTGCTCGAAGGCCAATCGAAGCTCGGAGGCCAGGCCCTCTGGTCGCTGGGTGGGCTGTTCCTCGTCAACACCCCCGAGCAGCGTCGCCTGGGAATCACCGACTCCGTCGATCTTGCGCTGGCCGACTGGCTCGCGTCCGCAGAGTTCAACGGCGGTGCCAACGATGCGTGGGCGCGGCGGTGGGCACAGTCGTACGTCGAGGCCGCCGCCACCGACCTGTCGCCGTGGCTGCGCAGCATGGGGGTCAGCTTCTTCCCGCTGGTCCAGTGGGCGGAACGGGGCGGCGGACCGGCGGATGGACCCGGCAACTCGATGCCGCGCTTTCACGTGGTGTGGGGCACCGGACCGGGACTGCTCGAGCCGTTCCTGCGCCGGGTCGAGACGCGCCAGGCGGAGAACCTCATCGACGTTCGGGTTGCGCATCGGGTGGAGGAGCTGGTCATGGACGGTGGCCGGGTCGCCGGCTGCCTGCTGCACAACACCGTCGACGAACGCTCGCACGCCGTCCACGCCGACGCCGTGGTCATCGCGACCGGCGGCATCGGCGCCAATCACGAGCTGGTCCGGCGATGGTGGCCCGACACCCTCCGCGACGCCCCCGCCGACATGCTGCAAGGCGTGCCCGACCACGTGGACGGCAGCGGCCTGCTGACGGCCCAGCAGGCTGGCGCGCACGTCACAAATATCGACCGGATGTGGAACTACCCCGAGGGCATCGCGCACCACACCCCCGTCTGGAACGCCCACGCGGTGCGGGTGCTGGCCGGCCCCGGTTCGCTGTGGCTCGATGCACGCGGGCGTCGCCTGCCGCCACCGCTGTACCCCGGAGTCGACACGCTGCGGGCGTTGCGGCATCTGACCACGACCGGCAGCCCCCACTCGTGGTTGCTGTGCAACCACCGGATCGCCGCGGCCGAGCTGCGTCTCTCGGGATCAGTGCACAACCCCGATCTGACGAACCGCAGCATCGTCCAGCTGCTCAAGCGCGCACTGCCCCGCCCCGCCGAGCCGATCCAGGCCTTCATCGACCGCGGCCTCGATATCGTCACCGCAGACGACCCCCACACGCTCGTCGCGCGCATGAACGCGCTGGTCGGCGACGACCTGATCGACGAGCACGAGCTGCGGCGCCAGGTGCTCGCGTACGACCGGCAGGCCGCCTCTGGCTTCGGCAATGACGCCCAGCTGGCGGCCATCTCGACCGCGCGGCGATACCTGCCGGATCGGCTCATGCGGACTGCCGGCAACCAGCAGATCCTCGACCCCTCGGCTCGACCGCTGATCGCGATCCGCATGCGCGCGTTCACACGCAAGAGCCTCGGCGGTCTGCAGACCGATCTGTCCAGCCGGGTGTTGCAGGCCGATGGCACGGCGCTACCGGGCCTGTATGCCGCCGGCGAGGTCGCCGGGTTCGGCGGTGGAGGCGTGCACGGCCACCGCTCGCTGGAGGGCACGTTCCTCGGCGGCTGCCTGCACACCGGTCTTCGCGCCGCACGCGGGATCCAGACCGACATGTCCTGACCACCCCCGCGCCGATCACAGATACCGGGGCGGCGGGTGATCAGCTGCCGGTGGAGCCGAAGCCGCCGTCGCCGCGCGCGGAGGTCGGCAGCTGGTCGACCGCAATGACCGCGACCGTCTCGACGCGCTGGATGACCAGCTGTGCGATGCGGTCACCGCGCTGGAGGACGACCGGCTGACGCAGATCGGTGTTCGCCAGGATCACCTTGATCTCACCGCGGTAGCCGGCGTCGATCGTGCCAGGTGCGTTCACGAGGGTCAGCCCGTGACGTGCCGCGAGCCCCGAGCGTGGATGCACGAGGCCGACGCAGCCGTCGGGGATGGCGACGGCGACGCCCGTGGGCACCACCGCCCGGTCGCCGGGTTGCAGCGCCACGCGTTCCCGCGCGTGCAGATCCAGGCCCGCGTCGCCCGGGTGTGCGTACCGCGGAAGCGGGAGCTCGTCATCCAGCCGCTGGATCGGCAGGCGCGGGCCGTGCCCACCAAGCGACTTCGACAGCCGCAGCTCGTCGATGAGCTGCCCGTCGGCGAGACGGAGCCGGTCGGGCAGACGAGCGTCGAGGCGGTACCCGCGCGCCAGGTAGAAGTGCTCGCGGCCGGTGCCCCCGCGCACCACCAGCGTGAGGAGCAACAGCCCGTGGCGGCGCGCGACGTCCTCGAGGCCGAGCAGCAAGGCGGCACCGATGCGGCGACCCGTATGGGACGGCGCGCGTTGGAGCCGGCGGATGACACCGACGTGGCGCTGCAACCGGGTGTCGTTGCGCTCGAGGAATCCAAGACCGACCGGCTGCTCGCCGTCGAGCGCCAACACGAGATCGTCGCGGCCGGCACGGACACGATCGAACGCGGCGGATGCGACGGCTTCGACCTCCTCGACCGTCGTCGGCGCGACCAGGCCCACCGCGCCGCCGGCGTTGGCCACCTCCGTCCACAGCTCGACCAGCTGTCGGCACAGCTCGGTGGTGAGCTGTGGATTCGTCACGAGTTGCACGGTGTGCGCTCCCGGGGTTGCGCTGGCGGACCGACGGGCAGCACTGTACTTAGTCCCGCAGCTCGCAAGCTCGCTGCGTTCCCAACGGCCCAGGGACCGCCTATCGGCGAACAGCTGTATACCCCGCACCCCGCGGGAGCACGAAGGAGGCGACGATGACAACACTGGACGCCCGTGCGTGGCAGGCGAAGTTCACCGAGTTGCGCACGCCGGTCCTGTCGGCCTTCCCCCGTCTACACCGTCAGGACGTCGAGGCGGCGGGCGACGACTTCGACGCGCTCGTCCACATGATCCAACGCCAGAGTGGCCTGTCCGCCACCGAGGTCCACGATCGGCTGTCAGAGATCGAGGTGGCCGACGATGCCGACGACGACGTCGAGACCTCGCAGCGCACCACGCGGCCGCGGGCATCACTGGATCAGCTGCGCATCGCGTTCGGGTTCGAGGAGTCCGAGCGTCCGCGGATCCTCGAGCTGCTCCGCAAGCTCGACCGCCAGCTGCAGCGGTTTCCCGCCGAGGCGGTCGATCTGGAGTTGACCGTGAAGGATCGGGATACGACCACCCAGAAGGTGACGCTCGAAGCCTGGCTGCCCAACGTGCCCCGCCTCGTGGTCACCTCCAAGGAGTCGTCGCTCCGCGACGCGCTCATGGACGTGCGTGAGGACCTGTGGCGGCGGATCAACGAGTCGCTGGACCGCCGCCGCGGCTGACGCAGCGCCGACGGCGACGAACTGCGCCACAACGGGCCGCCGATCCGCCCACCGGGACACGCCCGGTGGGCCAGGGCTACCGGTCGGACAGGCTGATCAGCTCTTGGCCTGCGTGAACAGGTCGGTGTAGAGCGTCTCGGCGTCGCCGGTGTCCTCGATGAACTGCAGGTTCTCCAGTACGTCCTCGGGCGGGTAGATCGCCGGGTCTTCGAGCACCTCGGCGTCGATGAACTCCTCGGCAGCAGAGTTCGGGCTGCCGTAGTAGTTCCAGTTGGTCAGCTGCGCGCCGTTGCGGGCGTCGAGCATGAAGTTGAGGAACGTGTGCGCGGTGCACGGGTGCGGCGCGTCGGCCAGGATCGCCATGTTGTCGACCCAGCGCACGGCACCCTCCTCCGGGATCACGTAGGTGAAGTTGTCGCCGTCCTCGGCCTCGTCGAAGGCGGCGAAGAAGTCACCCGAGTAGCCGTGCGCCACCGCCGTCTCGCCGCTGATCAGCAGGTCCTCGTACTGGTCGGAGTCGAAGGCCGCCAGACGGTCGGTCGTTTCGGCGATCAGGTCGGCCGCCTCCTGCAGCTGGGCCTCGTCCGTCGAGTTGATCGGGTGGCCCAGGTAGCTCAGCGCGGCAGCCATCGCCTCGCGCGGATCGTCGAGCATCGAGATCTGTCCGTCGAGCCCGTCGGCCTTCTCGGGGTCGAAGATCCAGCCCCAGGTGGCCTCCGGGTCCTCGGCGGTCTCGGTCGTGTTGAGCCCGATGCCGGTCGTGCCCCACTGGTACGGCATCGAGAACGCGAGCTCGGGGTCGAACGGCGGCGACGTGAAGTCCTCGGCCACGTTGTCGGCGTTGGGGATCGCGCTCTTGTCGAGCTGCATCAGCAGGCCCTGGTCGATCATGATGCCGACCATGTAGTCGGACGGCACCACCACGTCGAAGCCGCTGCCGCCGCCCTGCACGCGGGCGAGCATCTCCTCATTGCTCGGGTAGAAGTCCTCGATGACGTCGACACCGAACTCCTCGGTGAACTTGGTGACGAGCTCGGGGTCGATGTACTCGGTCCAGTTGTAGAGCACGAGCTCGCCGTCGGTCTCGCCGGGTTCGCACGACACGGTCTCGGAGTCGGGCGCGGCCTCACTGCCGGCGGCCTCGCTCGCGGACGGCTGGGCAGCAGCGTCTCCCCCACCACCGGCCTGCTCCTCGACACTGGTCGCGCCGCCCGAGCACGCCGCGAGCAGCAGTGCGAGCAGTGCACCGAGTGCGATCAACTTCCGCATAGCCATTCCTTTGTCGTCGATACGGTTCGCCGGCTCACCGACAGGTCGGACGGCGGCATCACGAAAGCTCCCGCCGCCGTTGCAGCAGGACGGATGCGAGCACCAGCACCATCGAGGCCACCAGCATCGCGGTCGACACGGCGTTGATCAACGGCGTGACCCCTCGCCGGACCAACCCGAACACGTACACCGGCAGGGTGGTCGACCCGGGACCCGACACGAAGCTGGTGATCACCACGTCGTCGAGCGACAGGGTGAGCGCCAGCAGCGCCCCACCCAGCACGCCCGGCGCCATCTGGGGCAGGGTCACCCGACGAAACGCCTGCCACCTGCTGGCGTACAGATCGGCCGCCGCCTCCTCCAACGTGGGATCCATGCCCGCCAGCCTGGCGCGGACGACGATCGCCACGAACGAGATGTTGAAGGCCACGTGGCTCAGCGTGATGGTGGTCAAACCGAGCCGGACCTGTGCGCCGCTGACGACGAACATCGCGTCGGCCGCACGCACGAAGAACAACAGGAGCATGACCGCCATCGTCACGTCCGGCACGATGACCGGCAGGTACAGCAGGGCGTCGAACGCCTGCCGACCGCGGAAGCGGAACCGCTCCAACGACAGCGCCGCCGCGGTACCGAGCACCGTTGCCAGCACCGTCGACATCGCCGCCACGATCAGCGAGTTGCGGATCGCCCGCAGCACCGCCCCGTTGCTCAGCATCTGCCCGTACCAGTCGAACGTGAACCCCCGCCACACGCCCACCAGGCGGTTCTCGTTGAACGACAGCGCGATCAGCACGAGGATCGGCGCGTAGAAGAACGCGTAGACCAGCCAGGCGTTGGCCGCCAGCAGTCGACGGGCCGCCCCGCGCGGCTCGACGGTCGAACCCGGACCCGTCATGAGGTGTGCCTACCGCTGGCGCTACATGAGGCACTCATAGCGTGCGACCGCCGGTGCGGAAGTAGATGAGGGTGGCGGCCAGCATCAGCGCCATCACAACGAACGACAGCGCCGAGCCGAACGGCCAGTCACGGGCCGACAGGAACTGGCGCACGATGTAGCTGCCGAGCATCGTGGTCTTGGACCCGCCGAGGATCTCG
The DNA here is from genome assembly GCA_019347695.1 of Actinomycetota bacterium. GTDB lineage: Bacteria > Actinomycetota > Nitriliruptoria > Euzebyales > JAHELV01 > JAHELV01. Next base: position 4,861 of record JAHWKT010000069.1, on the reverse strand, counting down.
GGGGTCACGTACGCCCCCAGACTCGGGATGAAGACCAGGATCGATCCTGCGATCACGCCCGGCCGCGACAGCGGCCAGGTGACCCGCCAGAACGCCCTGGTACCGGACGCGTACAGATCCCTCGCCGCCTCGACCAGTCCCAGGTCGATGCGCTCGATGGCGGCGTAGAGCGGCAGGATCATGAACGGCATGTAGCCGTAGACCAGACCGAGCACGACCGCGGTGGTGGTGAACAGCAGGCGGGTCTGTCCCATGCCCAGCAGCTCCGTCAGCTGCGACACTGGTCCCGACGAGCTGAGCAGCACGCGCCACGCGTAGGTCCTGACGAGGAAGTTCGACCAGAACGGGACCATCACCAGCACGAGCAACACGTTGCGCACGCGGGGGGATCGCGTCGCGATGTAGTACGCGAAGGGGTAGGACAGGACCAGCGAGATGCCGGTCGTGACCAGCGCGTACCCGACCGACCGCAGGGCGATCTCGCGCACGAGCGGATCGAACAGCCGGCGGTACGACAGCAGGTTCCAGTCGGAGAGGATCGTCTGGCCGGTGGTGCCGCGGGTGGCGAAGGAGTACACGAGCACGATCACCAGCGGCAGCGCGAACAGCAGCACCAGGTACGCCGCCGGCGGTAACGCGATCCATGCCCCACGGCGTGAGCGTGCGTCGGCCGCACGGCCCTCCAGCTCATCGGGGTCGTGCTGAGGCGCGCCAGGCTCCGGGGTAGGTGCGAGGGTCTGGCTCATCAGCGCTGCACCGCGATCGCCGCGTCGCGCGCCCAGTGGACCTGGACCGGCTCGTCCACGTCGTACTGGCGCCTGCCAGGCGCATTGCGGGCACGGACCCGCAGCGTGACGTCGCCTGCGACGATGTCGTAGCTCACGGCGTTGCCCAGGTACACCCGGCGGGTCACCGTGCCGTCGAGCGCGTTGTGACCGTCGGAGATCGGGTCGTCGGGTGCAACGATCTGCAGATGCTCCGGGCGCAGCGTCAGCACGGTCTCGGTGCCGGGCGTCGCGGCGATGTCCGCCGCCACGATCTGGCCGCCGGCCAGCTCGATCTGCCCGTCGCCTTTGACCGTGGCCGTCAGCAGGTTCGTGTCGCCGATGAACTGCGCGACCATCGGCGAGGTGGGCCGCTCGTAGATCTCCTCCGGCGTGCCGACCTGCAGGAGCCGCCCGGCGTCCATCACGCCGATGCGGTCCGACATCGTCAGCGCCTCCTCCTGGTCGTGGGTCACGTAGACGAACGTGATCCCCACCCGGGACTGCAGGTCCTTGAGCTCGAGCTGCATCGCCTGGCGCAGCTTCAGGTCGAGCGCGCCCAGGGGCTCGTCGAGCAGCAGCACCTTCGGCTGGTTCACCAGCGCCCGCGCCAGCGCGACGCGCTGCTGCTGGCCACCCGACAGCTGGTTCGGGCGACGTTTCTCGCGCCCGGTCAGCTGGACCAGCGCGAGCGCCTGGGCGACGCGGTCGCGGATCTCGTCACGGTCGAGCCGCTGCATCTGCAGGCCGAACGCGACGTTGTCGCGGACCGTCATGTGCGGGAACAGCGCATAGGACTGGAAGACGGTGTTGACCGGCCGCTTGTTGGGCGGACGCAGCCCCATCGACTCACCGAAGATGCTGACCTGGCCCGCCGTGGGGAACTCGAGCCCGGCGACCATCCGCAGGGTGGTGGTCTTGCCGCAGCCCGACGGCCCCAGCAGCGAGAAGAACTCGCCGTCGTGGATCGACAGATCGACCGAGTCGACGGCGGTGACGTCGTCGAAGCGCTTGGAGACGCCCGCCAGCCGCACCGCTGCCGCGTCGGTCATCGACGCGGGTCCCGGCCGGGACACCAACCCGATGCCATACCACTCCCGTTGTCAGGTGGTGACGCTGTACTGCGGTGACCGTCACCTCGCCGAACAACATACGGCACCGATCGTACGGCGTGCGCACGCCGTGCGCGCGTCAGGTGATCATGCGTCGTAGCTGTCGACCGGTGGGCAGGAGCAGACGAGGTTCTTGTCGCCGTAGGCGTTGTCGATCCGGCTGACCGGCGGCCAGTACTTGTCGACGGCGCGCCGCACACCAACGGGGTACGCGGCCTCCTCACGCGTGTAGCGGCGGTCCCACTCCCCCGTCAGCAGGTCCTCAGCCGGGTGCGGCGCACGGCGCAGCGGCGAGTCCTCGACGGCGATCTCGCCGGCCTCGACGGCGGCGATCTCGTCACGGATCGCAAGCATCGCGTCGACGAAGCGGTCGAGCTCGTCCTTCGGCTCCGACTCGGTCGGCTCGACCATGAGCGTCCCGGCCACGGGAAACGACATCGTCGGCGCGTGGAAACCGTGGTCGATCAGCCGCTTGGCGACGTCCTCGGCCGTGACGCCGCTGGTCCTGGTGATCTCCCGCAGGTCGATGATCGCCTCGTGAGCGACCGTGCCGGCCTCGCCCGTATAGACGACCGGGTACGCGTCGGCGAGGCGGGCCGCGATGTAGTTGGCGTTCAGGATCGCCATCCGGGTCGCGTCGGTCAGCCCCTCCGCACCCATCAGGCGAATGTAGGCCCACGGGATCGGCAGGATCCCCGCAGATCCGTGCGGCGCGGCCGAGATCGCCGGGACGTCGCTGCTGCCAGGCAGGAACGGTGCCAGGTGTGCGCGCGCCGCGACCGGACCCACGCCCGGGCCGCCACCGCCGTGGGGGATGCAGAACGTCTTGTGCAGGTTCAGGTGGCTCACGTCGGCCCCGAACCGCCCCGGTTGGCCGAGGCCGACCAGCGCGTTGAGGTTCGCGCCATCGAGGTAGACCTGCCCGCCGTGCTCGTGGACGACCTCACACACCTCGACGATGCCTGCCTCGAACACACCGAACGTCGACGGGTAGGTGACCATGATCGCGGCGAGGGTGTCGGCGTGCTCGGCGGCCTTGGCCCGCAGGTCCTCCAGATCGATCTGACCGCCGTCGGACGTGTCCACCACGACCACGCGCATGCCGGCCATCACGGCGCTCGCCGCGTTGGTGCCGTGCGCCGACGACGGGATCAGGCAGACCGTCCGTTGCGTGTCACCACGCGACCGGTGATAGCCGCGGATCGCCAGCAACCCGGCCAGCTCACCCTGCGACCCGGCGTTGGGCTGCACGCTCACCGCGTCGTAGCCGGTGATGTCCGCGAGCCACCGCTCCACGTCGCGGACGAGCTGCTGGGACCCGACGGTGGTGTCGGCGGGCGCGAAGGGGTGGACCGCCTGGAGCCGGTGCCAGCTGATCGCCTCGAGCTCGACCGCCGCGTTGAGCTTCATCGTGCACGATCCCAGCGGGATCATCGTGCGGTCCAGTGCCAGGTCGAGCGACGCGAGGTGGCGCACGTACCGCATCATCGCGGTTTCGCTGCGGTGCTCGTGGAACACCGGGTGGGTCATGAAGTCGCTGGTGCGCGCCAGGCCGCCGGGCAGCGCCGGCAGCTCGATCGCATCGTGGTTACGGGTCGAGGCGACGCCGAAGACGCGGCACAACGCCTCGACCTCCTGCTGGCGGCTGGTCTCGTCGAACGCGATGCCGATCCGTTCGTCGTCGATGCGGCGCAGCAGCAGTCCCTCCTCGGCGCGCGCCTTGGCCAGCAGCTCCGCCGCCCGATGCGGCACCCGCACGGTCAACGTGTCGAACACGGTGGCGGTCTCGACCTCGACGCCGCCGTCGACCAGCTCCGCCTTCAACGTCTCGGCGAGACGGCGGCAGTGCTCGGCGATGTCGGTCAGTCCCTCGGGGCCGTGGTAGATGGCGTAGAAGCCGGCCGCGACCGCCAGCAGGACCTGGGCGGTGCAGATGTTGGACGTGGCGCGCTCCCGGCGGATGTGCTGCTCGCGGGTCTGCAGCGCCAGCCGGTGCGCCATGCGGCCGCGCGTGTCGACGCTCACCCCGACGATACGCCCTGGCATCGACCGCTTGTGATCGTCGCGCGTCGCGATGTAGGCGGCGTGCGGGCCGCCGAACCACATCGGCACGCCGAACCGCTGGGTCGAGCCGACGACGATGTCGGCACCCTGCTCACCGGGCGACGTCAGCAGCGTCAGTGCCAGCGGATCCGCCGCGACGACCGCCAGCCCGCCCCGCGCAGCGATCGCCTGGACGGGCGCGCGCAGGTCACGGACCTCCCCGCTGGTGCCCGGATACTGCATCAGCAGCCCGAACGCCTCGCCGACGTCGTCGTTCCACGGGTCGACCGGGCGGACCTCGATCCCGGACGGCTCAGCACGCGTCTGCAGCACCGCCAGGGTCTGCGGATGAACGTCGGTGTCGACCAGGAACACGTCGGGGCCGCCGCGCACCGCACGCCTGGCCATCGACATCGCCTCGGCGGCCGCCGTGCCCTCGTCGAGCAGGCTGGCGTTGGTCAGCGGCAGGCCGGTGAGGTCGGCGACCATCGTCTGGAAGTTCAGCAGCGCTTCGAGCCGGCCCTGGGAGATCTCCGGCTGGTACGGGGTGTACGCCGTGTACCAGGACGGGTTCTCCAGCACGTTGCGCAGGATCACCGGCGGGGTCACCGTGCCGTAGTAGCCCTGGCCGATGAGGCTGGTTAACGGATGGTTCTTCGCCGCGACGTCGCGCAGGGCGGCGAGCACCTCATCCTCGGCGTCCGGGCGGTCGAGGCCCCGCAGTCGCAGCGGCTCGGTCTGTCGGATGCTCTTGGGCACCGTCGCGTCGATCAATGCGTCGAGGGTGTCGTTACCGAGCACGGCCAGCATCTCGGCAACAACGTCGTCGGTCAGGCCGATGTGGCGGGTCGGGAAGGGGTGCGCAGTCACGTCAGGTCCTTTCCCGGCGATCAGACCAGGGTGGCCCACCGCCGGGGCGTCCGGGCGCGGCCCGCGCGGGGG
>JAHWKT010000068.1:9472-17443 GCA_019347695.1 Actinomycetota bacterium | reverse complement strand
CCTGCCGTTCTGACCCGCCACACGCCACCAGCGGCCAACGCACCGGACACCCGCCACCCCCAGGCGGGCCCGTCCGTGCCTGCGCATACGCGGCGGGACGCGGGGACACGAGCGGCAGCGTGGCGGAGGTTAGTGCGGCCGGTGTGACAGCGCCTCGGTCAACGGCACCGGGTGGAGCCGGATCTCGTTCGCTTCCCCCAGCAGTTGTTCGACCGCGTGCTCGGCTCCCCCGATCCGCGCGAGCTCCCGGGCGAGGCGATACCCCTCAGCCGACGTGAACTCCGAGAGCCTACGCGCGGCGAGATCGCGGGCGATGTACCTGGCTGCGGCTGCCGCGACGCCGGCGGTCGACGGCCCGAGACCGGCGACACCGTTGCGTCGCGCTTGGTCGCTGCTTGGCGTCGGAGCCGGCGCGCGGGGCCGGGGCGGCTCGTCGGCGTGCTGCGAAGCTGCATGCCGGCCACGGAGGTAGGTCTGCAGCGTCAGGAGCAACACCCCGAGGGCCCGCAGCTGCTGCTCGGCGGTCGTCGGTGTGACCGCTCCCCCGACGAGCTCGAGCTCGCGATCGTCGAGCGGTCTGGTGGGCGCCGCATCATGCAGGCGCTCGACGAGCCGCATCAGCTGTGCCATGTCGTCGTGCAGCGTGGAACGGTCGGCGGTACCGTCGGCTGCCGCCTCGGTGCCGACACTGCGGCGCCTCCCGCTCACGTGGTCACGTCCTCCCACGCCACCGCGACGAGCCCGATCGTACGGCGTCAGATCCCAAAGTCGGGGGGTGGGGTCTGACGCGACGACCGGCGGCTGCTGCCGAGGATGTCGTCGATGTCGTCGTCCAGCGTGGTCGTCCTCGGGGCAGGCGGTGCGCTGTCACCGCGGTTCTGCCGATCGCCGCGCTGCTGCTCGTCGTCATCGACGTGTCGGGCCGGCTTGTCGGTGTCTTGGACCGACTGGTCAGCAGACCCTGACGGCGCGTCGGACCGCTTCCGTGCCTGCGGTTGATCCTCGCCGTCGTCGGCTGTGACCCCGTCCTCGACGAGCGTGGCCGTGACCTTGGCCTGCCATGTCGCGATCGTCATCAGATGGTTGACGAGCGTGCGCAGCTCCTCGACCTCGTGCTCGAGTGTCGCCAGGCGCTCGGTCAGCACACCGACCGTCTTGTCGACAGTCGTCCGGCCTCCGATCGGTTCCGTAGTGGTTGTGGAGGACGCACCCATCAGCAGATCCAGCCGGTCGACGATGTTGCGCAGATCGCTCATCTCGGTCCGAGCCGACCCTCGCGGTGACTGCGTCACACCCATCTCCCGGTCGACATCGCACCTGCAGTCCCGACTTGTACCCAGGCGCTGGACTCGGCGCAACCCTGGTGGTCACGGCGGTACGTCCGCACGATACTCATCGGTCCATCCCACGCTCTGCATCGGGTTTCGGATCGTCGTGCGCGCACTGCTCGTCAGCTGCCGAGGCGGCATACCGGTCGACGTAGGTCTGGCCGGTGAGCCGTCCGATCGTCTGCAGCAGGGCGTCGGTCGCGGCCCGCACACCAGCCTCGTCGTCCGCCGAGATGTGCAGGGGGGCGCCGAAGCGCACGGTGACCGGGTGCCCTCGGGGAACAGGCTGAGGACACCACCGGACCGCAGCACCTCGGTCGCCCGGTCCAGGCTCGCCTGCGCCGCGGTCCCACCCTCGCGGTCCACCGGCACGACGCCGAGGCGCTCGAACAGCCATCGTGTCGGCCCGACGAAGTACTCACGTTTGGCCAGGTAGACGATCGGGCGCGGTACGACGATCGGCACGAGCATCGGGTCGAGCGCCGACATGTGGTTGGCGCACAGGATCGCCGGACCGCGGGCGGGCACGTGGTCGAAGCCCTCGATGGTCGGTCGCAGCAGACTGAGCACCACGGGCCGAAGCAGCGCGCGGATCACGCGGTACATCGTCGGCAGCCGCTCAGGTGCCGCGGGGCTGTCCATCCTCAGAGCCTGCCTGACGTGGTCGCAGCGAGCAGTCATGCGTGCCGTGCGAGCGCCAGCAGCGCCGCACCGATCAGACCTGCGTCGTCACCAAGCTCCGCGCGAAGCACCGGTGCCACGTCGCGGTGTTCGCGGGCGATAACGCGAGCATGATACGCCTCGGTTGCGGGATCCAGGAACAGTGATCCGGCTGAGAGCACGCCGCCGCCGATGATGACCACGCCGGGGTCGAGGCTGTTGACGAGCGATGCGATCCCGACACCCAACCAGCAGCCGACCTCGGCGAGCACCTCCACGGCGAGCGCATCACCATCGCGCGCGGCCCGGGTGACCGCGGTGCCGGTGACCTCGTCGACGTCGCGCAGCGCGGAGTCGCCGCCGTCTGCCAGCGCAGCGGCCGCGCGCCGCCCGATCGCCGTGCCGCTCGCGAGTGCCTCGAGGCAGCCGCGGTTGCCGCACGGGCACCGTGCGCCGCCCTCACTGATGATGAGGTGGCCGAACTCGCCACCGATGCCGGCGTTGCCCCGGATGAGCCGGTCGTCCATGATCAGCCCGCCACCGACGCCGGTGCCGATGGTCAACATCAGCGCGCCCCCGTCCACGTCACGGGCGGCACCGGCGCGGTACTCCCCCCACGCGGCAGCGGCGGCGTCGTTCTCGACGCGGACGTCGACATCGAGCGCGGCGGCCAGCTCGGCACGTACCGGTGCGTCACGCCAGTCGAGGTTCGGGGAGTAGCGCACCACGCCGTCGAGGTCGACCAGGCCAGCCGCGCCCACACCGACGGGCAGCCGGTCGACGTCCGCGCGTTCGCTCAGCCTGGCAACCAGGTCGAGCATCGCCGTCATGCGGGCTTCGGCGTCGTCGGGCGTCGCCACCTGTTCGCGGTCGTGGATCGAACCGTCGTCATCGACGAGCCCGGCGCGGATGTTCGTGCCGCCGACGTCGATGCCGATCGCGAGTGCGTCGCCGGCGGTCCCGGCCACTAGAAGCGCAGCAGCGCCGCGACAGGGTGTCCGTCGAGCCTGCTGCCGTCGCGGAACAGCTCGATGTCGGCGCCACTGAGCACGGCCTGCTCGATGATCTCGTCGATGAGATCGTCGACCGGCTCTACGGGGGTGCCGTACGACTCGGCCTCGTGCTCGTACAGCGCCAGCGCGCCCGAGGCGCTCTTCCAGCCCGGTTCGCCGGCACCCTCGACGACGAACAGCACGTCGACGCGCTTGGCGTTGACCGCCTCGACGACGTGTCGGATGCCCCGGGCATCCCGCTCGGCCTGCCCCTTGCCGGCTTCGAGCCGCGCGAGCAGCTCGCGGCGACGACGCGAGACCAGCTCCTGCTCGGCGTCGCGCAGCACAGCGGACAGCTGGTCGGTGTCGGCCGTCAACGGGATGCTGATCGGCTCTCCGTGCAGCACCTTCGCCAGGTACGGGTGCAGCTTGCGCACGAACTCCGACGCCTCCGCCGTCGGTCCGGCGACCACGAGCGCGTCGAGCGGCTCGTGCTCGTGCAGGCGCAGCAGGATGTCGCTGACGTCGCGCATGTGGGCCAGCACCTCGTGTTCGATGCCCCGCTGGAACCGGTTCTGTGACCAGCCACCCTGGTCGTGCTGGCCGTGCACGTCCGACGTCACGTCGAGGTGCTCCTCGATCCGGCCGAGCTGATACCGCAGGATGCGTGCGCGGTCACGCTCGACGACGGCCAGCGCGATGTGGTGATGGCGTCCGAGGAGCGCCTGCAGCGGCACCACGTAGGGCCGGTCGCCGACGCGGGCGATGTTGCGCACGCCTACCGCCACCTCGACCTGCTCGAAGATGTCACCTGCGGAGGCGAACAGCCCGAGCCCCTTGATCCCGCTGCGATCGAAGCTGGACCTGACCCACCTGCTGATCTGCTCGGTGTCGGCGCGGACCGCGTCCTGGGCGTCCTGGCTGAGCGCTGACGCCGCCCGTCTGGCCGACCGCAGAAGGTTGTCGAGCCGTGCCTCGTAGTCCGCCGGGCGGGGGTACCGCGAACCATCGGTGTTGACATACACCGACGTGACGGGCGACGTCGACGGCGGGCGGTTCAGCAGCGAGCGGATTGCGGTGGCGGTGACCTCCAACAGCAGCTCCTTCGTGTCGGTGCGGGCGATCGTGTGGGGGCGGTGCCGGTGGGCCGGTCGTGACGCACCAGCGCGGCGATGCGGCGCAGGCGCGTCACAGGCTCGACGTCGGCCGCGTCCTGTCCGGACGCCGCCCGGCGTCGCAGCCATACGCGCAGCCTACAGGGCGCCGGTCCGCGGGGTGGGTCCGACTGTCGAGATCACGGACGTCGGGCACGACGTCACCGCCCGGGCTCGACGCGGTCCCGCAGGTTGTCCAGCGCGCTGCGCACGATCTTCTCTGCCGCCGCCCGGCGCATGAACCGCGGGATGCTGATCGTCGGATCGGCGATGAGCTCGTAGACCACCGTGCTCTGGCCGTCTCCCGCGTCGGTCACCGTATAGCCACCGTCGAGTGCCCGCAGCTGGTCGCTGGACTCCAGCTTCCAGCGGACGGTCCCCTCGCCGTAGCTGTAGCGCAGGACGTAGGTCGCGGTGAAGATGCGGGCGTCGACCACGAACCGCGCCCGTGCGGGGCGACCCTGCGCGTCGCGCTCGAGCACCTCGACCTCTTTGACGTCACGCTGCCACTGCGGGTAGGCGTCGACGGCGATGATCGCGTCGAGGATGGTCGACGGCGACGCGGCGATCACCGTGCGCTCGGTTACCGATTCACTCATCTGCGCGCTCCAGTCCCACCGCGACGACCAAGAGGCTAGGTGTACCAGAGCAGCACGACGAGCAGCGCGAGTCCGATGAGCGCCGGGACGAGCACCCGCGCACCTGGCGACGACGACGTGCCGCGCAGGTGCGCCCACCACAGGCCGCTGACCAGCCCGACGAGGAGACCACCGAGGTGGGCCTGCCAGGCGATCCCGGGGATGAACAGCGGCAACGCCAGGTTGATGAGCAGCAGCAGCCCGAACTGCGACAGCCCGGCCCTGCCCTGGGGTGTGTCCCGTCGCGCCCACGAGGCGCCGAACCACGCGCCGAACAACCCGAAGATCGCTCCGGAGGCGCCGACGGCGACCTCGCCGGGCGCGGTGAACAGGAACGCAACGCCGCCGGCCAGACCTGCCGCGGCGTACAGCGCCGCGAAGGCGGCGCTGCCGACGCTCCGCTCGAGCTGCGGGCCGAGGACGTACAGCGCGTATCCGTTGAACAGCAGATGGGTGATGCCGGCGTGCAGCATCGTCGCGGTGAGCACCCGCCACCACTGTCCGGCCATGACGGCATCGTTGATCTGTGCGCCCTCGATGATGACGAGCGACGGCGTGCCGCCGGTCAGCTCACCCACGAGGTACACGACGCCGTAGGCGAGCAGCAGCCCGAAGGTGAGCGGCGCCGACGCCTGCAGCCGGTGCGTTTGACCGCGGTCGGTCCCACCGTCCTCGGCCAGCTCCTGGTGGCACTGCGGACAGACCCGCCACCCAGGTTCCTGCTGCAGGCACACGTCGCAGACGGCGCGACCGCACCGGCTGCAGCGCAGCCGGGTCTCGCGGTCGCGGTGCACCGCGCAGGTGGGCAAGGTGGGATCGGCTGTCATGCGCACACGGTAGCCTCGGGCGCCGGTGCCGCGACGGACAAGGACACGGTGATGGCTGAAGGCGACGCGCTGGCCGGGCTGGCCGCCCGGAGCATCGCGCTGGCACGCGTGGCGATCGGTGTGAGCGCCACGGTGGCGCCGGGGCTGGTGGGACGGTTGCAGTTCGACTCGTCGGCTCAGGAGACGAGGATCGTGGTGCGCATGCTCGGCGCACGCGACCTCGCACTCGGCGTGGGTGCGCTGCTGGCGGCGCGACACGGCTCGCCGGGCCTGCGTGGGTGGGTGGAGGCCGGCGGCTTCGCCGACGGCGTCGACGCCGCCGCGTTCCTGCGGGCGCAGCCCGGCGACGCTCGGCGCAGGCGGCTCACCGCCATGGTCGCCGCGAGCTCGGCCATCGTCAGCGCATGGGCCGCCCGCAACCTCGACGACTGACCTCGACGACCGACGAACGTCGCGGACGGCGCGCCGCGACTACGTGTCGTACAGGTCGTCGATCGCGGTTGAGAAGTGGTCGGCGACGACCATTCGACGGACCTTGAGGGTGGGCGTCAACTCCCCTTCCTCGATGGTGAAGTCCCGCTCGAGGATCGCGGTCTTGCGGATCGACTCGGCCCGCGAGACCGCGGTGTTCGCCTCGGCGACCGCGCGGTCGACCTCGGCGCGTACGCGATCGGACTGCGCGGCACCGACGGCGTCACCCAGCCCGTGCTCGGCGGCGAACAACTGCAACTCCTCGGGGTCGAGGGTGATCAGCGCACCGACAAAGGGCCGCTTGTCGCCCACCACCATGGCCTGCGAGATCAGCCGGTGTGCCTTCAGCCGCTCCTCGAGCACCGCGGGCGCAACGTTCTTGCCGCCCGCGGTCACGATGATCTCCTTCTTGCGTCCGGTGATCGAGACGAAGCCGTCGTCGTCGATCGCGCCGAGATCGCCGGTGTGGAACCACCCGTCGCCGTCGAGGACCTCGTCGGTGGCGTCGCTGTTCTGCCAGTAGCCCTGGAAGACGCCGGGCCCACGGATCAGCAGCTCGCCGTCCTCGGCGACGCGGAACTCCGTACCCGGCCAGGGCTGTCCCACAGTGCCGATCTTGTTCCACTCCGGCGGGTTGACCGCGGACGCGGCGGTGGTCTCGGTGAGTCCGTATCCCTCGAGGATGTCGACGCCGACCGCGCGGAAGAAGTGCGCCAGGTGCGGCGCGAGCGGCGCCCCACCGGAGATGCAGTGGGCCACCTTGCCGCCCAGCGCGGCACGCAGCTTGGCGTACACCAGGCGATCGAACACGGCGCGCTTGACGTTGGTGACCAGCCCCGGGGTGTCGGCCTCCGACCACTCGGTCGCGGTGTCGACGGCGGCGGCGAAGACCGTGGCCTTCGCACCCTGCGCCTTGGCCTGCGCCGCGTTGAACACCTTCTCGAAGATCCGCGGCACCGCAAGCAGGAACGTCGGCTTGAAGCTCTGCAGATCCTCGGACAGCGTCTGGATCGACCGTGCGTAGCCCAGCACGGTGCCGGCGTCGAGCAACGCGAACTGGATGACCCGCGCGAAGATGTGCGCGAGCGGTATGAACAGCAACGTCGACGCGCCGTCGGCGAGCAACACATTGGCCAGCGCGAGCTGGGCCTGGCGCGCCGTGACCAGGATGTTGCCATGCGTCAGCACACAGCCCTTGGGTCGTCCCGTGGTGCCAGACGTGTAGATGATCGACGCCATCGAGTCGCAGGAGGTCTGCGCGACCCGCTCATCGACCGCATCGCGGTTGTCGTCACCCCGCGCAGCGATGGCGTCCAGGCCGCCCTCGGCCATCACGAACACGTCCGACAGCGCACCATCGTCGTGGCGGGCCGCATCGAGGGTGGCGGCCGTGTCCGCGTCGGAGCAGATCGCGACCTTCGCGCCGGAGTCGGAGAGGATCCACGCGCACTGATCAACACCGCTCGTCTCGTAGACCGGCACTGTGACCCCACCTGCGGCCAGGACCGCCAGATCCGCGATCGTCCACTGCGCGCTGGTCGGGCCCATCACGACCACGCGGTCACCGGCGTCGACACCGAGCGCGATCAGCCCGGCAGCCACGCCGCGGACGCGGTCGGCGAGTTCGTGCCACGTCAGGGGATGCCACGCGCCATCCGCCCAGTAGCGCAGCGCCTGCTGACCGCCCGACCGCTCGGCGTACTGCCACAGCCGTGTCGTCAGACTGTGCTCGGTGGGAACCTCGAGCGGCGTGCGTCCCTTGCTGTGTGTACGCGTCATCGGTCTCTTTCTGCTCCGCGGCCCGCGTTCGGTCGCTGCCGCGAGGTCGCTGCTGACAGTATGGACTACCCGCCGCCACGCGCGGCGACCCCGATGCACGCCACTGTCCCCGCCGCCCACGA
>JAHWKT010000068.1:0-9372 GCA_019347695.1 Actinomycetota bacterium | reverse complement strand
ACCAAAGGATCCTGCCGTGCCCGCCGAAGCTGTCATCCCCTCGCAAGGACGAGGTGTCCTGCACCTGTTCTTCCACGTCCGCCGCGACGCGACGGACGGCGCCGGCGGCGCCGCCCGTGACTTCGCGGCGCGCATCGAGGGGTTCGATCAGCGCGACGGGTGCCAGGTGCTGGCCTTCAGCGTGCTCGGACAGAAGGCGGACTTCGGGCTGATGGCGCTCGCACCGGACCTCGCCGCACTCGACCGCTTCTCGGTCGAGCTCGCGGCGGCACCGCTCGGGCAGGTGCTGGTGCCGGCAGCCTCCTACCTGTCGCTCACCGAGATCAGCGAGTACGTCTCCACGGAGGAGGACGAGGCGAAGCGCCTCATCGAGCAGGAGAACATGGACCCGTCGTCACCAGGCTACGACGCGGCGCTCGCGGCGTTCCGCGAACGGATGGCGACGTACACCCGCAACAAGCTGACGCCGCAGCTGCCGTCGCGGCGGGTGATCAGCTTCTACCCGATGAGCAAGCGACGGGATCCGGGTGGCAACTGGTACACCTTGGACTTGGCCGACCGCAAGGCGCTGATGGCCGGTCACGCGGCGGTCGGCCGGCGCTACCGCGGACGGGTGCTGCAGTTGATCACCGGATCGGTCGGGCTCGACGACTGGGAGTGGGGGGTGACCCTGCTGGCCGACGACCCTGCGGCGATCAAGCAGATCGTCTACGAGATGCGCTTCGATGCGGTCAGCGCGACCTACGCCGAGTTCGGTCCGTTCGTGACCGGCCTGGTCATGCCACCGACCGAGCTGATGCATCACCTGCAGCTGACCGGTTGACGACCCGCCCGGTCGCCGCGCTGGCAGCGACCTGCAATGGCCGGGACAGGCGCCGAAAACTGCACAGAGCCTGGTTCCGTGCACATCCGGTGGACCGGCTCCGCCGGCCAAGAAAACAGTGCGCGTCCCGGACGGATCCGGGACGCGTGCGTGGACCATTGCACCCCGCTGCCCGGCATGCCGACCCGCATGCCGTCGCGGGGAAGTGGAATGAAGTGTCTCAGTCGTTCACGGCATCCTTGAACGCCTTGCCCGCCTTGAAGGCCGGGCTGTTCTGCGCCGGGATGTGCATCTCGTCGCCGGTCTGCGGGTTGCGCCCGGTCCGCGCCTCGCGATGCCGGCGCTCGAACGTGCCGAAACCGGTCAGCGTGACCTTGTCGCCGCGGGAGACGGTCTCGGTGATGGTCTCGAGCACCGCATCAAGCGCCTCGGACATGCTGTTCTTGGCGATGTCGGCGCGATCGGCAGCGGCGTCGATCAGCTCTGCCTTGTTCAACGTGGACTCCTCGTTCTCGGTTGACAACCTTGGGAGCGCGGGCGGGCACGACAGTTGCCGTGTGTATCGATGTGTTTCGACGTGCCGGCAGCGCCCGCGACCCGCCTTCGCGGCTCCAACCTGCCCCGTCCGGGCCCGATGTGCAAGCATCCGCCTCAGGTTGTTGCCTGGCTGACACCAGCCGACAGGACCGCTCAGGCGTACCTCGCGAGGTCCACGAAACGCTGCCATGCGTCCGGATCGTCTCCGACCGACAGCTCGCTGCCACAGCGCACGAGGGGCAGGCGCAGCAGCAGTGGCTGCGCGGCGAACTGCTCCAGCCAGGTGTCGACGCCCGCCGAGAGGTACCCCAGGCCGGCGTCACGGTACGCCGCCGACGAGCGGTCGATCACCTCGTCGACACCGAAACGCTCGACCCATTTTCGCAGTTCACCGGGGGTGGGCGCGCGCTTGCGCAGATCGGTGAACGTGACTCGGACGCCGCGGTCGGAGAAGTATCGCTGCGCCTTGCGGGTGGTCCTGTCCTTCGGGTGACCGAGCAGCTGTGGTTGCATCAGGTGTCGCAGCCTAGCAACGGCGCACCGGCGCGCGACGTCGGGTTCCGGGCGGGCCCACAGCGCCTCACGCCACCGCCACGCACCGCCACCGACGGAGGTCGGCGCGCCCGGCACACCTGGCGATCGCCCGGCGGTCCGACCGTTCACCACCCGCACGACCGCGGCGGATCACACGGACGTCCCCACGCCGCGCTCACTGCGCTCGACCCGCGACAGCTTGCCGCGCGGCGCGATGCGCCAGAACCCCTCGGCGGCAATGTCCCAGTCGTCGAGCATCCGCGCCGCGCGGCCCGAGCCCGTGAGCTCCAGGTGCCGTCGGACCAGGGTGTGGACCTCGTCGGGGTCGCCGCCCTCGGGGCGGCGGGCATCTACGAGCTGGGTGTTGATGCGCGCGAGGATGCCCGCCCCAGGGTCGTGCACGTAGCACACGCCGCCGGTCATGCCGGCACCGAGGTTGAACCCGGTCCGCCCGAGGACCACGACGACGCCGCCGGTCATGTACTCGCAGGCGTGCTCGCCGGTGCCCTCCACGACGGCGGTGGCCCCCGAGTTGCGGACCGCGAAGCGCTCGCCGGCGCGACCGGCGACGAACAGCTCACCGCCCGTGGCGCCGTACAGGACGGTGTTGCCGACCAGCACGGGGTCTCCGACGTCGTCATCGGGCGGTCGTACCACGATCCGTCCGCCCGCCATCCCCTTGCCCACGTAGTCGTTGGCGTCGCCGGTGAGCACGAAGTGCACGCCCTGCGCGAGGAAGGCACCGAAGCTCTGCCCCGCCTCACCGACGAAGCGGGCCGTGACGGGTTGCTCGGGCATCCGCTCGCCGAACTCGACGCCGATCGCACCACCCAGGCGCGCCCCGACGGCACGATCGGTGTTGCGGATGCGGAATTCGAACGTCTCGCCGGTACCGGTCCACAGCGCCCGGAACAGCGTGTCGAACACCTCGTCGCCGAGCCGATCGCGCGGGGCCTGGATCGGCAGGCTGGCGTCGTAATGACGCGGCCCCGACGCGGGTGCGCGCAACAGCGGCCGCACGTCCAACGCCCGAGCACGCCCGTGGATGCTCGCGCGTGGCTGCAGCAGGTCCACCCGTCCGATGATCTCGTCGATCGAGGTGGCGCCGAGACGCGCGAGGCCGGCGCGCACCTCCTCCGCCACGAACAGCAGGTACGTGGCGACCGTCTCGGGGGTACCGGCGTACTTGGCGCGCAGGTCGCGCCGCTGGGTCGCCACCCCCACCGGGCAGGTGTCGCGGTGGCAGGCACGCGCCATGATGCAGCCCTCCGCGAGCAGCACCGAGGTGCCGAAGCCGTACTCGTCGGCGCCGAGCAGCGCCGCGATCAGCACATCGCGTCCGGTGCGGAACCCGCCGTCGACCTGCAGCCGCACCCGTCCGCGCAGCCCGTTGGCCACCAGCGTCTGCTGTGTCTCGGCCAGGCCCAGCTCCCACGGCAGGCCGGCGTGCTTGATCGACGACAACGGCGACGCCCCGGTGCCGCCATCGCACCCGGCGATCTGCACGGCGTCGGCGAGCCCCTTGACGACCCCTGCGGCGACGATGCCGACGCCGTCGCTGGAGACCAGCTTCACGCTCACGCTCGCGAACGGGTTGACCTGCTTGAGATCGAAGATCAGCTGCGCGAGGTCCTCGATGGAGTAGATGTCGTGGTGGGGTGGGGGCGAGATCAGGCCGACACCGGGTTGGGTGTGGCGGAGCCGGGCGATCAGGCTCGACACCTTGTGGCCGGGCAGGTGTCCACCCTCCCCCGGCTTGGAGCCCTGCGCCATCTTGATCTGCAGCTCGTCGGCGTAGGCCAGGTACTGCGGCGTGACGCCGAAGCGCCCGGACGCGACCTGCTTGGAGCGCGAGTTCGCGTCACGACGGGTCCCGCGGGTGCCGAAGCGCCGTGGATCCTCGCCTCCCTCGCCGGTGTTCGACGACGCGCCGAGGGAGTTCATCGCGATGGCCAGGGTCTCGTGGGACTCCGGTGAGAGCGCACCCAACGACATCGCGCCGGTGAAGAACCGCTGGACGATGCTCGTGGCGGCCTCGACCTGGTCCAGCGGCACCGGTGCGGCGGCGACCACCGGCTCGAGCAGGTCGCGTGGTTCGGTGGGTGGACGTTCGTTGACCATGCGGGCGAACTCGTCGTACAGGTTCGTCCGGCCGGTGTCGGCAGCCACCGCGAGCAGGTGGGCGGCGCGCTGCTCGGCGGTGATCACCTCGTCGGACGGTTGCGGCACCGCCGCGCCGTCGCCGTCGTCGCCCAGGCCGACCGCACGGTGCAGCGCCGCGATGACGTCCGGGTTGTTGGCGTGGTACTCGCCGGCCTTCTTGAACTTGTAGAAGCCGGGACTCGGTAGCGCCGGACGGTCCGCGTACGCAAGGTCATGGCGGCGCAGCACGTCCTCGCCGAGCTCGCGCAGGCCGATGCCACCGAGCTGTGAGGGGGTACCCCGCAGGCAGCGGTCGATGACGTCGGCACCCAGGCCGATGGCCTCGAAGATCTGCGCCGAGCGGTAGGAGTCGAGCGTGGAGATACCCATCTTGGACATGATCTTGAGCACGCCGTCGGCGATCGCGTTCGCGTACGACTCCTGCGCGTCGCCGGCCGAGGCCGAGTCCCGGCCCAGTCTGCCGGCGTCGGCGAGCTCGGTGATGGTCTCGAGCGCCAGCCGTGGGCAGATCGCGTCGGCGCCATACCCGAGCAGCGCCGCGAACGTGTGCGTCTCGCGGGTGTCGTCGGTCTCGACGATCAGGCTCGCGCTCGTGCGCAGGCGCGCGTCGACCAACGCGTGGTGGACGGCGCCGACGGCCAGCAGCGCCGGCACCGCTGCGCGTTCGGCGCCGACCTTGCGGTCGCTGCAGATCAGCAGGGCGGCGCCCGAGCCGATCGCGTCGACCGCCTCGGCCGCCAGCGCGTCGAGGCGCCCGGCCAACCCGTCGGGTCCGTCGTCGACCGGGAACGTCGCGTCCAGCCCTGCCACGCCGAACGGCAGGTCGGTGTCCATCAGCAGGCGCCGCAGCCCATGCGGGTAGAGCATGAACCCGTCGAGCTCGAGCAGGCGGACGGCGTCGTCGGTCTCGGTCAGGATCGACGCACGCGGACCCAGCTGCGTCCGCAGACTCATCACCTTCCACTCGCGGAGGTGGTCGATCGGCGGGTTGGTCACCTGGGCGAACCGCTGCTTGACGAAGTGGTACACCGAGCGTCCCGTCCCGCTGAGCACGGCCAGCGGCGTGTCGTCACCCATCGACGACACGGGCTCCTTGCCGTCGTTGGCCAGCGGCCGCAGCACGGCGGTCTGCTCCTCCTTGGTGAACCCCGCCTGCACCTGGCGAGCCAGCAGGTCCTCCGGTGCATGGTCGACCGGCTGGCCAGCGTGGATGGTCCGCTGGTTGCTACGCAGCCACTCGCCGTACGGGCGCCGCGACGCCAGGCGCCGCTTGAGCGCAGCGTTCTCGATCAGACCGCGCTCGGGATCGATGAGCAGCATCTGCCCAGGACCCAGCCGCTCGCGCCGCACCCCGCCGCGGCCCTCGGTCCGCACTGCGCCGACCTCGCTGCCGCACACGACCAGGCCGTCATCACAGACCTGGTAGCGCAACGGCCGCAGGCCGTTGCGGTCGAGCGCGGCACCCACCCGGGTGCCGTCGGCGAACACCAGCCCCGCCGGCCCGTCCCACGGCTCGACCAGTGCCGAGTGGTAGCGGTAGAAGTCGCGGACCGGCGCCGGCAGGTCGCTGCTGCCCTCCCACACCTGCGGCACCAGCATCGCCATCGCGTGGTCGAGCGACCGGCCGCCACGCAACAGCAGCTCGAGTGCCGAGTCGAGCTTCGCCGAATCCGACGCCAGGGGGTCGATGAGCGGCTCGAGTACCGCCTCCCCGTCGTCGCCGAGCTCCGGCCAGTCCGCCCCGAGGTTGCCCATGCGGGCGCGCATGAGGTTGACGTTGCCGTCGATGGTGTTGATCTCGCCGTTGTGGCACAGCAGCCGGAACGGCTGCGCGCGGTCCCAGGTCGGCAGCGTGTTCGTCGAGTAGCGCTGGTGGAACATGACGTACGACGCCACGAACGCCGGCGCACACAGATCAGGGTAGAACGCGGCGAGCTGGTCGGCGGCACTGAGCGCCTTGTAGGTGACCGTCGAGAACCCGAACGACGCGAAGTAGGCGCGCGCGCCGCTGGCGCGGCACCGGCGCTCGGCGTCGCGGCGGGCCAGGTAGGCCCGCCGCTCCCGATCACCGCCAGTGCCCCGCGCGGTGAACAGCGCCTGCTCGATCACCGGCATCGCGGCGCGGGCCTGGTCGCCCAGCACCTCCGGCACGGTCGGCACCGTGCGCCAGCACCACAGCGACAGGCCGGCGTCGCGCAGTGACCGTTCGACCGCCGCACGCGCCTGCGCACGATCGTCATCGCCGCGCTGGTGCTCGTCGCCGTCGAAGAAGCACATCGCCACGCCGAGGTCCCCCGGGTGGACCGCGCTGCCCAGCCGCCCGGCCTCGGCGGCGAGGAACTCGCGTGGCACCGGCAGGAGCACGCCGGCACCATCGCCGGTCTTGCTGTCCGACGCCACGGCGCCGCGGTGTCGCACGCCGCGCAGGCCGTCGAGCCCCGCGTCGACGATGCCGCGGGTCGCGTGGCCCGCGATGTCGGCGACGAAGCCGATGCCGCACGCATCGTGTGTGCGGGTGGGGTCGTACATGCTGCTCCAGTCACGGTGGGGTGGATGTCCGGAGAACCAAAAGACGGTGCCCACGCGTCTCGCGTCAGCACCGTCGCTCGAGGCAGCAGTCTACCGACCCACGACCCCCAGCGTCGAGGGCGGCTGCTACGCCTCGGCGGCGGCGAACTGTGTGTGGTACAGGTCCGCGTACAGGCCCTCGGCCCGCACCAGCTCAGCGTGCGTGCCCTGCTGGACGACGCGGCCGTGGCTGACGACGAGGATCAGATCGGCGCCCACGATCGTGGACAGGCGGTGCGCGATCACCAGGGACGTCCGCCCCGCCAGGGCCGTACGCAGCGCCGCCTGCACCGCGGCCTCGGACTCGCTGTCGAGGTGCGCGGTCGCCTCGTCGAGGACGATGATCGCGGGATCCTTCAGCAGGACGCGCGCGATCGACAGGCGCTGCTTCTCGCCGCCCGACAGCCGATAGCCCCGCTCGCCGACCACGGTGTCGTACCCCTCAGGCAGGGCCGAGATCACCTCGTGGATCTGCGCGGCCCGGCAGGCGGCCTCCAGCTGTGCGTCGGAGGCATCGGGTGCCGCGTAGCGCAGGTTGGCGCGCACGGTGTCGTGGAACAGGTGCGGATCCTGGCTCACGACCCCGACGGCCGCCCGCAGCGACTCGACCGTGAGGTCGCGGACGTCGTGGCCGTCGACGCGCACGGCGCCACCGCTGACGTCGTACAGCCGCGGGACGAGCGCGGTCATCGTGGTCTTTCCCGCGCCGGACGGACCGACGAGCGCGACCGTCTGCCCCCCGGCGGCCGAGAAGCTCACGTCGTCGAGCACCACCGGCCCGGGCGTGGTGTCGAGCGCCTCGCTCCACCCGCTTTCCAGCGACGCCAGCGAACTGTCGGCGGCCGACGGGTACGCGAAGCGCACACGATCGAACGTCAGGTCACCGCGTGGGTGCTCCAGGTCCACCGCATCCGGCGCGTCGGTGATCGGATGGGGCAGGTCGAGGATCTCGAAGACCCGGTCGAAGCTGATGAGCGCGGTGAGCACGTCGACGGGCGCGTTGCTCAGCGCCGCCAGCGGCGAGTAGGCGGTGATCACCAGCGCGGCGAACGCCACCACGTCGCCGGTCGACATGGTGCCCGACAGCACGAACTGGCCGCCGACCAGGTACACCGCGGCGGTGCCCAGCGCGCCGACCAGTGACATCGTGGCGAAGAACAGCCGCCCGACCACCGCGCTGCGGACACCGACGTCGGCGACGCGGACGGCGCTGTCGCCGAACCGCTCGCCCTCCCGGTCGTAGCGGCCGAACAGCTTGACCAGGGTGGCGCCGGCGACGTTGAAGCGCTCGGTCATCAGGGTGTTCATGTCGGCGTTGAGCTGCATCGACTCGCGGGTGAGCGCCTGCAGGCGCCGGCCCGCGTACTTCGCGGCCATGACGAACACCGGCAGGACCGACAGGACCAGCAGGGTCAGCCGCCACTCCAGCGCGAACATGTAGGCGAGCGCGACAGCCACCTGCACGGTGTTGGCGGTCAAGGTGCCGAAGGTGCCGGTCAGCGCCCGCTGCGCACCGACCACGTCGTTGTTGAGCCGGCTGATCAGCGCGCCGGTCTGGGTGCGGGTGAAGAACGCGACCGGCATCCGCTGCACGTGGCGGAAGGCGCGCTGGCGCATGTCGGCGATCAGCTGCTCGCCGAGCCACGCCGAGTAGTACCGCTGCGCGATCGAGAACAGCACGGTGACCAGCGCCAGCACGATCAGGCCGACGGCGCTGAGGGTCACGGTGCGGCCGACCCCGGCCGGGACCACGCCGTCGCGCACCTGGCTGAGCGCGTCGACGATCCGTCCGATGAAGTACGGCGGGGCGACCACCAGCGCCGAGGCGATCACGATCGTGGCGATCAGCGCGACCAGCTTGCGCCGGTACGGGCGGGCGAACTCGCGCCACACGCGACCGACCAGCCCCTTCGGCAACCGCCGGTCGAGCTCACCGTCGAGGCCCCGCCGGACGAGCGCCGTGTTGGGCATCATGCCCCTGCCACCACCCAGGCGCGCGCTCACGACTGGGCAGCCCCCGGGCACGGAGGACCACCGTCGTGACGCGACGGGGACGGCGAGCGCAGGCCCACGACACGGCCGCCGGAGGGCCATCTGGCGCCCGGCCACCTCAGGTATCGCACTCGCTGACTCACCGTGACGGCCACGCTAGCCGCCCCAGCCCGGCCCGGCGCATCGCGCGGTGCGGCGTGTCAGCTCTCGCCGGTGGCCGCCTCGAGCTGCTCGACGAGCGCCTCCCAGCGCCGCTCGGCCAGCGTCACCCGGTCGGCGACCACGGCATGCTCCATCGTGAGCTCGCGACCGGCCTCGGGGTCCTCGTACGTCACCGGATCGGCCAGCGCGGCCTCCAGCTCACCGAGGCGCTGCTCGGCCTGCTCGAGCGCGGCCTCGGCCCGCGCGAGCTCGTCGCGCAGCCCTTGCGTGCGCCGCCGCTGCGCCGCCGCGTCACGGCGTTGCTGCCGGCGGTCGACCGCCGGCGAGGCGGCTGGCGCCGCGGTGGAGTGATCCGGCGTGGCCGACGCCGCCGCCAGCGAGGCCAGATAGGCGTCGAGATCGGCATCGACCAGTCGGGCGGCGGTGCCGCCGACCGCGCAGATCGCGTCGGCGGTGGCGCGGATCAGCGCACGTTCGTGGGTGACGAGCAGCACCGCGCCCTCGTAGGCGGCGAGCGCGGACGTCAGCAGCTCCCGGCTGGCGATGTCGAGGTGGTTGGTCGGCTCGTCGAGACACAGCAGGTTCGCCGGTCC